>NZ_VFME01000001.1:2187120-2499566 GCF_006714895.1 Gramella sp. Hel_I_59 | reverse complement strand
AAACCACTTCCAAAATCTATGAATTCAAGTTCTTTAAAGTTTCTTGCTGCTTCAAAAAGAATTTCTGAAGCATGTAGGAAAACTCCAATATCAAGAATATCACTTCCAGTATGCATATGAATACCGTTAATGTGCATTCCTGTGTTTTCTACAATTCTCAACAAATGTGGCATCTGGTGAATACTGATCCCGAATTTGGAATCAATATGTCCAACAGAAATTTTTGAATTTCCACCCGCCATTACATGAGGATTAATACGAATGCAAACAGGAATCTCAGGATGCCTGCTACCAAACTGTTCCAGGATGGAAAGATTATCTATGTTGATCTGGGCTCCGAGTTGAACCACTTCCTCGATTTCTTCCAGGGAAACACCATTAGGAGTGTATATGATCTTTTGAGGAGAAACACCTGCTTGTATTCCCAGTTTTACTTCCTGAATAGATACGGTATCCAAGCCACAACCCAGAGAATTAAGTAACTTAAGGATCGAAATATTGGAAAGTGCTTTTACTGCGTAGTGTATTCTTAGTTCATCAACCTTAAATGCATTGGTTAATCTTTGATATTGAGAAGTAATTTTTTCAGCATCATACACGTAAACCGGGCTGCCAAAATCATCTGCTACAGAAAGTAGATCCTTATGTGTCATTTCTAATCCTAATTTGGCGTAAAACTACAGTGTTTTGTAATAGTTACCCTAGATCAAATTTAAATATAACCAATTTATACCTTTTGTTAAATATGTATATTCCTATGCAGTAGTCTGAAGCGCTGCCTGTCTTTTGCGCATATAAATGACGCTAATTCCTATAATAATTCCAATTCCAGCCATAGCAGCTCCCACATATTGAGCAGATACAATGCCGTACCCATAAGCGATAGGTAGACCGGCAAGATAGGCTCCACTGGCATTTCCCATGTTAAATGCACTTTGATTAAGCGAAGAACCCAACATCTCAGAGCCTTTTGCTGTATTGATGACGGCCATTTGTATAGGTGTGGCGATACAAAATGCGATCACAGGAATAATGAACGTAGTAATGAGCACTCCAATTTGATCATAGGCAACAAAAGTATTCACTATAAGCGCGGTGACCATCAGGATCAGCGCTATAATAACTGCTTTGATCGGACTGAACATCTCAGCCAGTTTCGCACCCAGAAAGTTTCCGGCGACCATTCCTAGACCTGCAAGGATCATCGCATAACTTACAACACCTTCAGAATGACCGGCAACATCTGTAATTAGCGGAGCTATATAGCTGTACCAGGCGAAAAAACCACCAGTTCCAATAGTAGTTAAAAGGATAACCATCCAGAGTTCTGGTTTCCGAAGTAATCTTAATTCTTCTTTCATTCCGCCGGCGTTGGCAATTTTCACTTCCGGCATCCAGAATTTTATACTTAGCATTGCACAAATCCCAACTACACCAACCGCAAGAAATGCAATTCCCCAGCTGAAGTTCTGTCCTAACCAGGTCCCAAGTGGAACCCCGATCACATTGGCCACCGTAAGTCCGGTGAACATCATTGCAATTGCCTGAGCTTCTTTCCCGGGACGGGCGAGTTTTCCTGCCACTACAGCGCCAATTCCGAAGAATGCACCATGAGGAAGACCGGACAGGAACCTGGCGAGCATTAGAAGCTCGTAGGAATCTGCAAATGCTGAAAGCGTATTGAATATGGTAAACCATACCATCAAACCTAAAAGTGTCTTTTGAGGCGGCCATTTATTTCCGAAGATGGTAAGCAGGGGAGCGCCAACGACTACCCCAAGAGCATACGCCGAGATAAAATGTCCTGCGACCGGGATGGAAACTTCCAGAGCATTAGCGATCTCAGGCAAAATTCCCATGATCACAAATTCTGTCATTCCTATTCCAAAACCTCCAATTGCCAGCGCCAGTAATGCCTTCTTCATGAGAAATAATTAAAAGATCAAATTTAGGTGAGAATCGAAAGTCTCACCAGATTTACTTCAGTTTTCTGCGATAACCTTTTCGTTTTTCCGTAGATATTCTGAAAGCCCTGCAGCATAAGATTTTCCGACTATTAGCCTATCGTTAAGAAGCTCAAAAAAGATTGGTACAATAGTATGTATTTGTTACTTTTGCTTTCCATAATAAATACAGAAGAAATAGCTGATTATGAATATACACGAATATCAAGGAAAAGAAATTTTGAGCAGCTTTGGAGTCCGCATTCAACGTGGAACCGTAGCAACAAACGCTAAAGAAGCAGTAGATGCTGCGAAAGCACTTACCGAGCAAACCGGGACTGGATGGCATGTGATCAAAGCACAGGTTCATGCTGGTGGACGTGGTAAAGGTGGTGGTGTAAAACTTGCCAAAAACCTGAAGGAAGTTGAAGAAATCGCCGGAGAGATCATCGGGATGAATCTTGTAACTCCTCAAACTTCTGCGGAAGGGAAAAAGGTACACCAGGTTTTAGTTGCTGAAGATGTTTACTATCCTGGAGACAGTGAACCGGAAGAATATTATATGTCTGTTCTTTTAAACAGGGCTACCGGACGTAACATGATCATGTATTCTACTGAAGGTGGAATGGATATCGAAACTGTTGCTGAAGAAACTCCAGACCTTATATTTACTGAAGAGATTGATCCTTCTACAGGATTGCTTGGATTCCAGGCGCGTAGAATCGCTTTCAATCTTGGACTTAGCGGAAAGGCATTTAAAGAAATGACCAAATTCGTAATGTCTTTATATGAAGCTTTTGAAAAATCTGACTCTTCACTTTTCGAGATCAACCCTGTGTTGAAAACGAGTGATGATAAGATCATGGCAGTAGATGCTAAGGTAACATTAGATGATAATGCACTTTTCCGTCATAAGGATTATGCTGAAATGCGTGATGTTCGTGAAGAGAATGCTACTGAAGTTGAAGCAAGAGAAGTTGGACTTAACTACGTAGATCTTGACGGTAACGTTGGGTGTATGGTTAACGGTGCAGGACTTGCAATGGCAACTATGGACCTTATTAAACAAGCAGGTGGAGAGCCGGCTAACTTCCTTGATGTTGGTGGAACAGCTGATGCTAAGAGAGTAGAAGAAGCTTTCAGACTGATCTTGAAAGATGACAAAGTAGAAGCAATCCTGGTGAATATCTTTGGAGGAATCGTAAGATGTGACCGTGTTGCTCAGGGTATCGTAGACGCTTCCAAGAATATGGGAGACGCTATGAATGTGCCAATCATTGTTAGATTGCAAGGAACAAACGCAGATATCGCTAAGGAACTTATCGATAATAGCGGACTTAAAGTTTACAGTGCGGTACAATTCCAGGAAGCTGCAGATAAAGTTCAGGAAGTACTTTCCTAGTAACTCATTCATATTATAGAAAAACCCGGCCAAGTGGCCGGGTTTTTTGTTTTTATATGTTATGCGTTATGAATTGTTTTACTTAAACTAATATCATAGTTCCCAATTTTATTTCTGAGTATCTAGTTCTATTCCCTGATGTATAATAAAACTTATTTTCATTAAAGTAGGATGGAACCTGGGTATTAGAGATTTAGAAAGTCAATTTATTGCAATGAAAAGTTCAGATCTTAAAACCGCTAAATCATAAAGTTTTCTAAAAATTACTGGTTGAGAACAATTGAGTTAAAAAAGACTCGTTCTAAATAAACAGGAAACCTTATATTTAATAATATGAGAATCAATAACTTAAAAGTCGCTTCCCAGATTAATGTTCTTGCTTGATTAAATAATTGTTGAATTTGTTTTAGCCAACTAAAAATTTTACAAAAATTTCAAGCGTATTAATCTGAAGAGCGACTTCTTGTTTTCAGATTTCTTCTACTTCGATCTTTCCGGGTACCAGTTCATTAGTTCCACTTCAATATCAGAATTTCCTTCGTTTACTAATTTCTTAAATTCTTTAACATCAGAAAGTCCATTTTTACCACGGTAATGGTATGGAATTACTTTTTTTGGTTTGAAGGCTAACACACCTTTTGCCGCACGATCTACTGGCATGGTATAAGGTAGATTCATAGATACTAATGCAACATCGATATTCTTAAGGTTTCTCATTTCCGGAATATCTTCCGTATCACCTGAAATATATAGTCTCTTCCCATTATTCTCAATAATATATCCATTACCACGACCTTTCACATGCATAGCATCTTTAGACTGAGGTAAATTGTACATTGGTATTGCCTTGATATTGAAACCCATAATTTCTTTGGAGTCTCCATTATCCATTATTACATATTCAGCTTTCAGATCTGCAGGTAATTTATCCTTTACGGCCTGTGGTACAATGACGGTTACACTGTCCAAACCAATGGCTTTCAGCGTTTCAGCATTCATATGGTCTCCATGAATGTCTGTGATCAAAATAAAATCAGGTCTATCCTTATCAACAAAAGCTTCTGCTCCACCTACGGGATCTGTGTAAAAGGTCTTATCGCCCCATTTGAAAACTGCTGTGGCATGAGAAATAGGTTCGATCTCTAGGTCCATGGTTTCCTGAAGAGGCATCTCACTCATCTCTGCATTTTTCTCTGCAAGAGTGTCGTTCATCATGTTATCCTTTTCATTACCTTGATCTTTACAACCAACAAGCAATAAACCTGCGGCAATTAGAGTAGCTACATTTTTCATAGTCAATTTTTGGCCTAAGATAAGGCTGGACATGACTTTAGCTATTTGGTTTAATAAAGAATTATGAAAGGATTAATGACATTTTAATATCACCACGGGCATAGGGATTATTTTCTTCAATAGGAATTTCTTCGAATCCATATTTACGATACAAATGGATGGCGTTTTCCAGTTTGCGACTAGAGTAAATGATCAATTTATCCCAGCCACTATTTTTTGCAAACTGTATGGTATGGTCAATTAGAAAGTGTCCGATCTTCTGACCTCGAAATGCTGGTTTAACCGCCATTTTCGTGAGCTCGTAAATATCATCTTCCATCTTCATTAAAGCTACACAGGCTACGATAGTTTCGTCTTTTCTTACAAAGAAGATCTTTCCGCCTGGCTCAATGATATATTTTTCTTGTTTTCCTAAAACCTCTTCATCATGTGGTTCCACATAAAAGAATTCATTCAGCCAGTGAAGATTCATTTTTTCAAATTCTTCCGCGTACTTTTTATCCCAGTTGAGTATCTCCATAATCATTAGTTATGGGTCAAAAATATAAAGAAGCTTTGAGTAGCCACGCTTTTCAGTTCTCAATTTATTTATATTTATACATCGTAAACACATCTATATGAACTTCCGAAGATATTTTAAGTTATTCCTGCTATGCTTACTAATTATGTTCAATAGTTGTAAGTCCAGTGAGGATACCGTTGTTGCCAATGATGACCAGGAAATTAATATACTGCCACCAGCCGAGCTCTACGGAAATTTATTCTACGATGTACAAACCCGGGCCATATTCGAGGACAGTAAGACTTTTGTTGATGCGACTCCTAAATATAGTGTAGGCCTTATACGGCAACGATATGATATGCTGGAAGATACTACCGTTTCGGGAATGAAAACCTTTCTGGATCAACATTTTAGTATTCCTGAAGCCGATCTGGACTTCAAAAGCGATAGTCTGCAGATAGGTAATCACATAAAGAGTTTATGGGAAGTGCTGAAAAGGCCTGCAAATGATAGTATTTCGGGAACTCTTATTCCGTTGCCAAATGATTATATAGTGCCGGGTGGTAGATTTCGTGAAGTTTATTACTGGGATAGCTATTTTACCATGTTAGGATTGCAGGTAGATGGTGAAAATGAGGTCATCAGGAACATGGTGGTAAATTTCGCATTCCTTATTGATGAACTAGGCTTTATTCCGAATGGGAATCGTACTTATTACCTCGGAAGATCTCAACCACCGTTCTTTTCTCTTATGGTCGATATTCTGGCTGATATTGAAGGCGAGCAGGTTTATGCCGAGTTTTTAAATGCATTGGTGAGAGAACATCAGTTCTGGATGAAGGGAAATAATGAACTCAAACCAGGGAACGCTAGTAATAGAGTCGTTAAGCTGAAGGTGGAACTGTCCTGAACCGCTATTATGATAAATTCGCAACTCCAAGACCAGAAAGTTATCGTGAAGATGTAAAAACTGCGGAAATTGCAATGAAAGCCAATGCAATGCTCAAGAAAGAGGATGTTTATCGTAATCTTAGAGCAGGGGCGGAGTCTGGTTGGGATTATTCAAGCAGATGGCTGGTCAAAAATAAGCGAAATGAATTTGAACTTTCGAGTATTCAAACCACTTCCATTCTTCCGGTTGATCTAAATTCGTTGCTTTACCAACTCGAAAAGACCATCTCTAAGGCAGCAAAAATTTCAGGCAAAAAAGAATTGTCGGCTAGTTATGCGAAGCTGGCAGAAAAACGACAAAAGGCAATCGCAAATTTTTTCTGGGATCCTGAAATGGAGTTCTTTCAGGATTACAATTTTCGAAAGCAGGAATTTACGGGAAACCTATCTCTGGCTGCAATGTACCCTTTATTTTTCCAGATCGCAGATGAAATGCAGGCTAACAAAGTAGCTGCAAAGATCCAAGAAGACTTCCTGAAACCGGGTGGAGTTGTAACCACGCCATATAATACCGGACAGCAATGGGATGCACCAAATGGATGGGCTCCATTGCAGTGGATCTCTATTCAGGGTCTAAGAAATTATAAGCATCTGGAACTTTCCGAAGAAATAAAGAGCAGATGGCTTGATGTAAATAGCGCAGTTTACGATCGAACCTACAAGATGACCGAGAAGTATAATGTTATGGATCTTTCCAAAGAAAGTGGAGGAGGGGAATATCCAACCCAGGATGGGTTTGGCTGGACTAACGGAGTTTATAAAAAATTATCTTCAGAAGAATAGTTTATGGAAAACATAAGTTTGTATATCGAGTATGCGGCAAAGTTTATAGAAGTAACCGGAGTTGTGGTAATACTTCTGGGAACGATCGTAGCATTATTCAAATATTTACTAGCCAAGCAAAATAAAGGAGTCAGATCTTACAAATTATTAAGACAGGAATTGGGAAAAGCTATTCTGCTCGGACTTGAAATCCTGGTTGCTGCGGATATTATAGCAACCGTAGTAACAAAACCAACGCTGTATGAGGTTATCTCATTAGGGATCATCGTCCTGATAAGAACATTTTTGAGTCTTTCCATTGAACTGGAGATTGAAGGTAGATTTCCATGGCAAAGGAAGGAAAAAGAGAACAGGCTGGATCAGGAAGCTTAAACCTGTACATGAAAAAAGCCACTGAATATCAGTGGCTTTTCTTATAAATATCTGACTATCCTGCTTTATAAAGTATACTCAGCAAGTAATTTCTGAACTTCATAGATATCAACTTTCTTATTGAATCTCTTTGAAATACTGGGTGATTGTTCCCCGGAAATCCAGATCTTAAGTTCTGCATCCAGATCAAAACTTCCAGCAGTTTCCACGCTAAAACGTGTTATGCTTTTGTATAGAACTGAGAAATATTCAATCTTACTTCCGGTTAATCCCTGCACATCTACAATGATCAGTCGTTTGTTAGTGAAAATGAAAGTATCTCGAATGATCTTAAAACCAGCAATAACTTCTTCAGAATCAATTAGCAACTTGCCATATTTCTCCTGAATAACTGAATTTTCTATAGCACCGGCATTACCAAGCAATGAGGACAGTAGACCCATAATTAATTTTTTAATGATTTCATATCGATTACAAATCTATACTTAACATCAGATTTTACAACTCTGTCGAAAGCAGTATTTATAAAGTCCATATCGATCATTTCAATATCTGAAACAATGTTATGCTCTCCACAGAAATCTAGCATTTCCTGCGTTTCCTTGATTCCGCCAATTAATGAACCTGCAAGTCTTTTTCTACCCATGATAAGTCCGCCACCATGAATATCTACTTCATCGATCGCGCCCACTAAAGTCATTGTCGCATCTCTTTTCAGTAAGGCAACATAAGGATTTGTATCATGTCCAACAGGAACAGTATTCAGAATAAAATCGAATGAATTCGCATGTTTCTTCATTTCTGCTTCGTCCTTCGAGATCAAAACTTCATCTGCACCCAGGGATTTAGCATCTTCGGCTTTAGCAGGAGAGGTAGTGATCATCACAACGTGAGCTCCCAATGCGTGAGCAAACTTAACACCCATATGTCCCAGACCTCCCAGTCCAACAACTCCAACTTTATCACCTTTTTTTACATTCCATTGTCTAAGTGGAGACCATGTCGTAATTCCTGCACATAATAATGGTGCAACGGCTTTTGTATCCAGGTTTTCAGGAACCTTCAGTACAAATTTTTCTCGTACCACCACCATTTCAGAATATCCTCCGAAAGTATGACCACCTAAATGCTTATCCTTACCATTATAAGTAGCGGTCATTCCATTTTCGCAATATTGCTCAAGACCATCTTCACAAGATTTACACTCCTGGCAGGAGTCCACCATACATCCAACTCCAACAAGATCACCTTGCTTAAAGTTTTTTACGTCTGAGCCAACTTCTACTACGCGACCAATAATTTCATGGCCTGGGACCACTGGATATTTACTATTGCCCCAATCATTTCTAACCTGGTGTATATCGCTATGACAAACTCCACAATAATCGATTTCGATCTTCACGTCATTTGCAAGAATGTCCCTGCGTTCGATCTCCATCATATTAAGATCTGCATCATTCGACTTTGCGCCGTAAGCTTTTACATTTTTCATTTTATTCTCTTTTGCTGAAAGTTACTTAATTTATAACTGCTAAAGATGATGTGGTGTACAGGTTTAACTATTCTTAACGCGCTGAATTGACGTAGGTCAAGTTTCCTGTAGTCCATTGCTTTCAAAGAATTCTTAGTACCTTAGGTGCTCAATTTTGAATTCTAAATTATGAGCGATTCTAAAGGAATCAATACGATATGTACACATACTGGAGAACTGGAAGACACTCAGTTTAAGGGAGCGGTTTCTCCTCTTTATATGGCAACTTCCTATGCATTTGAAGATGTGGAGACCAAGCGTTATCCCAGATATTTTAATACTCCAAACCAGGTAGCCCTTGCTAAAAAGATGGCTGCATTGGAGCACGGAGAAGCTGCTTTGATCTTTGGTAGTGGGATGGCAGCAGTAAGCACTTCGTTAATGGCATTTTTGAGATCTGGTGATCACGTTGTATTTCCAGATGCCCTTTATGGGGGAACAAGTAACCTAGCGGTAGAGGAGTTCGCTAAATTCGGGATAGAATATACGTTCGCTAAAGATTCATCAATAGCTTCATTGGAGTCTGAAATTAAGGAAAATACGAAGGTAATTTATATCGAGACACCATCGAATCCTCTGTTGAAGATCACAGATATCAAAGGAGTTGCAGGTCTGGCCAAAAAGCACGGACTTGTGAGTATGATCGATAATACATTTGCTTCACCGGTGAACCAGAACCCTTTGGATATGGGAATAGATATCGTTTTACACTCTGCAACAAAATATATGGGAGGCCATAGTGATATCCTGGCTGGAACTGCAATAAGTTCAGAAGCACATATCGACAGGATCTTTCAAATGGCGAAGAATTTCGGCGGAAACTTAAGTGATTATACGGTCTGGTTACTGGAAAGAAGTATTAAGACCATGGGTTTGCGTGTAAAAGCCCAGAATTCAAATGCTATGCAACTGGCTGAATTTTTAACAGCTCATTCCAGTGTCGCGAACGTTTATTATCCTGGTTTAAAAGATCATCCAGATCACGAACTGGCAGCAAAGCAAATGTCTGGTTTCGGCGGAATGATGTCTTTCGAGTTAAATGCTGAGATCGATGTGCAGCATTTTATGAAATCCCTGAAACTAATTAAACCCTCCATGAGCCTTGCCGGTGTGGAAAGTACCATTCTTTTACCTTCGAAAACCAGTCATGGTCTGCTGACAGAGGAAGAAAGAGCACAGCAAGGGATCAAGGATAATCTATTGAGATTCTCTGTGGGTATCGAAGAGTTTGAAGACATTAAACAAGACCTTGAGCAGGCAATAGCAAATACCAAATAAAATTTTATGAAATTAGATATACTTGCGATTGGCGCACACCCAGATGATGTGGAATTAAGTTGTGCTGGAACCATTGCAAAAGAGATTAGTCGAGGAAAAAAGGTTGGAATTCTTGATCTCACCAGGGGAGAACTTGGTACAAGGGGAACTGCAGAGATTCGTGATCAGGAAGCAGCCGCTGCAGCCGAGGTTTTAGGAGTTGAGGTTCGCGAAAATCTTGAATTTAGCGATGCTTTTTTTACAAACAACGCCTCTCATCAAATGGAGATCATTAAAATGATTAGAAAATACCAGCCAGAGATTGTGCTATGTAATGCGGTTGATGACAGGCATATTGATCATGGAAAGGCTGCGAAATTAATTAGTGATGCTTGCTTTCTGAGTGGTTTGCGTAAGATTGAAACTATTATGAATGGTGAGAACCAAAACGCATGGCGACCAAAGCACGTTTTCCATTATATCCAATGGAAGAATCTAAAACCAGATTTTGTAGTGGATATTACAGGCTTTCTGGATAAAAAAATTGATTCGGTAAAAGCTTACAGGTCTCAATTCTACATTGAAGATAGTAAAGAGCCTGAAACTCCAATTTCCAGCAGTAACTTCCTGGATAGCATTACTTATCGGGCCCAGGATATGGGAAGGCTTATTAATACTGAACATGCCGAAGGTTATAATGTAGATCGTTATGTAGCAGTGGATTCTATATTTGACCTAATTTAATTGAAAATTTTTCTTTGCTGAATTGTACAAATAACTTACATTTGCAACCGCTAATCAAATGGTGGTTGTAGCTCAGCTGGTTAGAGCGCCGGATTGTGGTTCCGGAGGTCGCCGGTTCGAAACCGGTCTTCCACCCTCACAAAGCTTCTCATAAATGAGAAGCTTTTTTTGTTTACGCAACCTTTCTCAATTATTTGCATCTACCTATTGAATCAAATCAATGAAATAATGAGAAAATTAATAATTCTTTTCGTCGCGTCCATTTTTTTAAGTAGCTGCAGCAGTAGTGATGATAGCCTGTTAATCGTAGATCTTACGGTAGATAGTCTTTCAGGAACCTGGAAAATGACTGACGCATATGTAAGTCCGGGTGGTGAGACAACCTGGCAAACCGTTGAAAACGGTAGAGAATATACATTTTCTCCAAATGGTAATTTTAATGCTACCCAGGATGAATGTCCAACAGGAACCTATAATCTCGATCTTGATGAAAACACACTTTCATTCACTTGTACGAATGACACGGAAAGTATGCGCTCCTTTAGGGTAGTAAGCATTACTGAAAGCGAAATGGAGATAAGTTACATAGGTTGTATAGAAGCTTGCATTTACAGATATCGTAAGCAATAAACTTCAGTTCATGTTCATCATACGGTTTTGATATATTACTTTTGAAAAAATCGTATTTCAGTATGAATTCCAGGCAAGATCAACTTCAGGCTTTTGATAGATTATTAACCATCATGGATGAGCTCCGGGAAAAATGTCCCTGGGATTGTAAACAAACCATGGAATCATTGCGTCATCTTACAATTGAAGAAACCTACGAGCTTGGCGATGCCATTCTGGACAAAGACATGGAGGAGATTCGGAAAGAGCTAGGAGACGTCTTATTACATCTTGTGTTTTATTCGAAGATTGGAAGTGAGACTAACGATTTTGACATTGCAGATGTTGCGAATGGAATCTGTGATAAACTTATAGACCGCCACCCCCATATTTACGGGGATGTAGTCGTTGCAGATGAAGAAGAAGTTAAGCGGAACTGGGAAAACCTGAAATTAAAAGAAGGCAAGAAAAGTGTTCTCGAAGGAGTGCCTAGATCATTGCCGGCAATGGTCAAAGCCAACAGGATACAGGATAAAGTTGCAGGAGTAGGATTTGACTGGGAAGAACCCAAACAGGTATTCGAAAAACTTCAGGAAGAACTCAAGGAGCTGGAAGACGAAGTTACAGATAATAACAGTGATCTAATCGAAGCAGAATTTGGTGATGTACTATTTTCTATGATCAACTATGCACGTTTTCTAAAAGTGAATCCTGAAAACGCTTTAGAACGTACCAATAAAAAATTTATAAAACGATTTCAGTATCTGGAAGGTAAAGCGGCAGAGCAGGGTAAAGCGCTAAAAGATATGAGTCTAGCCGAAATGGATGTATTCTGGAACGAGGCTAAGAAAGTATAAATAGACTATAGATTTTCCTGGTCATCTTATCTAGTAAAAGTAGTTTTCAGAAATGAAAAACAAAATTTATTAGAATTTATTCTTATCAAACTTTCAATTTTTCTCAACCTTTTCAGATTACCTCAAAATTTCCTTAAACTTTTGGATATATGCTTGGATACCTAAGACTTTGAGTATAGGATCTGCAACTCTAGCCGCAAGAATAACTACTTCCGAAGAAAGTGTAAAGATTTAGATAGCCATTCGTTTTGATTTTTGAAGTGATATTTGCGCAAACTTTTACTTCTTTAAGAGCATATAAAGACTCCTCTGTGAGTTTTGGCCTTAGATAAGCACTTAAATGTACAAGGACCGACCACATTGAAATTTCCGAAGAGATTACCTAATTGAGGGAAGACTAGCATTTAGTGATAGTCAGTGCTATAATCAGTGTAACTCCGATTCTTATTAGCGCCTCAAGATCTTTTCCATCTTTCGGCCTTTGGCTAATTCATCGATTAACTTTTCCATTTTTCTGCAATCGCGATACAAAGCAAATTCTTCAGGAATATCTTCAATACGATAACCGCATACGACTCCATTGATCATGTGTGCGTTTTTGTGGATACTGGCTCCTTCAAAAAAATCATCAAAAGTACCAGTACCGCCAATAAAGGATTCCAATGTATCCTGATCATAACCCGTTAGCCACGAAATAACAAAGTCAAGTTCATCTTTAGTTCTACCGTGCTTCTTTATTCTATTCAGGTAATGCGGATAAACAGCGCCAAAATTCATTTTCGCAATTTGCTCATTCTTTTCTGCTGTTACTACTGCCATCTTTTATAATTGCTAGTTACTATATAGGGTATGAGACGCGAACGGGATAGCTAGTTTGCTGATTCTTTAAAAAACTATAGCCTGTAAAACTTCGATCAGGCTAAGTTTTTATACTTACTCGATCACTAAAATTTTACAGGCTATAATATTGAACTTTAACTAGTACAAGGTCTTAATCTTCGCAAGTTTTTCCTGCCATACTTCCAGGTCGGCTTTGTGCTGAGCGATATTCTTGTGTACATCCTGTACCAGTGGATTATCATCATCTACATTACTGAAGAACTGTAAATTGTTCTCGAGTTGTCTTATCTCAGCTTTGGTTTCTTCGATCTTCTTGGTAAGGAAATAGTGTTCGTTCCTGATCTTCTTATCATCATCGGCATCATCAAGAGCCTGGATCTTGTTCTCGTACTTCATCATCTCTGCCTTGGTGTTATCAACATCAAGCTTTTTAAAGAGTTGATCTAGCGCTTTATTAAACTTTCCTTCTATAAATCTTTTATTATAAGGTACACGACCCACTTCCTTCCAGGAATTGATCTTATCCTTGATAGCGGCAAGGTTTTCCTTTTTAGTGCCAGCTAGTTCCAGGGATTTTACTTCGTCCAATAGGGCCTTTTTCTTTTCGAAAGCTTCTACTTCATCCTTATTCTCTTCATTTTTCTGGGCGTGCATGCGATCAAAATAATGATTACAGGCCTTTTTAAACTGTTTCCAGACCTTATCACTATCCTTTCGGGGTACATGTCCAACTTTCTTCCAATCGTTCTGGATCTTCTTCATGAGAGGTGTGACCGTTTTAAAGTCATCACTATTCATATTGTCTTCTGCAATCTTGATTAGTTCTTTCTTTTGCTCCAGATTATCATATTGCTCCTTCTTTAAATTCTTGTAGTAAGCATTTTTCTTACGATTGAATTTACGAACATGCTCCTTGAACTCATTCCAGGTTTCCTGGTTCTTGTTTCTTGGAACTTTCCCAGCCTTGAAGAATTCTTCTCGCAGAGCTTCGATCTGTTTGATACTTTGCTGCCATTTATTATGGCTATCAAAATCCTGTTCTGCAATTTCCTTGATCTTGATAATGATATCTCTTTTTGTCTCCCAGTTCTTCTCGTACTGTTCGTCCAGCTGAGAAAAATATGCCTGACGCTTATCGTGAATATCTTTTGTAGCTGCGCTAAATCGCTTCCAGATGTCTTCCCGATACTCCTTCGCCACAGGTCCAAGCTCTTCCTTCCACATTTTGTGCAGCATCTGCAACTCCCGGAAAGAACGATTCGTGTCTTTTTCCTGCGCTAATTCTTCAGCACGGTCTATAACCTTAAGCTTTTGCTCTAGATTATGTTTAAAATCCAGGTCTCTGAATTCCCGGTTTAAATGCAGAAAATCATAGAAATTCTCCACATGATGATGGTATGTGTTCCATACATTATTATAACGATCTCTTGGAATAGGTCCGGCGGTACGCCATTTATCCTGAATTTCCTTGAAATGATTGTAAGTAGTATTGATATTTTCCTCAACACCCAGAAGTCCCTTCAATTCCTCAATAAGCTCTAAGCGTATATTCAGGTTTTGGTTGAGGTCTTTTTTAAGGCGTTTATAATAATCATTCCGCTTCTCACGATAATCAAAGTATGTCGAACTAAATTGTTTGTTAAGTGGAGTAGAGTAGTGGAAGTCAATTATATTCCCGCCTTCAGCAAGAAACTCTTCCTTTTTCTCTTCCATTTCCTCATCGAACTTAGCATTGAATTCAGTTCTGATCTCCTGTACATGTTCTTTGATCGCCTGAACCTTCTCGGTTTTCAGCAGTCTTTCCAGTTCCTCAACAAGTGCTTCCTTGCTCATGGAGTGGTAATCTTTTTTCTCTATAGTGTGTCGTTCACCAGCGCTTTCATCTTCACTTTCTTCAGCAACAGAGTTCTCCATGTCTTCCTCATGACTCCCGCTGCCTTTCTGATTCTCTCCAACAACTGCTTCACCAATATCACTATCAAGATCGTCATCCTGTTCTTCAGTATTTGCCGCCGTTTTTCTGTTTTCAGATTCTGAAACGATCGCATCTTCATGATCTGTAGATTCTGAAACTTTTCGAATAGATTTGTTTTCAGGTTCTACAGATTCATTGTTCTTCTTCACAGGATAAGTATCTCCGTCTCCTTCCATGGCCGTATAAGGATCTTTATCTGGATCAGTTTTTTCTATTTTCTTTTGATCTGAAGTTGCCTTTCCTGAAGCAGATTCATGAACGATCGCATCTTCATGATCGGTCCCATCATCACCTTTTCGTTCAGTTTCCTGCTGAAGTTTTGCAGAATTATCGTTCGGGTCATTCAAAGAATGATCTGTGGAACCGGAGGTCTGTTTGGAGTCCTTTTCCTGGTTCTCAGACATTTCATTTTTCTTGTTATCATTTTCTGTAGTGGACATATCTTTCAATGTTAGGGTTCTTCAAAATCGAATTATTCTGAAAGATAACAACTCCACTAAAATTGGACAAGGGAATGATTCTATTTATAAACAGAATGAAGTTTTGAGAGTCGAATTAAGAATTCCAGATGGACCAGCTTTTTTCAGCCTGTAGTTCCAACATTTTATAACCATTTAGGGTTTTTGCACCACGTTCAGAAGCTAACTTCATGAGCTTGGTTTCTTCCGGATTATAGATAAGATCAAAGATGATATGCTGGTTGGAAATACCCTCGAGAGGAATATCTGGATAACGGTCGGTTTCAGGAGAAGTACCTAGAGGTGTTGTATTAATTACCAGTTTGTTATGACTAATTACTTCAACGCTTAGTTCACTATATGATAGCGTATTTTCTGAAGAATTTCTGGAGATAAACTGGTAGGGAACTGACAGTTTGTCAAGAGCATAAGCGACGGCTTTTGAAGCTCCTCCGGTCCCCAGGATAAGAGCAGAGCTATGGAAACTTTCCAAGTGATTTTCCAGTGCTTTTTTAAAGCCAAAATGGTCTGTATTATAGCCAGTGAGCTCACCGCTTTCAGAAATTTTAATGGTATTCACAGCGCCTATTTTTTGCGCTTCAGAGTCAAGATGATCTAGAAATGGAATTACTTTTTCCTTGTAGGGAATGGTTACATTCAATCCGGAAACTTCGGTATTTTTGAAAATTTCGGGAAACTGATCAATGCTTTCAAGATCAAAATTGATATACCTGGCATCGATATTTTTATTGCTGAATTTCTTGCTGAAGTAGTTTCTGGAAAAAGAATAATCTATGTCTTTTCCAACGAGTCCAAAAGTTCTCATTTTTCCGAAGTAATTTTTTCGTACCAGGCGAGTCCAAGTACAATGCTAATTCCTATTCCTATACAGAAGATTGCCGCGAAAGTTTCTACCTGATCGAATTGTGGCCAGTATCGATCGTAATTGTCGATCACCTTATTTCCGTTCCTATCAATTAGAACTTTACCCTGTTCTCCAATTTTGTATACTTTCTCCTTCCATGGCCATACAACTCCAAGGGAGCCCGTGATAAAACCAATGATGACTGCAAAAGTTTCTCTTTTTCTTGTTTTGAGTACATATCCCAGCAAATGAGACAATGAAACCAGTCCGGCCAGGGACCCAATCGCGAATACCGCCAGTACTTTAAGCATCTGAATTCTTTCTGCATTCCCGGTCCAGGAGAAATCCATCATCAGGATGTCTGCCATCGTATCATAGAGCGCATTAACAGAGTCTACCAGCAACAGGACGTAATTCCCTACTAGAATCAATATAAAGCTGCCTGAGAGGCCCGGAAGGGTCATTCCCGATACACTTATCATTCCGCAGATAAAAACAAACCAGAGATTGTCATTTTCTCTTGCGGGTTCCAGGAAACTAATGGCTATTCCGGCAATGATCCCGAGTACTGCAAATACAATAGAGTTACGATCCCAGTCTTCAAAGTCCTTACTAATGTAATAAATGGAGCCAATGATCATTCCGAAGAATGCTGACCAGACGTATAGTTCGTAATGTATGATTAGATAATCCAGGATCTTGGAAACGCTAAAATAGCTAATGAGCATCCCAAGTATCAACAGAATTAAGAACTTTCCGTTGATATAATGATAAAGGCTTCTGAATCTACCAGAAATTAAAAGCTTAAAGGCTTTAAGGTTTACTTTTTGTAATGAATAGATGAACTCTTCATAGAATCCGGCAACAAAGGCAACAACACCGCCAGACACGCCAGGAACCTTGTTCGCAGCGCCCATAGCCAGGCCTTTAAGAACCAGCAGGAACTTATCTGTGAAAGTCCTAGTTTGCTGCATTGGCATTTTCAGGTTTATTACCAGCCAGCATTTCCAGACCTAAAATGAGGAAGAATCCGGCCAGCATAAGAACGACAGACCATAGTGTTTGTGGATCTCCGTCGAAATTCCATGGCAATACTGAAGCTTCCTTGAGTACAACCTCTTTTTCACCATACATAGCAGTTTCCAGAGTTTCTTTCCACGGCCAGATCTTGTTCAGTGAGCCAGCGATAAATCCGGTAAGAACCGCAAGAGTAATACTACTGTAATGAACGAATAACCATTTCAGGATCTTTGAAAAAGTAAGCAATCCAAAAACTGCTCCAACACCTACAATACCTATAGTCTTCAGATCAAAATCATGTGCTGCTTCTGTAATCGACTTATAAGCACCTAGCAATACCAGAATAAAAGCCCCAGAAATTCCAGGCAGGATCATTGCGCAAACGGCAAGTGCTCCGGCAAAGAATAAAAATAAATAGGAATTACTGGCGGAAAGTGGCGGCAGGCTAACGATATAGAACGCAACCCCTGCACCAATTACCAGCGCTAAAACGATCTTCCAGGTCCACTTTGGGATTTGTTTACCTACAAACCATATACTGGCAACCACGAGTCCAAAGAAAAAGGACCAGATTAGAACCGGATGATTCTCGAGCAAGTAATTTGCTACACGCATCACACTAAATATGCTAACGAGAATACCTGCAAAAAGAGCTACAATGAAATTACCATTCAGCTCTTCCCACATGGCCTTAAAGCCGTCTGCCTTCCAGGTGGAAAGCAATCCAAGATTCACTCCACTAATGGTGGTGATCAACTCTTCATATATACCTGAAATAAATGCGATAGTACCGCCGGAGACTCCGGGAACAACATCTGCGGCTCCCATAGCCATTCCTTTAAGGCTTATCTTTAGATAGTCCACTAAACTGCGTTGCATCTTAGAATTTTATGATTTTGCTCAAAGGTAGCAAAATTACTAAGAGAGCTTTACGAAGGAATTTATAATTTGTTTGATGCTTTTTCGCTCGAAAATATTCGGGAAAAGTTCTTCTATGATGATGTAATATTCTGAGTCGGTTTTCAAGGCATTATTCAAATGAAAATAACCTTTATCTCCATTGTTTGTATTAAAATATAAACCGGCGAGACGATATTCGACTTCCGCAGTACCCGGGTAAAATTCCAGAGCCTGCATCATGCTGGAAATTGCAGTTTCATATTCTCCCAGTCCAATCAGGATATCACATCTTCTAATCCAGGTCTCTAATTCGTAATTCCCCAACTCAAGACTTTTTTTATAGCCTTGCTCAGCTTCTTCCGGGAAATTCAGCCTACTGTTGATCTTTGCGTAGCGCTTCCAGTAAAGAACATTTTCCTCGTCTATGTTGATTGCTTTATTGATATAATATAAAGCCTTTGGGAAGTTCAATTTTTTGATATAGAAGTCGGTAATCGCGATCCAGCCCTTATCGAGTAAAGGATCTTCGTGCACGGTTTGCTCATAGTTTTTGATCGCGAAATCATCACAACCAAGTTTTTCGAAGCATTTACCAATTCTTAAATATGCGAAAGATGTAGGATCATCGAGTTCCAGAGTAATATTATAGTTTTCGATGGCCTCATTGTAACGTTTTAATTTCTCAAGAACCTTTCCTTTTTCCAGGTAAGCTCCCACGAACCTGTCATCACTAATAATGGCAAAATCAAAAGCTGCCAGTGCTTTAGTGTAGTTCTTCAGGTCGAAATATTGCTTTCCAACCTGGTGCCAGGCTACTTCGCAATACGGGTGTTTGTCCAGATATAGATTCAGGTAATCAATAGCCTCCTCTTTCTGTTCAAGAAAATCGAAGCAATACATGATATTGTAAAGAGCAGAATAATCCTCATCATCTGCCTCAAGGCATTTCATAAAGCTATATTTCGCATTCTCAAAATCCTCGAGAAAGAGATATTCCATCCCAATGAGCGAAAATATTTCTGCATCTTCAAGCGTGATCTCCAAAGCTGCTTCCAGCATGGTAATTGCTTCAGCATGCATATCTCGCTTAGAATAGATCTGAGCCTTTTGAATGTAGATCTCCTCGTTGGAAGATTCCAGATTCTTCAGCTCATTAAGTATGCTGTCTGCAAGATCCAGTTTATCTTCAAAAACCAGGATCTCAACTTTGTATAATCTTAGATTTACTGAAGTAGGATGCTGGGCGAGACCCAATTTCACCGCTTTTTTAGCAAGAGCTATCTTGCCATTCTCCATGTAATGGTTGATGATATTCTCAAATTCGTTTGAATCGAAGAAAAGAACGTCATTGGTCTTTAGCATGGATTCGAAGCGATCAAGAGAGAAATTATCTTCTTCGTTATGGCTCAATTGCATAAGAGAGTGATTATGGGATTTCTACTGTTATTAAAGTTAAAAAGGAATAAGGGCAATAGGTACGCCCGCTTGCATTGTTGTTAACAAATTAATTAACAGCTTCAATATTACTATTTAACTCTTCCAGTATGTCAACAATAATGCCACATCCTTTCAAAATTTCTTCAGAAGATATTGTCAGGGGCGGAGTGATCCTTACGGCTCGCTTTTCGAACAATAACCAGAATAAGATCAATTGTTCATCTTTAGCTCTAAGCACCAGCTGGTCTGCAATTTCGGCAGACTTTAATATAATTGCCAGCATTAAGCCTTTTCCTCTAACTTCTTCAATAAGCGGATGTTGTAAATGTTTTCTGAAGAACTTTTCTTTTTGTAGTGTTTCAGAAATAAGGTTTGTGCTAAGAAGCTCTTTTAAAGTAGCAAGTGCTGCTGAAGCAATTAAAGGATTGCCACCAAATGTTGTGATATGTCCAAGTTTTGGATTGTCCATAAGTAGATCCATGACCTCTTCTGAAGCTGTAAAAGCTCCAATTGGTAATCCGCCACCCATTCCTTTTCCCATTACCAGGATATCAGGAACAAGTCCGAAATTCTCGAAACCAAATAATTTACCGGTCCTTCCAAAACCAGGTTGTATCTCATCCAGAATAAGTAATGCGCCTACTTCTTCACAACGTTTTTTTACTTTGAGTAGATAATCATCTACCGGCTGAATAAAACCAGCACCACCCTGGATTGTCTCCAGAATTACGCACGCTGTATGTTCGTTGATATTTGATAGATCTTCCGTGGAGTTGAATTCTATAAATGAAACATCTCCTATTAAAGGTTTGAAAACCTTTACCCTTTCTTCAAAATCCATCAGACTTAAGGAGCCCATCGTATTACCATGATAGGCGTGCCTTGCAGCAATGATCCCTGTTCTTCCAGTAGCCCTTCTGGCCAGTTTCAGTGCACCTTCGATCGCCTCAGTTCCGCTATTTACGAGATAGGTTTTAGATAGCGAACCAGGTAAGTTCTCAGCAAGCAATTTACTAAGCTCTACTGCAGGAGCCTGTGCATATTCGCCATAAACCATTACATGCAGATACTTTTCAGCCTGCTCCTTGATAGCATTTACCACTGCAGGATGCGAGTGACCAAGAGTACAGGCAGATACGCCAGCAACGAAATCAAGGTATTCTTTGCTATCACTTGTCTTTATATAACTACCGGTAGCACTTTCTACTTCTAATGCCAGTGGGTGAGGAGTGGTTTGAGCCTGAAACTTTAAAAAATCTTCCTTCATTCCTGGTTGCCAGTTAGAGTGTCCTTAACAGGTTTTGCAATTGGTTCAATAGCGTCCTTAAGTGAATCCTGAACCTTTTCGTTTTTATACTTCAGAGAATCTTTAGCTCTATTCTTTAGAATTTCTGGTTTAAGTCTGGAATTTTGATCTAGTAGGAGGTCGTCTTCTTCGCGTTCTTCAAAAAATTCCTCAGGAGCTTCAGGCATTTCGATACCTTTGATCTTGGTAAGTTCTGGTACAGGTTTTCCTTCAAACAATCCTTCTTTCGAAATAATTCTTTCATCACCGCGCCAGTTAAAACCAGCTAAGGTTCTTTGGTTTTGAGGAACTTCATCTTCTGGAGGCATTTTACCCTGAACAGCATTTAAATAATCTATGAATTCGATCTGCTGATCCTGAAACAGAATGCGTATATAACTGGCAAGAGTTTTATTAATCGAAATAAGGGCGCCCTCATCGTTTCTTAAATAATTGAGAGTTTCAGTGTTCTTATCAATAATAACTTCCCTTAGTTCATTATCTTCAAAATAGCCGGTAAGAATCTTTCCTTTTAATTGGTTGTATCCTTCTATAGTATCCTTCTGAATCAAAAAAGCATTGTCAAATACCAGTAGGCTATCCAGTTGTTCAGATTCAGCATTAGATTGCAGGTGTATACTATCACCACTCATTTGATTGAGTCCGGACCATAAAACAGGTTTTTTATCACCAAAACGACCAAGATTGATCAATTTCGAAAGTCCGCTTTGTTGATCTGAATATATAGAATCACTACGCCCGCTCATTGGATTTTCACCGGTTTGATCTTCTTTCAAAATCCGAACGTCATAAAAACCACGAATAATTCTATGTTCTGGTTTCCCAGTGATCATAATGGTATCACTATGAATGAACAAGGTGTCTCGTTCCTGTAAGCTCGCGGCAAGAGCTCTTTTGGTTATAAAAACAGAATCTTTATCTCTATAAACTTCAGCATAATGACCGGTCACTTTGCTTTGATTTATAGTGTCAATGACCTGTATATTATTTGTGGCTGAAGCAAAACTGGTTTCACGATCAAAATACAGACTGTCACCCTTGAGGACTCGATTTTCATAATCTATCCTGGAGTTTTTAACGAAATAACCATTATCTGCTCTGGTATCGTAAAATCCGCGTTCGCAGTAAACCGTACTGGTTTCACTTTTGATCGTTGAAGGTCCATATAAATAAGCGTAACCACTTTCAGAATAAAAATCAAGTTGTTCAGAGTTTATAGTATATTCCGGGTTAGTGACTACTACTTCATCAACAAAACTGTATTTGTTTTGTTCCATGTAATAGCGGCCAATCCTACTGGTAAGTACACTCGCAGTATCCCGAACCTTACCACCACTTCTGTAATATGCTTCCTGTTTTAGTCTGTCGAAGAACAAACTGTCGGTTTCAAGGGTGGTTTGAGGTCTTTTCATTAATACTTTTCCGCTGGCAAAGGCAAATTCGGTATCACCATTATATTCGGCATAGTTGCTGGTCATACTTACACTGTCACCTTGCTGCATTCTAATATTACCATAAGCCTTGAAGAAATTGGCTTCTTTATAAAAAACAGCATTATCGCACCAGACTTCGATTCCATCGTGATCAAAATAAACCTGGTTGTCAATTTTACTTAAAATTAAGGCGCCTGGATATCTGGCTTCGTTTTTTAAAGTTCTATCAGATTCGTAGTTAATTTCCTGACTATTTTGTGCCATTCCTACCTGAATGAAAATCACACAAAGAAGTACGCTAAAGAAGTGTCGCAATTCAATATTTTTTTCAAAAGTACTTAAAATTAAAATGTCCTTGATTTTATACATAAACGTGATGTGCGAAAATCTGGTATGCCAATTAATCATAATAAAACTCCCTAAAAGGATCAATAATCCTTAATGAAATCAAAAAATTTTGGCATTTAAGATAATCTTAACGATTGGATTAAAACTGAATTGGCTTTCCCTTCGTAAGTTTCCATAGAAACTAAAATTTTAATCATGAAAAAACCCTTAGTGAAGGTAGATGTAGTTGATGCATCACCGAAAAATTCGAACAAGAATTCGCGTAGGAAGTTCATTAAATTAGGTGGTCTAGGTATAGCCGGTTCCAGCTTTTTACTGTACGGATGTAGCGATGATGATATGTTTAACCCAGGCGGAGATGTTGGAGGACCAGATCCAGTTGATCCAGTAGATCCAGAACCTGTTGATCCACCAGTAGACGCTGTATTTGATCTAGGAAGCGGAGATTTGGGTATTCTTAATTACGCATATGCTTTAGAGCAATTGGAAGCTGCATTTTATACTGCTGTAAGAGGTGGTGACTATTATGCAGGCGCTCCACAAGAAGAAAAAGATCTAATGGATGATCTTTACAACCATGAAGTTATACACAGAGAATTTTTTAGAACAGCTATAGCCGCAGCAACCGTTGATACTCCGGAGGCAATGTTGCCGGATTTGGAATTTGATTTAAGTTCTGTTGATTTGTCTAGTAGAGATCAGGTACTAGCAACTGCAATGGCACTTGAGGATACTGGAGTTGGAGCATACAATGGTGCTGGAGATCGTATTGCTGATCCTGCTTACCTATTATTAGCTGGTAAAATTGTATCAGTAGAGGCTAGACACGCGTCTGCTATTAGATCATTAATTAATCCAGACTCTGCAGATTTCGCAGGTGATGACGTTATTACTACAGATACAGGTTTAGATCTTGCTTACGATCCAGCAGAAGTATTTGACATTGCAGGTGGATTTATTGTAACTGATTTCACAGCTAATGAGCTGCCTGAACCAATGACTGGAGCGTAATCTATTAAAATCTAAAAAAAAACATTATGAGTATAATAAAATTATTGGATGAATTTTCATCTGAAAAACTAACGACGAAATCTTCTTCACGTAGGGAGATGTTTAGTACCCTAGGTTCTTTCGGAAAGAAGGCGGCAATGGCTGCTGTTCCTTTTGGATTGGCTAGTACAAAAGCTAATGCAATGTTTCAGGACAGTGGAAATCCAGCGGTAGATGCATTACAATTAGCATTAACCTTGGAATATCTAGAAGCCGAATTTTATTTAAAAGCATTGGAATCGGGTGTGCTACCTTCAGGTAGACCAGAAACGGTATATATGCAAATTTCTAAGCATGAGTCGGCACACGTGGATTTCCTAGTGGCAGGATTAGAAGGAGTTGGAGCAACTCCAGTGCCCAAGCCAAACTTTGACTTTACGGCTGGTGGCGCCTTTGATCCTTTTAACGATAATGGTATTGGAGAGGCTACAGCTTATGCACAATTACTTGCGTTAGCTCAGGCTTTCGAAGATACTGGAGTTAGAGCCTACAAAGGGCAGGCTGCAAATCTTATGGGAACTCCATTTTTAGAGCCAGCTCTTCAAATTCACTCCGTAGAAGCGCGTCATGCTTCTGAAATTAGAAGAATTCGTGGACTTGAAGGTTGGATTACATTAAATAACAGAGGTGAAGGTATGCCGGAAGCTACTCAGGCTGTATATGATGGTGAAGAAGTAACAACTCAGGCAGATATTGATCTTGTAGGGTACGATTACGGAGATTCCCCACTTGTTGGTGATGCAGCTGAAGCTGTTTCTCAAGCGTTTGATGAGCCAATTAATGCTGAGACCGCTACTAATATTGCAAGTTTATTTATAGTATCAGGAGATTCTGATTCAGATTCTGACTCAGATAGCTAAACTAATTCAATACTACCGAATAGAAAAAGCCCCAATTAGGGGCTTTTTTTTATGCTATTATTTTATTTAGTAATCTGAGTAAGTCTATAAATAAGCGAATATAGCAGTGATTCGAGAATAATATTATCCGCTTTGAGTAAATCCTTGAATAAATAAACCTTTAAATTTAGTAATTAAGCTTTGCTTTCAGCTACCCGTAGTTGAACAATTAGGATAGGCTTGATGAGCAAGATTATCAAATTATACTATGGTGGAATGGAGCCGTTTCAAGAAGTATCCTGTAGAAATTACTCATTAAAAAAGCCCCATAATGGGGCTTTTTGAAATATAAAATAACTTGGTTTTAGCTTCTTTGGATCGTCTGACTTCTGTCTGGACCTACCGATACAATGGTAATTGGTGTTTCCAGTTCTCGCTCAAGGTATTCAACGTAGTCGTTAAATTCTTTTGGGAGCGTGTTGGCATCTGTCATTTTAGTAAGATCTTCTTTCCAGCCTTTCATCTCGGTATAGATCGGCTCAAGATTTTCAGGTTCTATATTAAAAGGTAGATGATCAATAGTTTCACCTTTATATTTATAAGCGGTACATACCTTTAAAGTATCAAAACCACTAAGTACGTCACCTTTCATCATGATCAGCTGAGTGATCCCATTTACCTGAACTGCGTATTTCAATGCAACCAGATCCAGCCATCCACATCTTCTTTTACGTCCTGTAGTGGCTCCAAATTCATTACCTATTCGTCCCATCTTTTCTCCGGTCTCATCGAAAAGTTCTGTAGGGAATGGGCCACTACCAACTCTAGTGGTATAAGCTTTAAATATTCCAAATGCTTCCCCGATCTCGCGTGGTGCTACTCCAAGCCCGGTACAAGCACCGGCGGCAGTAGTGTTGGAAGAGGTTACAAATGGGTATGTTCCAAAATCAATATCCAGCAAAGAGCCCTGGGCGCCTTCAGCAAGGATTGCTTTCCCATTTTTCATAGACTTGTGAAGGTAATCTTCACTGTCGATAAAAGTAAGTTCTTTCAAAGTTTCAATCGCAGTACGGAATTCTTTTTCAAGTTCTTTAAGATCGTACTGTACATCCACATCATAGAATGCGATCATCTTCTCATGCTTATCTGCAAGTGCACGATAGCGATCCTGCCAGTCTGCCATTTCCAGATCTCCTACACGTAATCCATTTCTACCGGTTTTGTCCATATAGGTTGGACCAATTCCTTTTAAAGTAGATCCAATCTTAGCTTTGCCTTTTGAAGCTTCAGAAGCAGCATCAAGCAATCTATGCGTTGGAAGAATAAGATGCGCCTTTCTGGAGATTAATAGTTTAGACTTATAGTCTATTCCATGTTTGGCTAGATTGTCCAGTTCCTTTTTAAAGATTACCGGGTCTATTACTACACCGTTTCCAACAAGATTGATACTATCATCATGAAATATTCCTGAAGGTATCGTGTGTAAAACGTGTTTTTGTCCATCAAACTCCAAAGTATGTCCTGCATTTGGACCACCCTGAAATCTGGCAATGATATCGTATTTGGAGGTAAGTACATCGACAATTTTGCCTTTTCCTTCGTCACCCCATTGAAGACCTAGTAGTAAATCTACAGCCATGAATTCTTAAACTTAGTTGGTTGATTTTTTGTTTCCGTAGAAATACAGGGAGTGTTTATTGATTTCAATATCAAAAACTTCTTCGATCGTTTGCTTGATACTTTGTATCCTTGGATCGCAGAATTCGATAACTTCTCCTGTATCTGTAAGTATAATGTGATCGTGCTGCCGGTCAAAATAGGATTTCTCATATTGTGACTGATTCTGCCCAAACTGATGTTTTCTAACCAGTCCGCACTCCAGTAGGAGTTCGATCGTGTTGTATAGTGTTGCCCGGCTCACCCGATATTTCTTGTTCTTCATCATTATATATAATGACTCTATATCGAAATGATCTTCAGAATTATAGATCTCCTGAAGAATAGCGAAACGTTCCGGTGTTTTCCGATGTCCCTTGTCTTCAAGATACTTCGTGAAAACGTTTTTTACGACCGCCTGATCGTTTTTATTTACGACTTTTTTGCTCATAATTGCCTTGCAAAGGTAAAAGTTTATTCACGGCTTACCTTGTCTATGCCGTTAATTTTTTTCAGTCGCTGGATGATCGTATTCAGGTTATTATTGTTCTTCACCACCAGCGTAATTCTTCCATTGAAAATACCATCTGAGCTGTCAAAATTCAGGTTTTTCATATTCACACCCAGGTTACTTGAGATTTCTTTCGTGATCTCACTTACCAATCCAAGATTGTCAATTCCCTGTAGTTTGATAACCGACTGGAAGTCCTGTTGAGAACTATCAATCCATTTCGCCTGGATGATCCTGTAGGCGTAATTGGATTGTAGTTGCAATGCATTTGGACAATCTTTCTTATGAACCTTGATGCCGTCGTTTACAGAAATGAATCCAAAGACAGTATCTCCCGGAATAGGGTTACAGCAATTTGCTAATTTATAATCCAGTTTCTCTTCTTCCTTCCCAAACACCAGTTGGTCATACTTGGCAGTGATCTCGTCCTTATTAATATCGGCTGCTACCTGTGGCTTTTTAATTTTACTTTTGAAATAGCTTACCAGGGAATTACTACGGGAATTTGCAAAGTCCTTAAGCAACTGATTATCGATCTTTCCAATACCTACGCGATAGAAAAGATCAAGGCTCGTTTTTAGGTTAAAGAATACAACAAGTTCGTTGATAGACTTTTCGTTGAACTGTATCTTCTGTGCTTTTAGTTTTCTGGCCAGCACAGCTTTTCCTTCCTCTGCGATCTCTTTCTTCTCATCTTTCAAGGAAGATTTGATTTTTGCACGGGCTCTTGCCGTAGTAGCATAATCCAGCCAGTTCACATTAGGCTGAGCATTATCTGAAGTGATAATTTCCACCTGGTCGCCACTTTTCAATTCGTGACTCAAAGGAACCAGTTTACTATTTACACGAGCACCTCGAGTGCGTAATCCAATTTCTGTATGAATGCTGAACGCAAAGTCCAGTGGTGTTGATCCCTTCGGAAGAGATTTAAGATCTCCCTGAGGTGTAAAGACAAAAATTTCTTTTGAATACAGGTTCAGTTTGAATTGTTCTACAAAGTCAACAGCATTCACATCTGGATTCTCAAGTGCTTCCTGAAGTCTGCTTACCCACTCTTCAAAACCTCGTTCCTCTTTATTGTCATCTCCCTGTTTGTATTTATAGTGAGCAGCATATCCTTTCTCTGCGATCTCATTCATTCGTTCACTTCGAATCTGTACTTCCACCCATCTGCCTTTTGGCCCCATTACGGTAATATGCAGAGCTTCGTATCCTGTAGATTTAGGAGATGAGATCCAGTCTCTTAATCTAGTAGGATTGGGACGGAAGTGATCGGTTACTATGGAATAGATCTTCCAGGCCAGGAATTTCTCCTGTGATGGTTCACTTTTATAAATAATTCTGATGGCAAACTTGTCATAGATCTCATCAAAACTGATATTCTGAGTCTGGATCTTCCGGTTAATGGAATAAATGGACTTTGGTCTCCCTTTAATACTGTAGTCCAAGGATTCCTTGTCCAGAGAATCTTCGATCACACGGCTGAATGCCTTGATATAAATATCCTGATCTTCCTTACTTTCCTTGATCTTCGTTAAGATATCGTGGTATACTTCAGGATCTGTATACTTTAAACCAAGATCTTCAAGTTCTGTTTTTATGTTGTAAAGTCCGATCCTGTGTGCGAGAGGAGCATAAATATATAAGGTTTCCGAAGCAATTTTAATCTGCTTATCAGGACGCATGGCATCCATCGTTTGCATATTATGTAAGCGGTCTGCGATCTTGATAATGATAACGCGAACATCATCGTTGAGCGTAAGCAGCATTTTACGGAAGTTTTCTGCCTGTAGCGAAACATCCTTATCTTTTTTAAGACTGGAAATTTTGGTAAGTCCGTCGACGATCTTTGCCACGGTCTCCCCAAACATTTTTTCGATGTTGGTAAGGGTGTATTCCGTATCTTCCACCACATCATGCAAAAGTGCAGCAGCGATCGAAGTTGCGTCCAGCCCAATTTCTGAAGCTACTATTTTTGCCACCGCTATTGGATGGAAAATATAAGCTTCACCAGACTTTCTACGCTGATCTTTATGTGCATCTACCGCAGTATCAAATGCCTTTCGAATGAGTTTCTTGTCATCGTCGGAAAGGGTTTGGTAGCTTATACGCAGCAATTCCTTGTATTGCCTAGCAATTTGCTTGTTCTCTTTTTCTATCGCAGCCTCGGTCATAGGTTAAAAGTACAATTAAGATAAAAAGTAAACAACTAAATACCTGCCTTCAAATTCTGAAATCTTTGCAGTAAACTCGGGTGTGAGTAATGTACGAAAATATAGGTTTTGTGTGGAGTTAAGTTGCTCAATGTATTTCCAGATAACTTTTTCAAACTGCTTATCAGGTATTTTGCGTTGTAGGTTTTACTCGCATAATCATCAGCCTGGTATTCAAACTTTCTCGAAATGTAATTCATCATAAGACCGGTTACTTCTGAAATTGGACTATATAAAATTCCGAAGGCAATCAGGCCAATATGAAAACTTGGCTCGCTTACACTCAATGCTGAAGATAGTATGGGACTACCTACGAACAGGGATAGCAGCCACAAAGTGAATCCAGTGGTAGCTATTGAAGCAATTAAATTGAAAACAATATGTTTCTTTTTGTAATGACCAACCTCGTGTGCAAGAACTGCGACGATCTCTTCTTCATCCAGATCATTGATCAAAGTGTCATATAGAGTAATTCTTTTTTCTGAACCAAAACCGGAAAAATAAGCATTGGCTTTAGTGGAACGTTTGGAGCCGTCGATCACAAAGATATTATCCAGCTGGAATCCTACTTTTGCAGCATAAGCCTCAATTTTAGTTCTCAAGCTACCTGATTCCAGAGCAGTTTGCTTGTTAAAAAGCGGAACGATCAATTTTGCATAGAACATATTCATGAAAACCGCGAAAACAGATACAACAATCCATGCATACCACCAGAAATCTTCTCCTGCAATTTGATAGAACCAGATGATCAATGCTAAGATTCCACCACCCACGATCATGGTCATTAAAAGACCTTTTAATTTATCTATTACAAATGTTTTAACACTGGTCTTATTAAATCCATATTTTTCTTCAATTACAAAGGTGCTATACCAGGAAAAAGGGGTTGTAAGTAGGTCACTGCCAATGATGATGATCCCGAAGAATATAAGAGCTATCACAATAGGATTGCTTGAAAACTCACGTGCAATTCCATCTACCGCGGCAAAGCCTTCGAAAACCAGAAAGAGTATCGTAAGAATTACTGAAAAACCAGAGGAGAGCAGGCCAAACTTAAAACGTTCTTTTTTGTATTGCTGAGACCTTTCGTACTTCTCATCATCGTACACATCTGTCAGTTCCGCGGGTATAGGATCATCGAAATGTTTGGCATTCAACGTATCAAGGAGGGTGTCGAAAAGAAAATCAGCGATCACGACTCCAAGGATGATATAATAAAGAGTTTCAGCTTGCAAATTATAAAGTTTAAAGATTAAAGCCCCGTTGTCTTCGTGCTTCAAAAATGAGAATACCAGCTGCGACCGATACGTTCATACTATCGATAGCACCCTGCATGGGAATGATGATATTCTGAAGAGAATGTTCGCGCCATTCTTCGCTAAGCCCTGTGGCTTCGGTTCCAACGACGATTGCCGTGGGTCCTTTTAAATCAATTTCGTGGTAAGGTCTGGCGGCCTGTAAAATTGCCGCATAAATATTAATATTCTTATTCCGAAGAAATTCAATGATTTCTGAAGTTTCCCCGGTGGCTATCTTGTTGGTGAAAACACAACCTACGCTACTTCTGATGATATTAGGATTATAGAGATCTGTTTTAGGATTTGCAATAATGACCGCATCCACTCCAGCAGCATCGGCGGTTCTTAGGATTGCACCAATATTTCCTGGCTTTTCCGGTGCTTCAGCGACCAATATCAAAGGAGAAGTTGAGCTGAAGTCTAAATCTTCCAGTTTATTTTCTTGGGAACGAAAAACGGCGATGACTCCTTCGGTACTACCTCTATAAGCGATCTTTTCGTATACTTCCTGGGAAAGTTCAGTGATCTGTTCTGTATTTTGATCGCCTTTCTTAACAAGATCAAGGACCTCCTGAAATTCTATCTTTTCAGGAACATAATATAGGTGAAGCAGTTCATAGTGATGCGCTACGGCAAGACTTGTTTCCCTTAAGCCCTCAACAAGAAATGCATTTTCCTTTCTTCTGCTTCTTGACTTTTCCTGTAATTGCAGCAACCATTTTATTTCCCGGTTTTGCAGGCTGGTGATCTTTTTCAACATATTTACAAAAGTAAGTAGATATTAGGCATAAAAAAAGTTGCCCGAAGAGTAGAGTGGAAGCTTAGCAGCATTTCCATTCCAGTCCTTCGGGCAACTTTGAAATTAGTTTAGTTACTTAGATTCCTACTCGCTGTATTTTTTGGAATAGCGTTTCCAAAGTTCAGTTTGATGTGTTTCCAGACTTAGTTCCCTTCCGTCTATAAAAGCATGAGAAAGAATATTTGTACGCATGTCCAGTGCATCACCTTCAGAAATGAAAAGAGTCGCAGATTTTCCTTTTTCGAGAGTTCCGTAATCACTATCAATTCCAAGGATCTTTGCATTGTTGGCAGTAATAAGACTTAGAGCATCTTCTTTGTCCATACCAAACGCAGCTACCGTTCCAGCATAGAAAGGTAGATTTCTGGTATTCATACGTTCCATTTGTCCGCTGCTTTCCAATCCAACCATAACTCCTTCATCATGCAGTAATTTTGCCAGTTTATATGGCTGGTCGTAATCTTCATAAGCATTATCTGGAGTGCTGTGTGGTCTGTTAACCAATACCGGGATCTCTGAATTTTTTAATTCTGAAGCGATTGCAAGCGCGTCGTAACCTCCAACAATGACAACCGATGAAAGCTCATTTTCTTTTTTAAACTGAATAATATCCAGGATTTCTTTTTCTCCATCAGCGTGGATAAATACCTTTTTATCTCCACTGAAAACTTTATCCATGGCTAAAAATGGTAGGTTTTGATCACCTCTGTCACCATTCAAATAGGCTTTTGAGGAAGCGAAGAAATCTGATAACTGCTGAATTTCTTCAGTATAGTCTTTATTAGGTTTAAGTCCTGGGTCTTCACCTCTCCACCAGCGACCACGTCTAAAAGAATCGGGCCAGTTGATATGCAGACCATCATCAGCTTTTACAGCTGCGTCTTCCCAGTTCCATGCATCAAATTGTACGATGGAAGATGTTCCGGAGATCAATCCGCCTCGTGGAACCACCTGTCCCAGAAGTACACCGTTGGGTCTCATGGATTCTACGATCTTACTTTCTGTATTATAGGCGATCAGGCTTCTTACATTTGGAAGCATGTCACCCATCTCATCCTGATCTTCCGTAGCTTTTACAGAAGCGATCTCTACCAATCCAAGCGTTGTATTTGGAGCAATAATCCCAGGATACACATGTTTTCCTGTACCATCGATCTGTTTACCTGGATATTGTCTTTTCGTAAGATCTGCGGCAATGATCTCGGTGATCCTGCCATCCTCAAGAATGATCAGGCTATTCTCGATCACTTCCCCATTTCCAATGTGAGCGGTAGCACCAATAATGCTAATCGCTTCAGCCTGTTCTGGTGCTGGGGTTTGCTGTGCAAAACTATTTCCGCAGAAAAGTAAGCTCAGCAATCCTATATATAAATTTAATTTTTTCATCTTCAGTATATTATTTTACAGCTTCTAAAAGATCACAGTGCACATGCTGCTTTTCTTTCTTTTTCACTGGTTGTGTTTTAACTCCACTGTTCTTTTCCTTCAGCATCTGGCTTACAAGACTGCTTCTTTCTTTCTGAATCTCCTTACGAAGTTCCAAATCTCTATCCTTGTCAAAATAAACAACTCCTTCTACCATTGTTTTCTCCGGAACTGCATAAATAGAAAGTGGATGATGATTCCATAGGACAAGATCTGCCTGTTTTCCGGTTTTAATACTTCCAACTAAATTATCTACATGTAGTAATTTGGCAGGATTGATCGTAACCATTTTCCAGGCGTCTTCTTCGCTCATTCCACCATACTTCACACTTTTAGCAGCTTCCTGGTTTAGTCTGCGACTCATTTCGGCATCATCACTATTTATAGCTACGGTGATACCAACATCGTTCATGATTGCGGCGTTATAAGGAATTGCGTCGTTTACCTCGTATTTATAAGCCCACCAGTCTGAGAACGTTGAAGCTCCAACACCGTGTTCTTTCATTTTATCCGCCACTTTGTAACCCTCAAGGATGTGAGTGAAAGTGTTGATATTAAAATCGAACATTTCAGCAACATTCATCAACATATTGATCTCACTTTGGATATAAGAGTGGGAAGTGATAAAGCGTTCGCCATTAAGAATCTCTACAAGAGTTTCCATTTCAAGATCTTTTCTGAAATTGTCTCCTGCAGCCTGCTTCTCTTTTTCATAAGCCTTAGCTCGACTGAAGTAGTCTATAAATACCTGTTCCACACCCATTCTTGTTTGCGGAAAGCGATTTCCACTCCAGTTTGATTGTTTTACGTTTTCACCAAGTGCAAATTTTATAAACGGTGGAGCCTGTTCGAAGATCAATTCATCTGCAGGAGCTCCCCACTTTAATTTCAGGATCGCAGATCTACCTCCAATCGGGTTTGCAGAACCATGTAATAACTGAATGGTTGTTACACCACCAGCCAGATTGCGGTAAATATTGATATCTGTAGGATCAACTACATCTTCCATAGTCACTTCAGCAGAAGAATTATGGCCTGCTTCATTAATGTCTGATGCCGCGATATGTGAATGCTCATCAATAATCCCGGCAGTAAGATGTTTACCGGTTGCATCGATAACTTTTGCTCTGCCGGCGTTGAGGTCTGATCCAACTTTAACGATCTTTCCGTCTTTTACAAGTACATCAGTGTTTTCCAGAACCCCTTCATCTTCACTGGTCCATACGGTAGCATTTTTGAAAAGAACATCTTCCTGCTCTGGTCTTTCCTTGAAGCCATAAGCGACATTTGGATAGGTTACCGCGATTAACTCACGGGTATTATCCTCTTCTTTTTTCTCATCATCTTTCTTTTCATCCTCTTCTTTGGCGTCTTTCATAGTAGCCTGAAAACGGGTTTCCTTGCCATCAGGTAGAATTGCCTTACCTGAAATATTATTAGAATTTGTTGGAACGTTGGCTACCAATCTGATGAATTCAGTCTTAGTAGTATCTGGAGAAGAGATCAAAAGATTCATCCAGTTTTCTGAAATGCTCAATTTTGATCCAATTTTAGTCTCGTCTAAAGTTACTTCTACATTTGGCTTAGCCGGTTCTCCGGTGATGGCAAGTGTATAAGTTTTTCCATCCAGTTTCAGGTCGTATTTCCCGGTAATATCGGTAACATCCATACTATTTAACACTTTCTTTTCTCCCTGGATCCAGTTCTCAAATAAGGTCGTTTCCTTATCAAAAAAGTCTCCGGAAGTGATCAGGAAATTTGCCCAGGCACCTTCCTTAATCGTACCAATCTTCCCTTCCTGGCCCAGTGTTCTGGCAGGTATAGTAGTTAGAGCTGCTAAAGCTGCTTCCTTGCTTAATCCAAATTCCATCGCTTTCATCAAATTAGACTTGAAGTCTTTAGCGGGATCGATATCATGTGTAGTGATCGTGAAAGGAATCTTCTGTTCTTCTAACATAGCTAAATTTGAAGGAGCCTGATTCCATTCCCTCATTTCTTCCAAACCAAGATGCTTAGTAAGATATGGATCTTCCACATCAAAAGCTGCAGGGAATTTTAGCGGAACTATATATGTAGCATTGGAGCTTTTTACTTTGTCCAGTCGCTGGTATTCCTTACCACTTCCCAGGAGTACGTATTGAATACCAAATTCATCACCTACTTTATCTGCTCTAAATTCGTTTAGTAAATTATCTGTAGCAAAAATCTGAACCAGATTCTTATTGTTATTTAAAGCTTCCAGAGCAAGGTCTTTATTCTTCGCATTCCCTTTCGCATACCAGTCGGCATCGATATAAGTTTGTCTAATAAGTGCAGTAGCACCCATTAGAGAAGTAGGGTAGGACTGCCTTGATAGAACGCTTTTGTCAAAAGAAAGGTATTGTGCAGATCTGTCATCAAGAATTCGGTCACCCTCGCTAACTTCAGGAGTCAACGCAACCAGCATTCCAGAGCCACGTACAATTCCATCTGGAACATGAGTATTTACAGCACCAAATCCAGCTTCCAGCAATTTTTTGGCTTCATCAGCGTCATATTTGAAGTGTGCTACGGCGTTAGTTTCAGGGCGAATATGATCGTTCCAGTAGAAACCTTCGCGATTAGCGTCATATTGCGGACCGTTTCCACCTTCCAGGCGTTTTGGTTTACCTATTCCAAAACTGGAATAAAGGTCTATAAAAGAAGGATATACCTCTTTTCCTGCAAGGTCAACCACGATACTGTTTTTTGGAATAGAAATATTCTTTCCAACAGCAGTTATTTTTCCATCCTGAATGGCAAACATTCCGTTTTCAATGGTCGTCTTTGGATCCACGTGAATCCTGGCATTTTTGAAGACGGTGTAATTTGTGTTTTCTGTTTTAACACCATCGTTCTTTGGGAAATAATCCTGGGCATATGCAGAGCTAACACTCAGGACTATTCCCAAAAGCAGAAATTTTAATTTCATAAAAGTGGGTAGTTTTTGGAAATATAGATTGATTAAAATTTTAAGAGCCTTAAAGTACTAAAAATAGCAGAACTGTTAATCTTCCTACAGGTCGTTTCTTGAATCTTTATAGTAATTAACGAGTAGTGCCACTACATAACTGTAACTTTTCATGCCTCCAGCCTGATTATTGGCGATTAAATAGCGATTATAGGTCGCAGCGAAGATTGGCTCTAATGGATTCTCATGCTCAAGCCAGAATTCCTGTACTTCCCGGTAATTCTCAATGATTCCAGGGTTCATGCTCTCCAGTAACCGGTCTCCTTCGTCTTTATCTCTTCTGAAGATTTCACTCAAACAATAACTCAGTGCAAAAGTATAGCCGGAATATCTAAAATGAGGATCTGTGTGGTTCATGGTGACAAGGCAGGCAATAAAATTTGCTTCATTTTCTTTGGCGAAACCTAATTGATGTCCTATTTCATGACTGGCCGTAGTGGGTATTTTGTAAGGAACAATAATACTGTTCACCTGTGCTTCGTTGGTCAAAGGATTTAGATAACCGTTGAAACCCATGTAGCTTAGAGGAATACTATAAATCGATCTCTTCAGTGAATTACCTTTATAGTTTAATTCAGGATAATTCAGAGCTATATGATCGTAACCCTCAATGGTTCTTCGGAAGAGCTCATTCTTTGAAATTTCAAACTTTACGGAAGCCGAATCATTTTCAGCTAAATGATCATGCAGTTCATTGGATCTGCTGATGAGTATTTCTGAAAGTGTTACTAATTCTTCGGTAGTATAATCATTATCAATCTCAAGAGTTTTGTGTAATGGCTGGCGGTAATAATTAAAACCCCAGAAAAGATGAAAGCAAAAATAAATGATCGATAGGGCAGCAAGCGCATCGGGGATCCATTGTTTCGGATCTTTAAATTTCTGACTGAATCTTCTCCAGATCCATTTCAGTAGTAAGATCACCAATAATGCGTACAGAAGATCACCTAGGGAAAATGGTAGAATCCCGATGCTATATCTCAAAATACTGGAGATCACCGGGTAGATTCCGTTGGAATAATAGGTTTCGATAAAAAGAGATCCTCTATTAAGCAGGCTCAATAAAATGACCTGAACAGGTAATAGGATCGCAAGAATGAGGGTCGTTTTCTTATTCACATTTTAAAAGTACAAATAATTCATATCTGGCCTAGCTTCAGCAAAGATGAAAGCGGTTAAATTATACAGAATGTCAAGGAATTTTTGTTTCAGCAGCTTAAAAGGTATCTTTGAAAACAATTGAAGAATTATAGATATGAACGAAGAAATAAGAGCATTAGAACCAAAAATATTATGGAATAAATTCGCCGATCTTAACGCGGTGCCACGACCTTCCAAAAAAGAAGAGAGGGTTATTGAATTCATCAAAAAATTTGGTAACGATCTTAACCTAAGAACCGAAGTAGATTCCGTAGGAAATGTTGTGATCTACAAACAAGCTACTACAGGTTTGGAAAACAGGAAAAAGATCGTGCTACAGGCTCACCTGGATATGGTGCATCAGAAGAATAATGATACAGACTTCGATTTTGATACACAGGGAATCGAGATGTATGTAGATGGAGACTGGGTTCGAGCTAAGGGAACTACGTTAGGAGCAGATAATGGTCTGGGCGTGGCTACTATTATGGCGATACTGGAAAGCGATTCTATAGAACACCCTGCCATCGAAGCTTTATTTACAATAGATGAAGAAACCGGGATGACCGGTGCAAAAGGTTTAAGCCCCGATCTTCTGGAAGGTGATATTTTACTGAATCTTGATACAGAAGAGGATGACGAAATAGGTATAGGTTGTGCCGGTGGTGTAGATATCACAGCAAGCAGAACTTACAAGGTAGAAAGTACTCCAGATTCCTATCGTGCCTTTGCTATAAAGGTCAAAGGACTTATGGGTGGACATTCAGGTATGGATATCATTAAAGGACTGGCAAATGCTAATAAATTAATGAATCGCCTGCTTCTTAATACTACGGAAGAATATAATCTTAGACTCTCATCGATCAATGGTGGAGGATTAAGAAATGCAATTCCAAGGGAAAGTGAAGCGATCATTGCTTTGCCTGAAACTGAAGAAGAAAGTTTTACAAAAGAACTGGATAAAAGGATAGCTCAAATTAATGCTGAATTTTCTTCTCTGGAACCTAATATGAAGATCGAAATTCAAAAAGTTCCTTCTCAAGTTGAGGTCATGGATATCGATTCTCAGAGACAGTTGCTACTGGCAATTGCAGCGGCACATAACGGAGTTTATAGAATGAGTCCGGAGATTGAAGATCTTGTTGAAGCTTCAAATAATGTTGCGAAAGTTAGTGTTGAGGAAGGGAAGATCGAGATCAAATGTTTAACAAGAAGCTCTGTTGAATCCAGTCGTGATGATCTGGCTGATTCTCTAAAATCTGTATTCAATCTAGCAGGTTTTGATGTAAAACTGTCAGGAGAATACCCTGGATGGGCTCCGAATAGTGATTCAGATATTCTAAAGACTCTGGATGAGATTTATGAAAGAATGAATGGTGAAAAAGCTAATATCGCAGCATGTCATGCAGGTCTGGAATGTGGAATTATTGGAAGCCATTATCCTGATATGGATATGATCTCCTTTGGACCAACCATACGTGGAGCTCACTCACCAGATGAACGTGCTAGTATTAGCTCTGCTCAGAAATACTGGAAATTTTTATTAGAGGTATTAAAGAATATTCCGGAGAACTAGGAATGTTTTTCTTTAAACAAAAAATCCCCGTGCATTTGCACGGGGATTTTTTTATGACTGATCATTAACTATTCCTGATCTTCTCCTGCTATTCCAACTACAGAGATCTTAAATACAAGATCTGAGTTTGGCGGGATCGCTCTTCCATATCCTCTTTCTCCGTAACCTAAATGGCTCGGGATAAAAGCAACCACTTCGTCACCTACCTGCATTTGCTGAATAGCTTCCTTAAATCCTGGGATCATCGGGGCATCTGGTCCATAAACAACATCCATTGGCTGGTAACCCATGGCCTGGTCTCTTCTATGGTCATAAATACCAAATTCCTCGGCAAGTTCTTTTTTATTAGTGTCAAAGATCTTCCCGTCTGCGAAGTAACCTTCATAATTCACTTTAACAGTTTGTCCCTGTTTAGGCTGAGTTCCATCACCTTCAGTAACAAAATGTAATTTTAATCCGCTTTCCAGAGAATCTGCTTTGGCTTCAAGAGCAGCGAACTCTTCAACTCTTTTTGATCTTACGTCCTGTAGTTCTTTTTCTCTAGCTTCATTTTCAGCTTCAAGATCTGCAAGTTCCTGTTCAAAAACTTTAGGAGCTTCGAAATTCTTAGCAGCTTTTCCCTTTCTAATGATGTTCACCTCATTCATGGTTATATCTTTCACAGGACGGTCTCTAGGACCAGTTTCAGTCTTTCCAATCGCTTCAACAACATCCATACCTTTTACCACTTTTCCGAAGACCGTATGCTTGCCATCAAGCTGCATTACCGGTTCCAGAGTGATAAAAAACTGACTCCCATTGGTTTCAGGACCTGCATTGGCCATAGACAAAATTCCTTTTTCGTCATGACTCAAAGAATCTTTGAATTCGTCAGGGAATTTATAACCCGGTCCACCGCTACCGGTTCCCATTGGATCACCACCCTGGATCATGAATCCATCGATCACACGGTGAAATACGATACCGTCGTAATATTTTTTGCCTTTAAATGTACTGTCTACCATGGTGCTGCTTCCTTCAGAAAGCGATACGAAATTAGCAACGGTCATTGGTGTTTCCTCGTGGTAAAGCTCAGCGATTATAGGCCCCATAGAGGTGTTAAATTCAACATACATCCCGTCTTCAAGTTCCGGGTATTCTTCTTTACATGAAAATAAGCTAATCGCAACAGCGAAAAGCACAAATAAACTTTTTGTCCTCATTATTGTTCTTTGGTTTCTGTGTTTGATTGTTCTTCTTCCTTTATAGAGTGTAAGGTCACTTTAGCGCTAATAGGTTTATTGCTTCCAATACGTTCCTGATCTCCGTAATAACCAAATGCTTTGTGAGAGGGGAATAGGAATGTTACCGTTTCGCCTTCTTTCATCAATTTAAGACCCTGGCGAAGTCCGGTAAATAATTTTTCACGATCAATAGCATATTCGCGGGTAGGCTTGTCACCTTCAGCATAAATAGCTTCTCCTTCAATGGTCGAGATACTATAATCAAAGGTTACGATATCGCCAAATTCGGGAGTTTCAGTATTAAGACTGTCCAGTGACTTGTTGTTGTAGTAATACCAGAATCCATCTGCTGAGGTTATATATTCCGTACTGGTATTTTCTCCCATTACCTGTTTGATATAATCTTCTTCCTGCGCGATCATTTCCCTGTTCTTTTCTACAGATTGGTCGATATACGAGCCACTGCTTTGGGAAACCGGATAACGTGCTTCCGGGGATTTACAGGAAACTACGGCAATTGCCATTACTATTAGAAATAGAAACTTTTTCATTGGATTAATTCTTGCTCGTATTCAGGTAGGATCTTATTAAATTTTACGATCGTATCATTCATGGAAAGATCACTTTTTCCTCCGGCCGCATTTATATGTCCGCCACCTTCAAAATGTGCCCGCGCAAACTTATTCACATCGAAAGTTCCTTTAGACCTGAAACTAATTTTTATGATCTTCTCACTCTCATTCTCAATAAAAATGACTGCAAATTTAATTCCATCAAGACTTAAACCGTAATTTACAAAGCCTTCAGTGTCACCTTTCTTGAAATTATGACGGTCCAACTCTTCCTGAGTAAGGCTGATGTAAGCGGTATTAAATTCTGAAATCACTTTTAAATTCTGAAGTGCGGTTCCAAGCAATTGCAGTTTATTTCCAGAATTAGTATCGTAGATATTATTATGAATCTCAGAGTTTTTCGCTCCCTTGTCCATCAGGTCTGCGATAACACGATGTGTATCACTGGAAGTAGAGCTAAATCTGAAACTTCCGGTATCTGTCATGATTCCGGTGTATAAGCAAGTGGCAATTTCGGGAGTGATCTGTTTGCTAGCACGTAGCTTTTCTATGAATTTATGTACCATCTCACAGGTAGAACTCATAGTGGAATCACTATAAGTATAATGAGCGTAATCTGAAGGTTCCTGGTGGTGATCTATCATGACAAAAACAGCGTCTGAAGCTTTCAGCGAATCTACCATTCCGCCGCATCGTGATAGATCATTAAAGTCAAGTGTAAAAACGATCTGAGCTTCAGCGATCAATTGATCTGAAACTTCTTTTTGCTGCTCATAAATATAAACTTCCTCACTACCAGGAAGCCACTTTAAAAAATGTGGATAATCGTTGGGAGCGATAACATTCGCTTTATGACCTTTATCTCTTAAAAAATGCATTAATCCAAGCGTAGAGCCTATCGCATCACCATCGGGTCCTTTGTGCGGAACGATCACGATATTATCTGCCTTTGCCAGTTCTGCCGTGATTTCGAGTATTCTTGTGTCTATCATAATCGAGGTTAAATATACAATATAATAACACTATAGAAACAGTGGAAGCCTTAAATTTGAGCTTGCAAATTACTACCATGAAACAAAGATTTCTAATATTCCTATTTATATTCAGCCTTGTGTCCTGCGGGTCTACCGAAGATATTAAGCTGGAGAAGGAACCAGATTATATCATTGCTTTTGGAAGCTGTAATCGGGAAGATGCACCCCAGCCATTATGGAATGAAATTCTTAAAAATGAACCCGATGTCTTTTTATGGGGAGGCGATAATGTATATGCAGATACAGATGTTCCTGAAGTTTTAGGCGTAGCTTATGCTGTTCAGAAGAATAATGACGGATATCAAAAGTTACTTAATAGTGTGCCAGTTTACGGGGTTTGGGATGATCACGATTACGGCCAGAACGATGGAGGTAAGGATTATGAAATTAAAGAAGAAAGTCAGCAGTATTTCCTTGACTTCATGGATGTTGCGAAAAATGATCCAAGAAGAGACCAGGAAGGTATCTATAGTTCAGAGATGCTGGAAACGCCCAAAGGTTCAATTAAAGTGATCATGCTTGATACCCGTTATTTTCGGGATGATTTGCTTAGGAACAGTGATGCTAACAGGCGCTACGAGCCTTCCAGTGGCACCATTCTTGGCGAACAGCAGTGGAGCTGGTTACAAAATGAACTTAAAACTTCGAATGCTCAGTTCAATATTATTCTTTCCAGTATCCAGATACTTTCAGATGAACACGGATTTGAAACCTGGGGGAATTTCCCTTCGGAAGCAAAAAAACTAAAAGATCTTATTGTTACTTCGGAAGCGAAAAATGTCATTCTATTAAGTGGTGACCGTCATATTTCTGAATTTTCCGAGGAAAGAATTAATGGGCTAAACTATCCTTTGGTGGACTTTACGAGTAGCGGACTTACTCATACTTACGAAGCTTTTGACGGTGAGCCGAATGAGCATAGAGTAGGAGAGGTGGTGAGCAAAAAGAGCTTTGGCTTATTAAAATTTGACTTTGAGAATTCGAGAGTAAGCATGGAAATGCGCGGACTTAATAACCGTAAACAGCAGGATTATATCGTTGAATTCCAGTAAGTCAACATATTGCAAGAAAGCACTTGTTTATGCCCATAAATAATTTATTTTTGCACCAAATTTAAAAACCAGATAATGGCAGATAATAGAACATTCACCATGATTAAGCCAGATGCAGTTGAAAACGGGCATATTGGTGGAATATTAGATCAAATCACCGCTTCAGGATTTAGAATCGTAGCGATGAAACTTACTCACATGACCAAGAGAGATGCTGAAACTTTTTATGCTGTGCATAACGAGCGTCCATTTTTCGGAGAATTGGTTGAATTCATGACTCGCGGACCTATTGTTGCTGCGATCCTTGAGAAAGACAATGCTGTAGAAGATTTCAGAACATTGATTGGTGCTACAAATCCAGAAGATGCTGCTGAAGGAACTATCAGAAAAAAATATGCTACCAGTATTGGTGAGAACGCTGTTCACGGAAGTGATAGTGACGAGAATGCACAAATCGAAGGTGCTTTCCATTTTGCAGGTAGAGAGATGTTCTAGTTAGAGCTTATCAAAATAAGAAAAACCCGAACTGAAAAGTCCGGGTTTTTTTATTTTATCAAGTTGCTAAATTTCAATTGGTTTCGTAAACCAGGACCATTTAAAAATATAGCTATCACCCTCCTTTGCGGGGTGTAGCCGTGGAGAAATACTTACCGTAATAAGAGCTGTAATTAATGTATTCGCTATGCCATCCAGCTCAAAGAAATACCTTAGAATTTCATTGATCGCCATCATAAGTCCGGTAAAAACCAGTAAAAAAGCCAGAAAATATTTCAGTCTCTTATTCATATTTTTAAATTAACGTAAAACCAGTTTTTTCACCAATTCCTGGTTCATCTCCTCGTTAAGGTTTCTAATGATCTTTTCCTTCCCGTAACTTAATTCCTCTCTAAGTACAGAAGAACTCAATTGCACGAACAGCGTGTCATGCTTCAGTTTAAGTCCGGTAGTGTATTTTGCAATTGCAGGTCCCATCTGGTTGTTCCAAACTTCCCGTATCTGTACCTGGTTTAATCCCTTTGTGTCCAGCTTGTTCTCACCTACAAAACTTTTCAGCAGATCGCCGAGGACCATTTCCTCATTCTTTCGTCTCTTCTTCATCTGTGCTAATTAAAGGTTCGTATTTTTTATAAAAATATTTCTTATCATCGCGATTTTTGATGACCAGTTCATCTTCCGTAGCTACGAGAACCGTTTCCTGCCATTCATCGAAAGCTGTACTATAATAAAGGTTCAAAACATCATCTTCGATCTTCGCGGTAATTTTTTCTGAATCATTGGAAGCTTCTATATAACCACCATCGATCTTTGGCTGAAGTTTCTTTCGAAAACCAACACTATCCTTGATCTCTATATAATCAATATATTGGCTCAAACTATATTCTACCATAGAATCATTCTCAACTTCCACTTTCTCGATCGTCCAGTACCCGGTGAGATTTTGCAATTGTTCGTTGGGATCTGTTTTCGTACAGGAGGTGAGAACGATAGCGACTAATAAGTATAAAGCTTTTTTCAAAGTTTAAAAATTTTATAAGATTGATTACTGCCTTTCACCACCTTCTCGGTTCTATCTGCGTGAGTATCACTAAGAAAGATCTGTCCAAGTTCATTGGTAGCCACTAATGCTACAATATGAGCAACCCTGTTTTCATCAAGTTTGTCAAAGATATCATCCAGCAGGAGAATAGGGTTCACCTGGCTAATTTTTTTTATAAAATCGAACTGTGCCAGTTTTAATGCGATCAAAAAGCTCTTTTGCTGTCCCTGGGAGCCGAACTTTTTGATAGGATGACCCTCGATTTCAAAACTAAGGTCATCTTTATGGGTTCCCACAGAGGTGTATTGTAAAGCCATATCTTTCTGAAGATTTTCTTCAAGCAGTGATGATAATGACTTTTCAGATAACTGACTCTTATAATTAATATCTACGATCTCTTTATTATTAGTAATATCAGCATAACGTTTATTAAAGATCGGTATGAAATCTTTGAGAAAACTTTTTCGTTTTTCGAATAGATCCTGTCCAAGGTTACTAATTTGGTGGTTGTAAACTTCCAGGGTATCACGGTCAAAAGTAGAATTGGCAGCAAAATATTTTAATAAGGAATTTCGCTGTGAGATCTGTTTCGTATAATTTAATAAGGATTGGAGATAGGATTGATCGCTTTGAGAAATAACTCCGTCCATGAACTTTCTCCTTGTTTCTGAACCTTCAATAATAAGGTCCCGGTCTGCAGGGGAAATGATCACGGTAGGAATAAAACCTATATGATCACTCACTTTATCATAGGTTTTATTATTCCGTTTGATTACCTTTTTCTGTCCTTTCTTGGCGCTAACCAGGATCTTTTCAGCTTTATCATTTTTTTCAAATTCTCCATCCACGACGAAAAATTCAGCTTCATGATTGATATTTTGAGAAGTAATTGGGTTAAAATAGCTTTTTCCGAAGGAGAGATGATAAATACTGTCCAGAACGTTAGTTTTTCCAACGCCGTTATTACCAACCAGGCAATTGATCTTATTGTCAAAAGTAAATTCAGCCGTCTTTAGATTCTTGTAATTGAGAAGGCTAAGATTTTTTAGGTGCATAAATGGCTGTTTTTCAGCAAGAAATATGATAAATGAAGAGATATTTTGAAAGCTGCAAAAGGACTTCAAATTATTCAAAAAATACAAATATTTTCTCTTTTAATTTTCACAAAATATTATATTTTTGCCACGCATTAAAAATTTTTTATGGCATCTTATAAGAAAAGAGGATACAAGCCTTCCGGGAAAACTGAGAAGGAACAAATCGAAGAACAGGAATCAACAACTGCTGAAGTTTTTAACAGTTTAGATGAAGGGGCAAGTAGAACCGAAACCTGGGTCGCCGATAATCAAAAGTATATCTACATTATTGTGGGAGTTGCTATCGTTGCTGTACTTGGATATCTGGGATATAATCGTTTTATCCACGAACCGAAACAAAACGAAGCTGCCAATGAGATGGCAATGGCACAGAACTATATGGCTTCAGCTCTTAGAGCGAACGGAGCACAGAGTGATTCCCTTTACAATCTTGCACTTAATGGCGGGGAAGGTAAATACGGATTCCTTGATATCATAGAGAATTACGGTGGTACTGATGCGGCAAATCTTGCTCAGTATAATGCTGGTTTCGCTTACCTAAGAACTGGAAAGTATCAGGAAGCTATCGAGCAACTGGAAGGATTTAGTAGTGATGATGAGATTTTCTCTGCACTTGCAACTGGTGGAATTGGAGATGCTTTTCTGCAGCTAGACCAGCCGGAAGAAGCTTTAGGTTATTACGAGAAGGCTGCAGATATGCGTACAAACTCTTTTACAACTCCTAGATTTCTTTTAAAAGCTGCGATCATTGCAATCAATACTGGTGATGCTGAAGCTGCGGAAGAACATTTAATGAAGATCGAAGAGGAGTATGCAGATTCTCCTGAAGCAGATAAAGTGGCTGTCTATCTTGGACAGGCCCGCGCGATGAAAAAATAATATATGGCTACAAAAGGTAATAACCTTTCAGAGTACGATAAAAATACAATCCCAAACGCGAAAGATTTTCGGTTTGGGATTGTTGTTTCTGAATGGAATGAGGAAATAACACAAGGCTTATTTCAGGGTGCATTTGATGCGTGGATCGAAAACGGTGTGCAAAAGGAGAATATTGTACGCTGGAACGTTCCAGGTAGCTTTGAACTTATTTACGGCTGCAAGAAAATGCAGGAAAGATTTGAAATGCTGGATGCCATCGTTGCCGTTGGAAATGTGATACAGGGAGAGACCAAGCACTTCGATTTTGTTTGTGATGGTGTAACTCAGGGCATTAAAGATCTAAATTTACAGTCAGATATCCCGGTCATTTTTTGTGTGCTTACAGATAATAATATCGAGCAGTCTCGCGCCAGAAGTGGTGGAGAACACGGGAATAAAGGAACAGAAGCTGCTATTGCCGCGATAAAGATGGCTCAGCTTAGAAAGGATGCTAAATTCTACAAGGGATAAGCAGGATTTTCAAAACGGCATTGTCTTTGTGTTCTTATTAATCTAATAAGGCTTCGGAATTCTGAAGCATTTTGAGTAAATTTGGAACAGCAAACAATCTACAGTTTTGAAAATCAATTTAGGTAAGATCAGGAAAAATACCAGGTATAATTACACTCCTCGTTATTATAAGGGGAAGGATACTGGGAATGTCTACGATTTTGACTCAAAATTCAATAAATACAGAGAAGCTACAAATGCAATCGATTTTGGTTCTCACTGGGCGGAGGCTCGTGAATCTAGCCGCACGCGAGGTAATAGAAGTATCAACCGTCGTGTTGTTTATATTATTGTAGTACTCGTTTTTATTTGCCTGTGGATATTAGATTTTGATTTGTCCATTTTCTCAAATCCCCGTTAGATGAATAACATTATTCAACTGTTGCCCGATCATGTTGCAAACCAGATCGCTGCGGGTGAGGTGGTTCAACGACCGGCTTCAGTAATCAAAGAACTTCTCGAAAATAGTATAGACGCTCATTCAGGTCGTATACAAGTGGTTATTAAAGATGCTGGTAAGACTTTGATACAGGTCATCGATGATGGTGCTGGAATGAGTATCACCGATGCGCGCATGAGCTTTGAAAGACATGCAACTTCCAAAATTAAAATTGCAGACGATCTTTTTGCTTTGAGAACCAAAGGTTTTCGTGGTGAAGCTCTAGCATCTATTGCGGCGATCGCGCATGTGGAGTTAAAGACGAAGACAGAGAATGAAGAGATTGGCACCTGTATCAAGATCGAAGGAAGCAAGATCTCTGCCCAGGATGCCTGCGTAACTCCAAAGGGAACCTGTATTAGCGTTAAGAATCTTTTTTACAACATACCAGCCCGAAGGAATTTTTTAAAGTCTGACAATGTCGAAACACGGCATATCATTGATGAATTTCAACGTGTAGCGCTAGCGCATCCTGATATTAGTTTTTCACTTGCACATAACGGGAACGAATTATTTCAGTTACCTGCGGCCAATCATCGCCAGAGAATCACCAACATTCTTGGTGGAAAAACGAATGAAAAACTTGTTCCGGTTGAAGAGGATACTGGTATCGTAAAGATTTCCGGATTCGTGGGCAAACCTGAATTCGCTAAAAAGAGCAGGGGAGAACAGTTCTTCTTCGTGAATAATCGTTTTATTAAAAGTCCGTATTTAAATCATGCTGTTGTAGCATCTTTTGAAGGCCTACTGAAAGATAAAAGCTATCCAAGCTATTTTCTTTATCTGGATGTAGATCCAAAAACGATTGATATCAACATTCATCCAACTAAAACTGAGATCAAGTTTGATGATGAACATGCATTATATGCTATTCTGAAAAGTGCGATCAAGCATGCGCTTGGCCAGTTTAATGTAGCGCCTATTCTGGATTTTGATCGGGACTCTGAATTGGATACACCGTATAACTACCAGTCAAAACAGGCGAGTGCGCCGCAGATCGAGGTTGATCGAAATTTTAATCCATTTCAATCTGAAAACTCTGCACGCTCGTATAACCCTTCCAATTCTGGATACAGGAGAGAAAAGCCTGCGGAATGGGAAAGTTTGTACTCCGGTTTGGAATCTAAGTCAACTTCCGACGTAGATGTTCGGCAAATAGAATTTGAAAGTGAAGAAGTTACCGGTAATCTTTTTGCCGGGAAGGAGGATGAGATCGAGAAATCCACATTTCAGCTTCATAAAAAATATATTATTTCCACGTTAAAGAGCGGTATCCTCGTTATTGATCAGCACCGTGCTCATACGCGCATCCTTTACGAGGAATTATTGAAGAATATTACCGTTTCTGCAGCAGTTAGTCAGCAATTATTATTTCCTTTGAAACTTCAGTTTAATCATCAGGAAATGGAGATGCTGCAGGAAATCAAAGAATCCCTGGAACAAACCGGTTTTATTTTTTCCTCATTCGATAAGGATGAAGTGGAGATCTCTGGAATTCCAACGCTGATCTCTGAAAGTGAAGTAGAGATTTTACTGGAACAGCTTATTGCTGACTTTGAAAAAGACGTACCTGATAATGGATTTTCTCAAACCGATTTATTATCAAAATCCTTGGCAAATTCAATGGCAGTGCGTTCTGGAACCATGTTGAATTCAGCTGAGCAACAACATATTGTTAACCGACTTTTTGCCTGTAAGGAACCGGCTCTAAGTCCTTCAAATAGAACCATTTTCACTACGCTATCTATAGAGGAACTGGACAAAAAATTTGCCTGATGGGAAAAATTACGGATACGGTAAAGACGTTATTGATTATCAATGTGATATTCTTCATTGGGAGTCAGTTATTAGGTGATGTAGCCTACGAGTATTTCGCACTCTGGTTCGTCAAGAATCCGAACTTCCAGGTTTGGCAGGTCATTACCCATATGTTTATGCATGGTGGTTTTACGCATATTCTTTTTAATATGTACGCTTTGTGGGCCTTTGGTGGACCTATTGAGCAAATGCTGGGACAGAAAAGATTTTTATTTTTTTACTTCACAGCCGGGATTGGAGCCGCTTTGCTACATACACTTGTAAATTTTTATGGGTACCAGTCGGGAGTTCAGGATTTACTGGATGCGGGAATGAACATGACCCAGGTGGATAATTTCTTCCTAACCGGGGAGTATCCAAAAGCTATTCTTGACACTGTTCCTATGGATACTTTACAAAGCGCCTACGAAGCGTTCACTACGCCAGCTGTAGGAGCTTCCGGAGCAATATATGGGATTCTTGTAGCGTTTGGTATGATGTTTCCTAATGTAGAATTATTCCTTTTATTCGTGCCTGTACCTATTAAAGCCAAATATTTTATACCTGCGATCATTCTATTAGACCTGTTTTCAGGGGTTACGGGTTATTCTTTATTTGGAGGATCTATAGCACATTTTGCTCACGTTGGAGGCGCCCTGTTCGGGTTCCTGATGATGTATTACTGGAAAAAGAATCAGTTTAACGACAATCGCTGGTACTAATGAGCGCAGCAGACAAAATAAGATTTAAGTTACAGACTGCTACGGTAGTGGAGAAGCTTATTGCGGTGAACGTACTGGCGTTCCTTGTTTTCTACCTATTCAGAACCATTGCCTATTTATTCAATATACCTTCAGATTTTTTACTTGAATGGTTGGTTTTTCCGAAGGAGCCGCTTGAATATATTATGAAGCCATGGTCGATCATTACCTATGCATTTCTACATAGCGGGATCTGGCATATTGCATCCAACATGCTTATTCTTTATTTTTCGGGAATCTATTTTCTGAATTATTTTTCACCTAAAAGACTGCTGAATTACTATTTCCTGGGGATCATCATCGGAGCTTTGGTCTATATGCTCAGTTATAACTTGTTTCCAGCATTCCAGGGTACCGGCAAATCTTATTTGATAGGAGCTTCCGCAGGAGTGATGGCTGTACTTATTGGGATAGCCACACACGTCCCGAACATGAGAGTGAGATTAATGCTTATAGGCAGTGTGAAATTCTGGTATATCGCCGCATTTCTGGTTGCACTTGATGTCATACAAATTCCAATGGGTAACGCAGGTGGGCATTTCGCGCATCTTGGAGGTGCAGCTCTAGGGTATATTTATACTAAACAGCTTCAGAAAGGGAATGATATTGGAAAATGGTTCGAGAATATTATGGATAGCGTTGCGGCTTTATTCAAACCAGGCGAACGCAAGCCGAAAATGAAAACAGTTCATCGAAACAAAACGCAGGCTGCAAAAAATCGTAATACAAAAACGAAAACTACTTCCTCAAGTAAAAATGAGAAACAGCAAAAAGTAGATAACATTCTGGATAAGATCAGCAAAAGCGGATATGAAAGTTTGTCCAAGGCTGAAAAGGACTATTTATTCCAGGCCGGTAAAGAAGACTAGATGAAGAATCTAAATCTTTTTGACAAGCTTGTCTTTGTACTGAATTCGCTTGCAGCTACCGCCTTACTATTCTCATATTTACTACCTCATGTTCCTCCAAAGACCTTTCCGCTACTTTCGGTACTAAGTCTGGGAGTTCCTGTGCTAATTATATTGAATACACTTTTCCTGGTATACTGGTTGATCCGGCTCAAAAGACAGCTATTGCTATCCCTGATCGTACTCTTATTAGGCTATAATTATATCTCTGTTTTCGTAAACTTCGGAAATGATATCGATGAAGAACTGGAAGCAGATCTTACGTTAATGAGTTATAACGTAAGAATGTTCAATGCCTATAATTGGACCGAAAGGACTGATATTCCTGAAAAGATTACTGCTTTCGTAAATGAAAAAAATCCGGATATTCTTAGTGTCCAGGAGCATTACGTAGGTGCTGCCGAATTATCGAAACTCTATCCGTATAAGTATGTTAAGCTGAAGGGTAAAAATTCAGAATTTGGATCGGCTATCTTTTCTAAATATCCAATTATAAAAGAGCATTCCGTAGACTTTCCCCATGATGGGAATAACAATGCAATTTATGCTGATCTTCTTGTAAATAACGATACACTTCGGGTCTTTAATGTGCATTTCCAGTCCCTAAATATTAAACCGCGTATTACTGACCTTAAGAACGAAGATTCTAAGAAATTACTGGGTAGAATTGGATATGGCTTTTCTCTCCAACAGGAACAGGCAGAAATGATGATGAAAGAGGTAGATAGGTCACCGTATAAGACTATCATCATGGGTGATTTTAATAATACAAGCTTCTCTTATATCTATGACCTGGTGCGTCAGGATGGTCGTTTTAACGATGCATTCTTAACAGCTGGAACAGGCTTCGGAAAAAGCTTTAAACTGAATTATTTTCCACTTCGTATCGATTTTTTATTGATAGAAAAGCAGATGGAAATACTCGAATTTGAAAAATACGATGTTGATTTCTCAGATCATTTCCCCGTATCTACTTCGATTAAATTATAAGTTTTGTTCCTGCAAGTAAGCCAGTGATGCTGGCCCTTCATTAAAGATAAGGTCAAGAACACAAAGGTTATTTAAAAAACCTTGCTTCTCTTCAAAAACCTGATGATACCTCCCGTTTTTAAAGCCAAAATCTGATTTTGCATTTATAAGGTTTCTGCAATCAAGCATCCCTTCCGGCTTCAATTCAAACTCCAATGTTTGATCGAATGTCCAGTCGACCTGCAATGAATCGGCGACAAACTCCATACAGCGATAATTGAAATCCAGCAGATATTTAAAGGAGTTCTCGTAAAGCGGTCTCAATTCATCTTCGTAAAACTCGAAGAATGGAGAGGTCTGGTAAGAAGATTTAAAAGCACGCCAGTGCTGTAACTGCCACGGGAATTCATTCTCGATCTGTATATTCTGGTATTTCTGTTTGCTCCTTTTTGGAAGTCCTAATGCTGCATTGTGTTTTATAGGAATGTTTAGAGTTAACTTTCCATTGGCATCATAGATATACATGCGATTACGGTAAGTTTGTTTCTGGTAATTATCCTCAGCTTCAAATATTACCGCTTCAGCTTTAGTAAAAGCAACCCATTGACTTACTGGTCCAAAATAGGAGGGATGTAGTAAAACCAAATCCATCCTTAAGCTTCTCTGCGTTGTTTGAAAAATCTCCATCCAAAGAAAACTACCAATGCGATCAGGAAATATGGTAAGAACGAGGTTGGACTTCCGTCACCTTTAACTGTAGTAAAAACACGATCCCATCGAATTTTATCAAATCCGCTGGCATTGGAATCCCAGCTCAACCATACAAAAACAGGTTTACCTACCACATGATTTTCAGGAACATAACCCCAAGATCTGCTATCTTCAGAATTATTTCTGTTATCTCCCATCATCCAATAGTAATTCTGATGAAAAGTATATTCAGAGATAGGACTGCCATTCAATAATACCTGAGTACCATTAAGGCTCAGTTTATTATTTAAACCATATTCAGAACCTTCATAAGTTTCGATGATCTCCTTGTAAAATGGCATGCTTTCAGGAGTAATTTCTACAGTAACACCTTTCTTCGGAATGTATATTGGTCCGAAATTATCATTATTCCATCGCGCTCTGTCATTCGGAAATAACCTGCTACTCTTTGATACGGTATCGGCAGATCTTTGAATACTGGCTACATTTGGATGATTTTTTAATCTTTCAAAAGTTTCTTCAGTAATAGCGACGAAAGTAAATTTGTTGGTTGTAGGATTATACCCAAAACCATCTGTAATATCATAAACTTTGTATAGCGTTTGAGGATTGAACGGCTGCCCTTTAGTAACACCTGTATAAGTAAACTGAGGCTTGGCTCTTTCTGGCAATTGCAATTGCTCACCGTTAATAAATACCAATCCATTCTTTACAGAAAGTGAATCTCCAGGAACTCCCACCGCACGCTTCACATAATTGGATTTCTTGTCGATCGGCTTTTCGTAATACTTCCCATCACCATATTGTTGAAAAGCATTTACGGTATCTACAGGCCAGTTAAATACAACAATATCGTTACGTTCTATATCTTCAAAACCTGGAAATCTAAGGTATGGGATCTGTGGATCATTAAGATAGGACTTTGTATTAACTACCGGAATGGTGTCGTGTACCATTGGAAAGGCCACTGCAGTCTTCGGTATTCTTGCACCGTAATGGAATTTGCTTACCAACAGAAAGTCACCTACAAGCAAAGTTTTTTCCAGAGAAGAGGTTGGAATAGTAAAAGGCTGCATAAAGTAAGTATGCACGATAGTTGCGGCAATTACCGCAAATAGGATGGAACTTACCCATTCACCAACTTCAGATCGTGGCTTAAGGTCTCTATCTACTATATATTGATCGTTGGTAGCGTAATTGACATAGTAAATATAAAATCCTAATGTTAGAATTACCGCAAAGGTTTCGGCTGTAGAATTTCTACCGAAGCTTCGAATGGTTTCCACCCAGGTAACCGGTATAATGATCAGGTTTACGATGGGAATAAAGAAGAGTATAACCCACCATTTTGGTCGGTTAATGATCTGCATTAAAACAACTGCATTGTAAACCGGAATCGCAGCTTCCCATGATTTTCTACCTGCACGCTGATAAAGTTTCCAGGTCCCTAAAAAATGAACCACCTGTATGATCAGGAAAAAAATGAACCATTCGGTAAATGTCATATTGATTTCTTTTACTGGTTAGGCTGAAAACGCCTGCATTTGTTACAAATTAGTTCTTAAAAAGATCAGCTAGTACATCCTTCATGCTATAGATACCTGTTTTGTCTTGAAGATATTCTGCAGCGACCACAGCTCCAAGGGCAAATCCCTGCCTGCTCTTGGCGGTATGTTTGATCTCGATGGTATCAATTTCAGAATCGTAGCTTACCACGTGGGTTCCTGGAACATCTTCAATTCGCTTGGCATGGATCGGGATTTTATTCTCATCTGCCGAATCTAATTGCCAGCCTTTTAATTGCTTGTTTTCATAAATGATTTGTTCAGCAAGGCTAATTGCAGTCCCGCTGGGAGCATCCAATTTCTTGGTATGGTGAATTTCCTCGATCTCTACGGAATAATCTTCCAGACCTTGCATCATTCCGGCTAATTTCCGGTTTAATTCGAAAAACACGTTTACGCCGAGACTGAAATTTGAAGCGTATATAAATGCTGAATTCTCTTCGGAACAGATCTTTGTTGCCTTTTCATAATCATCCAGCCAACCGGTAGTTCCGCTTACAACGGGTACTCCAGCTTTAAAACAAGTCGTAATATTTTTAAATGCAGCATCGGGTATACTGAAATCTATAGCAACATCTGCCTTCGTGAGATCATGTTTTTCGATACCATCGCTTACTTTCAGTACAATCTCGTGACCTCTGTTTTTCGCGATTTCTACAATGGTTTTACCCATTCTTCCGTAGCCTAAAAGAGCGATTTTCATTTAAAAATTAAAGTTTAAAGTAAGTCCGTAATTAGTTTTTCCGGTAAGTGAATTGAAATCGAAATTAGGTTGAAGCGTTAGGTCCTCATCCACATTAAATTGTCGTAAATGCGCCTCTACATTGGCATCGATGATATTCAGAATATAAACGCCAACCGTTACCAGTAATGAGATCTCTTTATTTTTTTGATAGAATTCCTGCGCGCTAATAAGTCTGTCTGTACTCACTAGAACCCTGTCTCCCTTACCATTAAATTCGTCTTCCCGACCTGCAATTCTGTTCTTATAGGCATCACGAAACCTGTTATATTCTTTATCATTATCGAGATAAAAATAGATTCCAGTAGCCAGTCCGCCGTAAGCGATAGGGATTTTCCAGTAGCTGCCATTATAAGCCTGTCCTAAACCGGGAAGTATTGCCGAGTAAAAAGCAGCCTTTGCCGGGGCAAGTGCGTTATAGGGTTCGTAATCCTTCTCTACAATTTCGGTTTCAACACCTTCCTTTGCCTGAATGCTTAAAGAGTCGGTTTGCGCCTGGATTCCTAAAAAAGAGAACAGCACTAATAATATACAAAGTAGTGATCTATTCTTCACTTTTGATCAGGTTTTTGATGCGCTCAAAATCTTCTTCCGAAGAAAACGGAATAGTTAGTTTTCCACTTCCTTTTTTGGTCACCTTCACATCTACCTTGGTTCCCAGATATTCTGAAAATTCCTTAATTCCTTTTTTATAGGTTTTTGGAACACTGGTCTTAGCAGTTGTATTGGCTGAAGTTTTCCCTTTGCCATTCAGCTCACGAACTAATTGCTCGGTTTCTCGAACCGACAATGATTTTTGTAGGATCTTCTCGTAAATATCAAGCTGTTGCTGTGTGTCATCAATATTGATAAGTGCACGGCCATGTCCCATACTAAGGAAACCATCTCTCATCCCAGTCTGGATGATAGGATCCAATTTTAAAAGCCTGAGGTAATTGGCAACTGTAGACCTGTTTTTCCCAATCCTGTCACTTAATTGTTCTTGGGTTAATTGGATCTCATCGATCAATCTCTGGTAAGAAATAGCAATTTCTATAGGATCAAGATCCTGTCTTTGTATATTTTCTACTAGCGCCATTTCCAGGGATTCCTGGTCGTTCGCGATTCGAATATAAGAAGGGATGGTTTTAAGACCTACCAGTTTTGATGCTCTAAATCTTCTTTCTCCAGATACCAGCTGGTATTTGTCAAAATCAAGTTTTCTTACCGTAATTGGCTGGATCACTCCAAGCTCCCGAATGGAAGTAGCAAGTTCCTTTAGCGAGTCTTCGTTAAAGCTGGTTCTTGGTTGAAATGGGTTAACTTCAATAGAAGATAGTTCCAGTTCAACAATATGTCCAACGAGTTTATCGGCATTTTTATCTTCTGCAGATTTTATATCATTATCAGGATCTTTGAGTAAGGCTGAAAGTCCTCTTCCCAACGCCTGTTTTCTGGTAGCCTTAGCCATTTCTATTCGTTTTTCTTAATAATTTCATGTGCCAGACTAAGGTAATTGCTGGCTCCTTTACTGGAAGCGTCATAGTTGATGATACTTTCACCATAACTTGGTGCTTCACTTAAACGAACATTTCGCTGAATGATTGTTTCGAAAACCATCTCATCAAAATGTTTTTTAACCTCATCTACCACCTGGTTAGATAAACGTAACCTTGAATCATACATAGTTAATAGCAAACCTTCAATATCGAGTTTGTTATTATGAAGTTTCTGAACGCTTTTGATAGTGTTCAGTAATTTACCCAGACCTTCGAGTGCAAAATATTCACATTGGATAGGTATGATCACAGAATCTGAAGCAGTAAGCGCATTTAGGGTAAGCAGTCCAAGAGATGGAGCACAATCTATCAGGATATAATCATACAATTCCTTCAAAGGGGTGATAGCACGTTTCAACATGCTTTCCCTGTTCTCCTGGTCTACCAATTCAATTTCTATAGCTACAAGGTCTATATGCGCCGGGATGATATCCAGGTTTGGAGAATTGGTTTTTTGAATGGCATCTTCTGCTTTTACCGAGTGCTCCAATAGTTGATAAGTTCCATTTTCCACTTCCTCAACATCTATCCCCAATCCCGATGTGGCATTGGCCTGTGGATCGGCATCAATCAATAAGATCTTTTTCTCTAAAACCCCAAGTGAAGCTGCAAGGTTTACAGATGTTGTGGTTTTACCCACTCCTCCCTTTTGGTTGGCAATAGCAATGATTTTACCCATTAATTCAGTCTGATTTTTGAAAGGTAAAAATACAATTTATTATAGGTTTAGAAAATGTATTTGTTAACAGCTTCTGAAGAATTCTTAAAATAAAAAACCGCCGTCAGGTTAATTCTGGCGGCGGTCAATTAAACAAAATTTTTCTCTATTTATTCTGCTGAAGCTTCCTCAGTTTCTGGCATTAGAACTCCCAGTAAATAATTTGAACCTAAGAATTCTTCCGCTAGTTCCTGAAGCTCTTCTGCTTCAAGATCATCAACCATTTCATTGAATTTGCTGATCTCGCTCAATTTGAAGCCTTCTTCTTCGGCTTTTCTAAGCTGTTGCATCCAGAATTGGTTTTCCTGTAATTGTTCCTTGCGCTGTACCTTAAAAGTCTCTTTCACTTTTGCAAGATCTTCTTCCGTAGGACCTTCTGTTCTTAGCTTTTCAACTTCAGCAAGAGCAGCTTTCGTAAGCTTGTCTACGTTCTCAGGTCCACATGGAAATGAAATCGAAAAGTTGTAGCTGTCATAAGGAATTTCAGACATGTTTCCACGAGCTCCAACTCCATAAACACCACCTTCTTCTTCACGTAGTTGTTCTACCAGTTTAATGGTAAGAACTTCTCCAAGTGCAGACAATGCAAGATCATCTTCTTTGTCATATTCAGTTTCACCGTTCCAGATGATGCTTACCTGACTTTTTGGATCGGAACCTTTATAGATAGTTTTAGTACGCTGCTCATCGGTTTTCTCTCTAAATACCGGCGTTTTGTATTCTTCATCAGAATTGGAAGCAGGAAGACTAGCGATATATGTGCTGGCGTATTCCTTTAATTGAGCTTCATCTACATTTCCTACGAAGAAAAATGTAAAGTCTGAAGCATCAGCAAAACGTTCCTGGTATTTCTGGTAAGCAAGATCGTAATCCATTTCGTCATACTTTTCTGGAGTAGGGAAACCTACATATCTCGTATTACCTTCATTTCTGAATTTACTCAACTCATTTTGAAAATAGAAGTTAGGATTGGACATCAGGTTACCAAGGAAATTTTTCTGCTTGGTTACAAAGGACTGGTAAGCGTCTTCATCTTTATTAAGATCTGTAAAATACAAATGGATCATTTGCATCAGGGTCTCGAAATCCTTAGGAGTAGAAGATCCATTTAAACCTTCAGAATAAGTAGATATCTGCGGATTCACATTCACGATCTTACCGCTCATCATTTTATTCATGTCATTCTTATCTAAACCTCCTACACCAGCTTCGTTAAGACCAGCATTGGCATAAACTGTAGACATATATTCGTCGTCTGAGTACAAAGAGTTTCCTCCTTCACTATATGCTGAAAACAGGATCTCGTCATTTTTGAAATCAGTTTTCTTCAGCATTATTTTAGCACCGTTGCTAAGGATCATAGTCGTAATTCCTAATTCTTCATTGACGGTTGATTCTTTTACAGAACCTTTTTCTGGCATTTCAGTAATTAGATTTTCACGAACTTCCTCATCTGCATACTTCTCGATCTCTGAGTTTTTAACGTCAGCAAGAACGGCAAGTACTTGTTCTTCAGAAATCTTTTTAACCGATTCTTTTTCTGGTCCGGTGAAAACGATGACTCTATTTTCATCGTGCAGGAAGTTGTTAATCAAACCATTGATGTTCTCCAGTTTAACGGCATCAAGATTATTCTTAGCAAATTCGTAGGTCCATTCTGTTCCAGGTATTGGTGAATCTTCCAGAAAATGACTTACGTATTGACCAATAATTCTATTGCTTTCCTGCTTGTCACGGTCTTTATAAGCTTTCTCAAGCTGGGCAAGATATTCTTTCTTAGCTCTTTCAAATTCAGCTTCGCTAAAACCATATCTTTTTACTCGCTCATTTTCTGTCACCAATGCTTTTAGAGCTTCCACTTGTGAATTCTCTCCGGCCATAGCAAAAGACTGGTAAGCGTTTTTCTTTGGGGAATAAGTTCCGCCGTAATAAGAAAAACCATAAGTAAATGGAGGAGTAGAGGAGTTGGCAAGTTCCTGCAGCCTGTTATTGATCATAGAAGAAAACATGTTTTTCTCCAGCTGTTTCTTGTAATCTGCAATTGTTACTACATCTTCCGCTTCTTCCATATCCTTATAATAGATACTAACCTGGCTAAAGTTAGCTTCAGGGTCTGATGCGATAGCTACAAAAGTTGAATCATGGTTAGGTACACCATATTCTTTACGTTCTACCGGATTTTCTCTGGCTTCAAGATTTGAGAAGTGAGATTTGATCTTTTGTTCGATAGTTTCCACATCAAGATCACCAACGGCAATTACGGCCATAAGTCCCGGACGGTACCAGTCTTTATAGTAGTTACGAATAGTTTCGTAATCTGCATTCTCGATCACATCTTTCTTTCCTATTGGAAGTCTTTCAGCGTATCTCGAATTGTACATTACCTTCGGAAGGTATTCCTGCATCATTCTCTTATCTGGACCCAGTCCAAGTCTGTATTCTTCCAATACAACTCCACGTTCGCCGTCGATAGCTTCTTCAGTAAGTAGAGCGTTATGCGCCCAGTCTTCAAGAATGGTGAATCCTTTTTCAAGTTTTTCAGCATCATCACTTGGAATAGGCAGAATATATACCGTTTCATCAAAGCTGGTGTAGGCATTAAGATCTGCTCCAAATTTAACTCCAATACTTTGCAGGTAATCTACCAGTTCATTTTTTTCAAAATTCTTGGTACCGTTAAAGTTCATGTGTTCGATAAAATGAGCAAGGCCTTGCTGATCATCGGTTTCCAGAATAGAGCCTGCTTTAAGTGCTAGGCGTAATTCTAATTTGTCTTCCGGTTTCCCATTGTTTCGGATGTAATAGGTTAGACCATTGTCAAGTTTCCCGATCTTCACATTTGGATCCATTGGGATCTTATCGGTATCACTCGTTTGAGCGAAACCAATACCAGTAAATACCAGGAACAGCATCCATAGGTTGCCTGTTAGGTTTTTTTTCATAATAATTTGAAATAGGTGTTAATTAATTGCGCACAAGATAATATTTCAAATCAATTATCACATATTAATAATACGGTAATGTCTAAAAAATAACATTGAGCTTTATAAAAAAACCGGGCTTACAAGGCCCGGTTTAAATTAAGAAGTGTACAACTACTTTCCTTTTTTAGATTTGATCATTTGTTCCAGCATGTCCCACATTTCTTCAGGAACATCTTCCAGTAAATTAAACTGTCCGGCACCTTTTAACCATTCTCCACCATCTATGGTGATCACTTCACCATTTACATATGCAGAGAAATCTGAAACAAGGTATGCGGCGAGATTGGCCAGTTCCTGGTGATCACCAACTCTCTTTAGGGGTACTTTTTTGGCCAAATCGAACTTTTCCTTCAAGTCTCCTGGCAGCAATCTGTCCCATGCGCCTTTAGTTGGAAAAGGTCCGGGGGCAATGGCGTTGGATCTAATCCCGTATTTCGCCCATTCTACTGCAAGAGATCTGGTCATGGCAAGTACACCAGCTTTTGCGGTAGCACTTGGAACTACATAAGCAGATCCAGTCCATGCATAGGTGGTAACGATATTAAGAATATTCTTGTTTTCCTGTTTTTCATCGATCCAGTGTTTTCCAAAGGCAAGCGTACAGTTCTTGCTACCTTTTAATACAATATCAATAATGGTATCAAAGGCATTGGCGCTCAAACGTTCTGTTGGTGATATAAAATTTCCAGCAGCGTTGTTCAGTAGAATATCTACAGATCCAAATTCGGCTACCGCTTTATCGCGCATAGCTTCCACCTGATCATAATGCCTCACATCACACTGCAAAGGAAGACATCTTCCGCCGGTTTGTTCTTCCAGTTCTTTTGCTACTTTCTCCAGCTTTTCCATATTTCTGGAAGTGATCGCAACGTTTGCTCCCAGTTCCAGAAAATAAGTAGTCATCGATTTTCCAAGACCACTACCACCACCGGTTACAACAATTGTTTTTCCGGCTAAAGCATCATCACGAAGCATTTTTTTCTTTAAATCCATATTTTGGTTGGTTATATGATTATTCGTCGATTAATATTTCAAGTAATTGTATCGCAGCGTCACTGATTTTGGTTCCCGGGCCAAATACTGCCACTGCTCCAGAATCGAACAGGAACTGGTAATCCTGAGATGGGATCACACCTCCAACGATGACCATAATATCATCACGTCCTAACTTCTGAAGTTCTTCGATAACCTGCGGAACAAGGGTTTTATGTCCTGCAGCCAGTGAAGATACCCCAAGAATATGAACGTCATTTTCCACGGCCTGTTGTGCTGCCTCGGCAGGAGTCTGGAACAAAGGTCCAATATCTACGTCAAATCCAAGATCAGCATATCCGGTAGCAACCACCTTCGCTCCACGATCGTGTCCATCCTGTCCCATTTTTGCAACCATGATCCTTGGTCGGCGACCGTCCATTTCAGCGAACTTATCGGCCATTTCACGAGCCTTTTTAAATGAGCTGTTGTCTTTCATTTCTTTTGAATAAACTCCGCTGAATGACTGAATCTTAGCTTTATATCTACCATAGACGCTTTCCAGCGCATCACTTATTTCACCCAAAGTAGCACGGTCACGCGCTGCTTGAACGGCAAGTTCCAGTAAGTTAGCATTTTCTTCTTTAGCGGCCCTGGTCAGCTTTTCAAGACTGTTTTTTACTTTATCTGAATCTCTCTCCGATCTTATTTTTTTTAACCTGGCGACCTGTTGTTTTCGTACGGTTTGATTGTCTACTTCCAGAGTAACCATATCATCTTCCTTATCAAGGCGATATTTGTTCACACCTATGATTACATCTGTTTCGCTGTCTATTCTCGCCTGTTTTCTGGCAGCAGCTTCTTCTATCCTCATTTTTGGAATCCCGGCTTCAATAGCTTTGGTCATCCCTCCAAGTTCTTCAACTTCTTCAATCAGTTTCCAGGCCTTGGCAGCAATCTCTTCGGTAAGCTTTTCAACATAATAACTTCCTGCCCATGGATCGACTGTCTTGGTAATATTCGTCTCCTGCTGAAGATAAAGTTGCGTATTTCGAGCTATTCTGGCGGAAAAGTCGGTTGGAAGTGCGATCGCTTCATCGAGAGCATTGGTATGTAAACTCTGGGTTCCACCAAAGGCTGCTGCCGCTGCTTCAATACAGGTTCTCGCCACGTTGTTAAACGGATCCTGCTCGGTCAAGCTCCATCCACTGGTCTGTGAATGCGTTCTTAGACTTAGCGATTTAGGATTCGTAGGATTAAATTGCTTTACAAGCTTTGCCCATAACATTCTTCCGGCGCGCATTTTGGAGATCTCCATAAAATGGTTCATTCCAATAGCCCAGAAAAATGAAAGTCTTGGCGCAAAACTGTCAATTTTCATTCCTGCATCAAGTCCTTTACGAATATATTCCAGTCCATCGGCCAGCGTATAGGCAAGCTCGATATCACAGGTAGCACCGGCTTCCTGCATATGATAACCGGAAATACTAATGCTATTGAATTTTGGCATATTTTGAGATGAATACTCAAAAATGTCTGAAATAATCTTCATGGAAGGAGTAGGAGGATAGATATAGGTATTCCTTACCATAAACTCCTTAAGTATATCATTCTGGATCGTACCAGATAATAATTCTGGTTTTACGCCCTGTTCTTCCGCAGCAACTATATAAAATGCCATGATTGGAAGAACCGCTCCGTTCATGGTCATGGAAACCGACATTTTATCCAGCGGAATCTGGTCGAAAAGGATCTTCATGTCATCGACCGAATCTATCGCAACCCCTGCTTTACCTACATCTCCAACTACACGTTCGTGATCACTGTCATAACCTCGATGCGTTGGTAAGTCAAATGCCACTGATAGTCCTTTTTGTCCTGCAGCAAGATTTCGTCTGTAAAAGGCATTGCTTTCTTCAGCGGTGGAAAAGCCGGCATATTGTCTAATCGTCCATGGCCGGCTGACATACATTGTACTATATGGTCCGCGTAAATATGGTGGAATTCCAGCAGCGAACTCGAGATGTTCTGCTTCTGAAAGGTCTTCTTTCGAGTAAGATGTTTTGATCTCAATTTCTTCGGGAGTCTCAAAGGTCTCCGCGCTTATTTTCTTTGCTGAAGATAGATCTTTATCGTTTAAGCTTATATGTTGAAGGTCTTTACGTGACATCGTTCCTAATTTTGAGAGTTTTCTGCAGAAGTTTCCTTTTCCAGTCGTTTTTGCTCCATCGCTTCACTTAATCTTCTTTCCAGGACTGGCTGTAAAAGCGTTTTTCTTGGATTCTGCTTTAAAAAAGGGAACAACTCAAGATCGTCTTTCATCCTGTCTTCAGGGTTTTCGAACTTGTTGGTTCCAATAAGGATTAATTCTCCAGAATCAAATTTATTTTGTTCTTCTTTTGCACTTTCCCTGATCTTTTTTTGAATAATTCCTTCTTTTAGTTCCTTTAGAAAACCGCCGCCTTTTTCGATATCCTTAAATATCTGTAAAGCTTTTTCAGCAATCTGGCGGGTGATAGTTTCTATATAATAAGTCCCTTCAGCAACATTTCCTACTTTTCCAAAATAGCTTTCATGTCTCATTACCAGCAATTGATTGCGGGCAATGCGGTCACCAAACTCGTTATTCTTATGGTAAATTGCATCGTAAGGCATATTGCAAATGCTGTCTGCACCGCCAAGGATCGCACTCATACTTTCAGTGGTGGTTCGAAGTAGGTTGACATTAAAGTCGTATAATGTTTTAGTGCGTTTTGTTGGTTCAGCAACAATATGACAATCTTTATGGAACCCGAACTCTGGCGCAATGGTGGCGAAAAGCCAGCGTAATGCTCTTATTTTCGAAATTTCGAAGAAATAATCTGATCCTACCGAAACGTAAAACTGAATTTTAAAACTCGCCTTCTTTTCCGAATCCAGTCCTTCAAAATGATGTAGATATTCTGAAACCTGGGCAAGTGAATACGCAAGTTGCTGCGGAATATTTGCCCCTGCATTTTGATATAATCCCAGGTCTATGCTCAAAACTGAAGCAAAGCCTGAACTTTTCTGTATAATTTTTTTTAATTCTGAATGATCAGATTTCAGGTTATCAAACCAGTTTCCAGATCGGGCCAGGTTGCCTATAATATCATTACGCAGGTAAACCTTTCGATTAGTCTTACTAATTTCCGTATCCAGCTTCAGTATGAATTCTGAATTCAAGAATTCGCATTGCAGGTAAACCTGAACTTCTACTGGTATCGACTTCAGAATTTCTACGAAATCGATTTCTTCAGAAGCTAAAATGAACCATAAAGATTCAGTTCCCTTCTGTATTTTTTCCTGGGCTTTATTTACTGCGGAAGCTTCAGAAGTGATATAGATCTTTTCACAGATATTCCAGTGAGCCGGATTAGGGATCGAAAGACTTTCTGAAATATCTTCCGAAGAATAGAAGGGTTTTATATCAATGCCGTGGAGAGTCTTGGTAACCAGTTTCTCATTATAATCGGCACCTTTAAGATCTGCCTGGATCTTTTGTTTCCATTGCTTTGCAGAAACATTTTCAAATTCCTGAAATAACAATTGCTTCATGATTTTAAATTTTTGGCGGGCGAGATCAATCTATAGTATCGTACTCGATAATATAAATATCTTCATTGGGTCTTTTCATATAGTACTTCTGGCGTGCAAAACGTTCGAGTTGCACCGAATCCTGAAGATCTTCAATGATTGCCTTGTCTTTCGCGATCTCTTCCTGATAATAGCTCTTATTACTTTGTAGTTCTTCTATTTCCACATCCAGTTCGTGATGTATGAACCAGGAATTGGTATCCAGAAAGAACATCCAGCCTATGAAAATAATGCTTATCAGTACATATTTGTTACTGATAAACCGGAACCATCGTTTTTTACGCAGGTCTTTTAATTTCATAGTTTTTAAAGATACAAAATTAGCTTAAGCGATCTTTGATAATAGTCTGAACGATGTCAACAGCCACCGTATTGTAGCGATTCGTAGGAATGATGATATCGGCAAATTCTTTAGTAGGTTCTATAAACTGCTGATGCATTGGTTTTAAAGTCGTCTGGTATCTCCAGAGCACTTCTTCAAGATCACGACCGCGATCTGCAATGTCACGTTTTAAACGCCGAATCAACCGCTCATCACTATCTGCATGAACGTAGATCTTAATGTCAAAAAGATCACGAATTTCAGGATGAGTAAGGATAAGAATACCTTCAACGATTACTACTTTGCGAGGGTGTATCTCTACAAACTCTCCGGTTCTGTTGTGTTCCTTAAAAGAATAAACTGGTTGCTGAATGTTATGACCAGCGCGTAACTGTCTTAAATGCTCTGCCAGAAGATCGAAATCAATGGATTTGGGATGGTCAAAATTTATCTTTTTACGCTCTTCAAAAGTAAGATGAGTCGTATCCTGGTAGTAAGAATCCTGGGAGATCACATCTACCTCTTCATGTTTTAACTCATCGATGATTTGATTTACAACCGTAGTCTTACCACTCCCGGTACCACCGGCGATCCCAATAATTAGCATGTTTCTAGAATTTTTGCAAAGGTAATATTACTTTTTAAAAATCTTCGGAAAGTGCAGCCTGGCTTTCGAAATAAAAAAAACCGACTTGTAAAAGTCGGTTTTGAAATTAGTGATGGTTTCTTATTCAGCGCTTTCCTTGACAGCAGCTACTTCTTCAACCGTCACCATATCGTCTATATTGTTGCTCCAGGAGTTCATGACGTAGTTCATTGCATCTGCAACTTCCTGGTCGCTTAAGCCCATTGGAGTCATCACATTGTCATATTTCTCGCCATTCACTTCAATAGGACCTTTCATTCCATATTTAACACCGCGAATGCTTTCTTCACGCTTTTCTGTAAGCCAGTTGGAGCCATCGAGTGGAGGGTAAGTTCCGGCGATTCCTTTCCCGTTTGGTAAGTGACAAGTCACACAAAGATCTGAATAAATACCTTTTCCTCTTTTGATACTTGCAGTTAGCGGCGTTTGTTCGCTGGACTTTTCCGAAGAAGGAATTACGTAAGATTCATCTTCGGTTTCATTTTCTTTTTTATCAGATTTACAAGCCACCATCGCGGCCAATCCAAATACGAAAAGTAGTTTCTTCATGTGATTATTTGTTGGTTAATTTTGCAATTCCTTTTCCTTCAATGGCAACATAAATATCTCCATCTGGTCCCTGTCTTACGTCGCGCATACGTCCCGCACCATCAATAAGTTTGGTTCTTTTAGTGATCTTTTTACCATCAAGTTCAAGTAGTTCAAGATATTGAAATTTTAGAGATCCTACTAAAAGGTTGCCTTTCAATTCTGGAAATTTTTCTGAAGTTACATAAGCGAATCCGCTAGGAGCAATAGAAGGTAACCAGTAGAAAATAGGATCTTTCATTCCCGGTTTGCTGCGTTCGTCAGTAATTGGTGTCCCGCTATAATTTTCACCATAAGTCACTACAGGCCAACCATAATTAGCGCCTTTCTCTACCACGTTGATCTCGTCTCCACCTTTTGGTCCATGCTCATGTACCCAGATCTCTCCGGTTTCAGGATTAAGGATCATTCCCTGCGGATTCCTATGTCCGTAAGAATAGATCGCTTCAACTGCATTCTCTTCACCAACGAAAGGATTGTCTGATGGAATTGAACCATCGTCATTTAATCTATAAACTTTCCCGTTATCACGAGAGATATCCTGTGGGTTTACATCTCGCTCACCTCTTTCACCAGCACTAAAGAACAGGTAACCGTTTTTATCAAAAGCTATCCTGGAACCGAAATGCTGACCTTTGGTAGTATTCGGAGTGGCCTTATAAAGCACCTCTTTAGAAGTTAGTTTGTTACCATTAAGTTTCGCCCGCATAATGGCAGTATTCCCTCCATCTGCACTTCCTTCCGGGGAAGCATAGGATAAATAGATCCAGCCATTGGATTCATATTCTGGGTGAAGCACCACATCAAGCAAACCTCCCTGACCGCGATCATAAACTTCTGGACCTCCGGAAATCTTAATCTTTTCACCATTTTTAAAATGAATGATATCACCATTTTTTTCAGTGATCAGCATGCTCTTATCTGGCATAAATGTAAAACCCCATGGAATATCCAGCCCTTCAACTACCATTTCAAATCCATATGCATTTGAAACTCCAGCTTCAATAGGATCTGGAACTTGTTGGTTTTCTTCGGAAGTATCTCCGGGTACCGCAACAGGATCTTCAGTATTTTCTGAAAGATCGTTTCCAGAATTCGAATCAGCACAGGCATAAACTGAAAGTAAAATACCAATGGATGCAATATACTTTTTCATATTTCTTCTCTTTTTTAAAGCAATGTTTGAACTAAGATATAAAAAAATGAAACTTTCCATGGTAGGATATGATTTATTCTTATATTTGCCGCCCAATTAATGCTAAACAAAGCATTTTTCGGGGTGTAGCGTAGCCCGGTTATCGCGCCTGCTTTGGGAGCAGGAGGCCGCAGGTTCGAATCCTGCCACCCCGACTTAATAGTAAAGATTAAAAAGGTAATTTCATGGAGATCATGTAATTACCTTTTTTTATGTCCAAAGGTATACGATTTTTCACTTTTTAGATTGTTGAATATAGACAGGTCTGTTTCAGCGCGAAGATTGTAATGGAAATTGATATAGCTTCCACCCATCGAGTAGGCTATTGTTCTATAATCTAGAATTTAAAATAATCCTATCATTTTAAGTTTCGAATGTCAGATCTAATTCCACAATTCTTAAAATATATCATAATTTAGCAAGCTAATTCCTATGGCTATGATCGATCAAAGTGACGTTTTAAAACGTAATAATGTTACTGTAAAGGGGAGTGGTAGTCAGTCTATAGTCTTTGCGCATGGATATGGTTGTGATCAATTCATGTGGAGATTCGTTTATCCTGCATTTCTTGAAGATTATAAAGTCATTCTATTTGATCATGTAGGTTCTGGAAATTCTGATGAATCTTTTTACAACGTACAGAAATACAATAGCCTTGAAGGTTATGCAGACGATATTCTGGAAATATGTCATGCCCTGGAACTGGAAAACGTTATCCTGGTTGGGCATTCCGTTAGTTCAATGATCTCTTTACTGGCGGCGAATAAAGAGCCTTCATTATTTTCTAATATAATCATGATTGGACCATCGCCTTGTTATATCGATAAAGAAGAGTATAAGGGCGGATTTAGTCAGCAGGATATCGATGAATTGTTAGAAACACTGGAAAGTAATTATCTGGGCTGGGCATCTACAATGGCGCCAGTCATTATGGGAAATCCTGAGAAACCGGAGTTAGGGGATGAGTTAACTAATAGTTTTTGCAGAACAAACCCGGAAATAGCAAAGCATTTCGCAAAAGTCACATTTCTTTCAGATAATCGGGAGGATCTAGATGATCTTAAAATCCCTACTTTGATCATTCAGTGTGAAGAGGATGCTATTGCACCGCTTGCAGTTGCCAAATATGTAAACAGTAAAATTACGAGTAGTACTTTAGAATTGATCGATGCTACCGGGCACTGTCCAAACTTAAGTGCTCCGGAAGAAACGATAAGTGCTATAAAGAATTACCTGGAAAAAAAGGACTAGATGGAAGATGGCAGTGAAAATAAACCTGAAATATTTGAATCTGCTGAAGATTTGTACCATGATGCACCTTGTGGTTATGTTTCATTCAGAAATGATGGTACGATATACAACATAAATAAGACCTTACTTGGATGGCTGGATTTTGACAAAAATGAGATCCTGGGAACGAAGAAGATATATGAGCTCTTTAAAATGGGTGGAAGAATGTATTTCGAAACTCATTTTTTTCCATTGATAAGAATTCAGGGGTTTGCTAATGAAATCAATTTCGAAATTCGAAAAAATGATGGATCTACCTTTCCAGCATTGATCAACGTAAAGGAATTAAAAGGTCCTACCATTCGTGAGAATCGCTACAGAGCTTCGGTTTATGATATTTCTGATAGAAAAAAGTACGAGCAGGAACTAATGAATGCTAAGCTGAAGGCTGAGAAACAGGCCCAGGTAAAAGCAGAATTTCTTGCAACCATCAGTCATGAGATAAGAACGCCCTTGAACGCTATAGTTGGGATAGGTGATCTTTTAACGAAAACATCTTTAAACCCGAAACAAAAAGAATACGCAGATATACTCAGGTTATCGTCGGGAAATCTTCTGGGTCTTGTAAACAACATTCTGGACTTAAGTAAACTGGAAGCCAAGGCAGTACAATTAGAAAAGAAGCCTTTTGCCATTCGCACTCTTACCAATAGTTTGATCCATACATTTAAGCTGAAATGCAATGAAAAAGGGGTAGAACTAATTTCTGAAATAGATGAGGAGATCCCAAATTATATCGTTGGTGATCCAATTAAGCTCAGTCAGGTACTTACAAATCTTTTAGGTAACGCGATTAAATTTACCTGCGACGGTCATGTCAAATTGGTTGTAAAACTTAATGCGTCATCTTCAGAAAAGCTAGATCTTAACTTTAGCGTATTAGATACAGGTACTGGGATTCCAGCGGACAAATTGCAAAGTGTTTTTGAAGAGTTCTCACAGGCCAGTTATGAGGTAAATCTTGAGTATGGTGGCACAGGTCTAGGTCTAACAATTTCGCAGCAACTTTTAAAACTTCATGGAAGTGAGATTAAAGTAGCAAGTGTATTAGGAGAAGGATCTGAATTTAGTTTCGATATCACGTATGAGAAGTACACGAACTCGTTTATGGAGATCGATGGCGATGACAGCTTTCAGAGAAAAAAATTAGATCAAGCTAAATTATTGATTGTTGAAGATAATCCTGTGAATATTTTTGTGATTTCAGAGTATCTGAAAGAATGGAAGATCAACTTTGACGTTGCCAAAAATGGAAAAAAAGCTATCGAAGCGGCCAAGAAAAAGAACTATGATGTTATTCTAATGGATCTTCATATGCCTGTGATCAATGGTTTCGAAGCGACTTCCACTATTAGAAATCTCAGTCTTGAAAAACAACCGGTTATTCTGGCGTTGTCAGCTACAAGTAGAGAGGCAATACAGTCTGAGCTTGATCGTGCTGGTATAGATGATTTTATCTCCAAACCTTTTGGTCCAGCGGATCTACATAAGCTAATCTCGAATTATATAGTTACCACTTCAGAAAATGAAAAAGTAAGCGAACCCTTTAAGGATAAGCTAGGAATTATTACTTCGGAAGAACATAAAGAAGCCTCCCAGAAATCTATTGACCTAAGCCGTTTCGTAAAAATGGCAAATAATAAACCAGAATTTCTACAGAAGTTTATAGCCAATACGCTAATAGCATTTCAGGACTACTTAGAAGATTTTCAGAAGGCTGCAGATCTACGGGATGCCACGCAAATCTCAGAGCTTATTCATAAAAGTACTATGTCGGTATACTACATTCAGTCTGATAAACTGGTACAGCTACTAAGAGACTGCCAAAGTTTTTTTGAAGAGAAAAACGCAAATTCTGAAGAAATTGAAGCCGTTATAGATCACGCCACTGCTGAGTTTCATCAGGTTATAATCTCCTTAAAGAATTCGGATGAAGCGGCTTTGATGACCGAATCGCAGAGTGTAGTGAATTAATATTCACTACAACATCAGATTAAAATTAATCAACCTTCAATTCATCCTTATCCTTTTTAAATACCAGTGTTCTATGAGGAAATGGAATTTCCACAGCTTCCGCGTCAAATCTTTTTTTGATACTCTCATATAGTTCACATTTCATCACAAAGGCTGAAGCGTAATCCCACGCCCAGGCCCAGGCTCTGATAGTTATAGAGGAATCTCCAAGGTTGGTCACTCTTACTATCACTAGAGGAACTCCGTTTCTAAGGTCTTGATTGGATCTGTTGTCAAAGAGATTGGGATGAGCTTCACATTCTTCTTTCATAATTTTCTTTGCAAGATCAATATCACTGTCGTAGGAAATTCCAATTTCAATCCACTGGCAGATCTTCTTTTCATCCAGATCGTAGTTGGTCACTTTTTCTTTATTAATAATAGCATTAGGAATCACGATCATCTTATTCTGATAATTTCTTATGATCGTATGCCGAAGCGTTATATCGGTTACGGTACCCACGAGATCATCTGTGATTTTGATTACATCACCAACTCTAAAGGGTTTAAATGCAATTATAAAGACCCCGCCAATCAGGTTTGCAAGTGCTTCCTGAGAGGCCACACCTATCACCAGGGCCAGTATACCGGCACCACCAAGGGCAGTTTGAGCAATACCTCTTAGGGCAGGAAAAGCAAGGGTTGCCAGAATAGCACCTATAAAATAAACGCCGAATACACTTAAATATCGTAAAAACTTATAGCTGGTTGGATCGCCGCCAGAAGCAGTTGTTTTCTTGATCGTTCTTGCAAATAAAGCTTCAACGATACTGGCTCCAATGATTGTGAAAATAAGTACGAAACCTACGTAGAGAATGATTTCGAAATTTTTGGTAGCAATGTCATATTTATCTTTGGAAATAAAGACAATACTGAAAGCGATCAAGCCCAATACAACCCATAGAATCTTTAAGATTCGACCTACTAGGCTTATCCTATGGTGCTCATCATTGGGGTATTTCTTTTTCGCTTTTCCAATCAACCAACGAATAAGATATTTTGTTGCAACGAGCAATAGTAGAACCGATCCCACAACTATAAGGCCGTAAATAATATTTTCGCGATACGTATTCCAGAAATTGATCATTATTATTTTAATTACAGGGTATTAGTTAATCTCTTGCAATTTAGTAAAGACTAAATTGATAAGATGTTTAATTGCTAGAGAGAATCACCAGGCTCTTTTGGCTTGGCTGTATTATCAATTTAGTGAAAAGAAGAGTTTTGACACAACAGATTAATTTTTAGTCAAAAACCTAAGCATTGGTTTCGTAAACGGGTATGATAAAGCCATGACCGGAATGCTAGGTTTTCAAATATTTGATAACCTTTTTGCTGGCTATTCTTATGATTATGCAACCAATGATTTTGGAGAATATCACAACGGTTCACATGAAATCGTATTAAAATTTAAGTTCAACAAATCTGGGTATCAATCCAGCCGTGCATTAAACTCCTATTAATATCAAAGTTTACAGTAGGGAAATAGCCGTCCAAAATGCTACACATCTGGGCGGCTATTTATATTTTATTCAAAAAGCGATCTAAGCGACCTGGTGATTTACATCATTTTTTTTACTCGCTTTGTGGCTACTTCCAAAGTTATAGCTCCAGTAAATACTCATTAATTGAAACCCTATTTTTAATGAGTCTTTCATAGATAATTTGGATCCATCTTCATGTACCCATCTTTTCAAGGGTTGCTCGCAAATGATTTCCTGGGCTTTATTTTTTCCGAAGTGTTTCTTCATTCTCATAAAGATCTCTACATCAAATAACCATTTGGTAAGAAAAGGCTTTTCGAAGGCGATCGGGATCAATTCCTTTCGCATGATCTTAGCTCCACACTGTGTATCTTTAAAAGGCATTCCCAGGATAGATACAATGATGAAATTAATGGTCATACTAATGATCTGTCTTGCGCTTTCTTTAGCGATATTAGCACCCATTCTACTAATTCTTGAACCGTTTACAATCTGGAAATCTGTAGTTTCAATGGTTTTTACCAAATCGTCGAAATCCTTAAAATCCGTAGAAAGATCGGCATCCAGAAAACCTACATAATCCAGATCTTCAAATTTAGAAAGATGAAGTAAACCAGCTCTAACAGCTTCAGCTTTTCCTCCATTCTTCGGGCAATTATAGATACTAATATAATCTTCTCTCCCTTTTTGTAGTTCCTGTAGTACCAGCATGGTCTTGTCTGTACTTCCGTCGTTCACAAAACACAAATGATAACCTGAAGTTTTTTCCAGGAACGAGATAAATTCCGCAGATTTCAGCCTGTTTTCTTCGTTATAACATGGGATCACCACCCCAACACATCGATTCTGAATGATACTATTTCCTACCGTTTTTGGATTTGCAGATTCAGTGTGACCAATAAGTCTTTTAACACGAGCGCAAACTTCGACAAGACTTAAAGGTTTTTTCATGAAATCCTGAATCCCAAGCTCAAATCCCTGCACGATCAAATTCTCATCTGTATTCCCGGAAAGAACCATAATTGGCGTTTCAACCTTCATTTCATTTCTAAGAATTCTTACGATGTCCAATCCATTTGAATTAGGCATATTGATATCGATAATTAAAAGGTCTGGTTGAAAACTCTCAAAGATTTCAATAGCCTTTTCAGCTTGAGTGGTCGTTCTTACTTCATATCCTTCATCTTTCAATCTTTTCTCAAGCGGCATTAGAACTAACTGCTGATCGTCTACGGCTAAAATTTTCATGGTTGGTGGTTTTATATTATGGTTCAAATTTACAGGTTGAATGCCATCATTTTCAGCATTTTAGATAAGTCGGTTTAATGGCGTAGACGAATGGTAAAAATCTATCGATGAATGAGTTTGACACTCTTTAAAGCTACAGTAATTTTATTTTGAATAAATTACCATACTATTCGCATGAAAGAAACTACGAACAAATACCTGATCGCAGCTCTTATTATAGGAGTCGTATTTCATTCTTCCACCATATTTTTCACTTTGGAGAACACATATGATGCGCTCATTCATTTGTTTTTCGCAGAGCATTATTCCAACAACTGGTTTGAACCATGGAACTATAAATGGTATACTGGCTTTACCGTGATGGGCTATCCACCGCTGGTTCACCAGGCAATTGGTTTGTTTTCCTATGTTGGCGGATTAAAATTTGGAATGTTCCTGGTGGCGATCATAGGGGTGATTTTATTTATTACGGGGATCTACCGATTCGCCTTATTGATGACCGGGAATAGAAAAGTAGCCGGTTACGCAGCTTTGCTGGCAGTGTTCTCTTCCTCATTCGTTGAAACATTGCATATTTTCGGTCAGCTTCCAAGCATTGTGGGTGTTTCTATATTAATGCATTCCTTACCAGAGATCTATCTCTATATTAAAACCGGGAAACGTAAATATTTTCTAAGAGCGCTGTCCTTACTGGCAGTTACCGTTACATCCCACCATGTAACTCCTATTTTCGGGATGGTGTTTTTTATATTTCCATTAATAGGTATGGTTATTATGGATGTTTCCAAAGAAAGAGTGGGGGCATTTAAAGAGATCACCTTCAAAGTTTTCTTAGATACATTTCTGAAACTCTTCTGGAGGATCGTGGCATTTGGAATGTCTTCCTTAGCAGCTATCATCATTTGCATCCTGCCTTACTGGATAAATACTAAAAAGAACCCGATCACCCAGGTGCCTATTCCGCATGGGAGCAGGGACAGTTTTATAGAGGTAACTTCCAGCGGACTCGTATTTTTCGTAATTCCATGGGGAATTATCTTTTTTCTATTTCCCTATATTCTTTACCGTTACTACTCTAAGCGCTATCTTTTCTTCGGATTATCCTTTACCATTTTGTTTATACTCGGAACCGGTGGAACAACACCTATCCCGAGAATGGTATTAGGTGATACTGCGTTCAATATCCTTACGCTGGACAGATTTACGCTATGGGGGTCTATTATGGCGTTACCAATATTCGGGGAATTTGCTTACAGGTTTTCTGAAGGAGATCTAAAGCAACTCATCCAGCGAAAATTTGGAGCGGTTTATCACCGGGTTATCGGAGCTTTTCTAGTCGGGTTATTTCTATTCATTTCTGTATTTACGCTAAGTCTGGGATATTTCAGACCCATGCAGCCACAGAGTATCAAAATGCTTCCCATAGTAAACTTTCTAAATCAGGATCAACATGACCACTGGAGATTTCTTACCCTGGGCTTCGGAGATCAAATGGCATGGCTCTCTGCCCAAACCAGAGCACTTACTGTGGACGGTAATTATCATTCTGCCCGCAGATTACCTGAACTTACAACTCGGGCCGTAGAACGCCTTGAAAACTCAAAATTCCGGGGGGTGGAAGGGATAGGATCTTTACAGCAGTTTCTGGCTGTTCCAGAAAAGTACAATCTAAAGTATATTTTCTCCAATGATAAATTCTATGATCCGCTACTATACTTTAGTGGCTGGCAACGTTTGCAGCAACTGGAAAATGGAATTATGGTATGGGAAAAACTGAATATTCCGCCACTTTCCAAGATCATTGGTTACGAAGATGTACCCATGTTTTTAAAGCTAATGTGGGGAATCATCCCATTGCTGACCGTACTTATTGCCGTTTTTATAAACCTTCAATTGATCTGGTATCATGCGATTAAAACCGGCAATCCCGATAAACCTGATTTCTTGAACTACAAGATAGAATATAAGCGTTTTCGAACCGGACTTTTACATGTCAACCAGGTATATGCACTTGTACTGAGCGTGGTCATTCTGATTTCACTGTACTATATCTACCGGGACAACCAGGATCAACTTTCAGAAAAGAATGTGGTAGAAGCTTACTACGACGCGATCGATTTTAAAGAATTTGAACGAGCTCATTCTTATTTCGATCCCGCCGGGAATAAGACGATCGCCCAGTTCATGCTGGAGGTAGCAGTAAGTGACGGGATTCTGAGTAGCTATGCAAAACTTGATAGCATTCGGGTTGAGGTGACCAACATTAATGATTCTACAGCCGTCGCAAATGCCTACACCAGCTGGGTGACGCCTATAGATATCATAGAACAAACCGAGATCCATCAGCTCAGGAAGATTGATGATCGCTGGTTTATAGCACCCAAGGAACAGGATACAGATCTGCCACCAGACCAGCTATTTTCTGAAAATCAAACGAAGTTTTATAACCACGGAAGGCGAAAGATAAGTACCCAGCAAACCTATCACGAAGATGTTCTGAAACAACCGGTGCTCGAGGTGCTATCCGCAAAACTGGTGCAGTTTGAAGACAGGTATGCTATTGTGGGTGAGATACAGAATGTTGATCATGTTCCTGCAGATGTGGTGATCAAGGGGACTTTATACGACAAAAATAATCGTGAACTGGCTAGTTACAACGCCCGGCAGGTCTTAAAGCATAAATTGATGCCGAAGGAAATTAGCAGTTTTCGTGTAGATTTTGAAGGTGTTGCCTGGCTGGCACAGGATTCTAAAATTCCTGAAACTTTCGACCCAGACCAGTTTACACCACTTGAGCTGGACGATATTCCGACTACCTTCAACCTCCAATGTGCGGGTAATGTAGCAATCACCGACCTCTATAAAAGTACCAGTATCAATGATCTGCAGTTCGAAAATAATGTGCTGGATGGGACGATTTTTAATTATGGAGTACAGGAAGTGACTATTCCTCAATTGCTGGTTTCTTATTATGATGACGGAAATTTGATTTGGGTAGAACATGATTATCTCGTAAACGGGATCAGGGTGCAGCGAAAGCAGGACTTTGAATATGAAGTTAAGAATTTATCTGGTTTAAAACTTATAGACGACTCCATGGACAATATATTCGTGAATGGACTGCCAAACCTTGATATCTCGCGAAAAGTAGTTCCAGAAAGAGTGAGATCACAGCAAGAACTTTCAAATTTAGAGATGGAAGGATCCGGGTTTAATTCAATTAAACTGGAAATGAATAATTACGTAGGAAATCCAAAATAATGAACCTGAAGCAAATTTTCATTTTGATCTTCTTCTTCGGAATAACTTCGGAAGATACTCCGGTGATCTCTTCGGAATCTATTCCTGAAGTAAGTATGGCCGGGAAGGAATTACTGTTCACTTTCGATGCTACTTCGGCTGAATCGTTACTCATTCTTAATAATGCCTACGGAAGTACAGCGATCAAAGCTGAAGAATCCAGCAATTCAGTCTTTAAAGTGCCGCAGTTTATCTCTGATAAAAGTGGGATCCTGATATGGAAATACGTAAATAAGAAAAGTTCCAGGTCTGGTGAGATCACTATTCTACCGCAAACCTCTCCAAAGCTGATCGAAACTTATTTTGGTCCGCGCAGTATACAGGCTGGTTATGATGACTTTTCCATGCTGGTTAGTATCCCGACAGACTCTCTGGATAATCCACTGGCAGATGGAACTCCAGTAAATATTTCAGAATTCTTCCAGGGTAATTTAGTGGAGCAGGATTTTGAAATGGAACATATGTTTGCCTGGAAAAATATTTATACCCGGGAAAAAGCTGGTAAGATTACTGTAGCCACTTCCGCAGAAGGCGTGGCTGGTAAAGAGATGATTAGTAACGTATATCCTTCATTGGCTTCAGACTTCAGCATTACTACAAATTCAGAACATTTGTACGCTGATGGAAACCAGGTCACCCAGCTAATAACATCTACGATAACCGATGACTATGGTAATGTTGTAAGTGATGGAACTTCCGTAGAATTTGTAGTGCAGACAGAGCAGGGGATGAAATTGAAAACCAGCGCTAACACAATAAACGGAATAGCTACGGCACAATTACTTCATCCTGAAAAGGCTGGAAGCTGGAGTATACAGGCAAATGTCACCGGAATGGCCGTTTCTAGTTCGGTAAACATCGTATTTGAACCAGTTTTAACCGAAATTCCGTACGAGATAAGCGATCGAAGTATATCAGTAGGACCTTTGAAAAGTTTTATGAACCAGTTACTGCCAGATGGAGCAGATGTTCATTTACAACTCAGGCTTAAAAATGATAACATTTACAGGGAGAAAGCACCAACTCAGGACGGAATTGCCAACTTTAGGATCCCTAAGACCATAGCAATGGAATATATTAGAGAGATCACCGTGGAATCGATGGGAGTTCGTAAAAAATTAGATCTGTAAATGCGCAAAAAGCTCAATAAAAATCTATACCGTGCCATCCTGATCCTAACATTTCTGGCGGTTAATGCGATGATCATTTTTGGTCTTAGCAGTGTCTGGGGATTTCTGAATACTGGTGCAAGTAGATCGACCATGTTGCATACAGAGATTAAAAGCAGGCGTATGTATTTGCCGGAAGTCGTCTGGGATACCAGCGCCTACAAAGGTAGAACTATGGAAAATCAAAGTTTGCAGGAGATCGAACGTGATTATTTGAATGGCTGGTATGTGAAGAATTTAGCCTTGCATTCTAATAAGACATTTGGAGTGGAAGATTATTATACAGATTTTGCGAGGGTAAATATTTACAACATCATAGACTTCAACGAAGCTCACAATCTTTCATTCACCACAACCACTACAAACCACCATCCAAAATTGCTTTTTTATAGTGCAGATGGACAACTCGTGGTTTTTGAAGACCGCAGGGTGAGGCAATTTCGTCAAACTTATTCCGAAGAAAAACTAATCGATGAGGAGATCGATACCAGTAGCTATGAAGTGATGATGCTTCTGGAAGATGGATTCTGGAGAGTTCGGCACATACAGCAGGTAAGATCATATTTTGAAAATGATGAGGTAGAAGTAAACGCTGACTGGCATATTAAAGGTGATCAACTTTATTTTAAAAATAGGAAGTTCCAGATCAAGGGCATGAATTACTATCCGCAGGATAGTCCGTGGGATATGTATGGTGAGAATTTCGAAATTGAGGTGATAGATGATGATTTCCAGTTACTTAAAAACGAAGGCTTGAATACTTTAAGACTGTTTGTGGCTTACGAAGATTTTGGTAAAGCAGGCATTATTCCTACAAAAATTGAAAAATTGCGTAAGGTGATGGATGCTGCAAATTCCAAGGATCTAAAGGTGATCCTCACGCTGTTCGATTTCTACGGAGATTATTCGGTTATGGACTGGACGCTAACTCATGAGCATGCGCGACAAATAGTAGATGAGTTCAAAGATCATCCTGCACTTATGGCCTGGGATCTTAAGAACGAACCAGATCTTGATTTCGATAGCAGGGGAGAAGCGCTAGTGAAACGATGGCTGGAAGAAATGGCTTTCCAGGTAAAGAAGATCGATCATAAACATCCAGTTACAATAGGTTGGTCCAATGCAAAGGCTGCTGAGAATCTTAAAGAAACGGTAGACCTGGTCAGTTATCATTTCTATGAGCCTATGGAGAATTTCAAGAATTCCCATCAAAAACTAACAGAAAAAGTCTCAAAACCTATTGTAGTTCAGGAGTTTGGACTGTCTTCCTATAATGGACTTTGGAATCCCTTTGGTGCAGATTTAACCGAGCAGGCTGAATATCATAAGTATATGCAGCAGCAATTCTCCAACTCAAAAATTCATTTTGTTTCCTGGACCTTGTATGACTTTCCTGAAATTCCAAGCGAGGTTGCTGGTTCACTGCCGTGGAGAAAGAAAAAACAGACGGCCTTTGGTTTTATTGATTTTGAGGGGAACGAGAAACCAGCTTTCGAATTTATCGAATAGATTCTCAAAGTAGTGCTGCTTCAAATTTAACTACTTCAATAGTTATCGTATTAGACATAAACCAGATAATTTTATTTCAGAAGAGATAAGAAGAGCTGCGAGGCATTATCTAAGTCGGTTAGGCTACAAACAAAAAAGGATAGAAATTTCTTTCTATCCTTTTCATCTAACCAATAACCAATAATCAACCTATTCAAACAAAATTTAAATTCATTTTAGCACGCAAAAGCTTCTGAAATTCATCAAGATAAAGCTGAGCGATTTTCTCCATTGGTAAACTGCAGGCAGCATCATAATTTACTTCTCCAATAGTTCTTCTGTGCAGATCGTTTTCTATGATCTTCTCCATAGAATCTGCCAGCGAATCCACATTTCCAGGTTCAAAGAACTCTCCCACATATCCTTCTTCCTCTACCAGCAATGCAAGATCACCCAGATTAGGCATGACTACTGCTTTTCCGTAAGAACCTGCCTGGTGCAGTACTCCAGAACTACCTGTAGTAGAAGTATAAGGAAAAGCTACTAATGTGCTTTCTCCAAAGATCACGGGAACATCTTCTTCTTCAACATAGCCGGTAAACGTAAGATTTCTCACATGATCATATTTTTTCATAACTCCGGCAAGATATCCTGGAGTATTCGGACTATCAGTTCCAGCGATCACAATTTCCAGTTCCTGGTTTGTTCTCTCTCTTAACTTTTCAACTGCTTCAATAAGAATATCTACTTTCTTATACGTTCCAAATTTTCCGAAGGTCATGATCTTTTTAGGTCCTTCAGGAAGATCAAAATTAGGTTCCGGCGGAGTTTCAAAAGATCCATGAGGCACCTGCATCACATTCTCTGCCTTATATTTATCCTTGATCACATCTACATATTTTCCTATGGTAAGAGCTACGGTATCTGCCTGCAGCAACACTTTAGTAAGCCCTGTACCCATCATGTTATATAATTTCTGAAGAAATTTGTTCTGTGTGAAACCAGCGTTTCCAAGATCTACCTGTTCCAGTATATTATGAAGTAATACGATCGTAGGGATTCCTTTTAACCTGAACAGCAAGGGTAATAAAAGTCCTAAAGCTGCCGGGATCTTTTTATCGCCGAATTTCATAAACTGAAGATTGAAAAGAATTGCATCAGGCTTTTGTTTTACCACATTTTTATAGATGCTGTATATGTTCTTGTAACTATTGAAGTTCCAGCTTTCCTTTACACTTACTTTACAGTTATCTGTATTAAAGTCTATTTGTTTAGGTTCCTTAGTATGATCTGTGATCAATACAAGTTCATCAACTTCTGGTTTTTGAGCGAATTGTTTAGCAAGATGATAACCATATTCGTTCAAGGTTACTTTGCTTGGCGGGTAAGCGGTGATTAGTGCAAGTTTCATAATAGTGGTTTTAATTAGATTCTATGTAAAGATCTCATCTTTATGTCTTTACTGAAGATATTTTCGTTCGGTTGAAGTTTAGTTTCGACTAATAGATCGTTTTATATGATAAAGAAAATAGATCCCCTGTACGATCAATAGAAGTGTCATAACAAAGATCTGTGCTTCTACAACCATCTCCAGGCTCTCATGTTGAAAGAAGATCACCGTAAGCTGAAGTAGGCCAAAAATTCCGGAGAGTAGTACAGGAAGGTATTTATCTAAAGAAAGGAAGTAGTACACAAAAACGTTAGCTATGGCAAAAAGTGAACTTGCAAGGGCATATTTCCATAAAAGTGATGCAACTTCCACATAGGCCTCTCCAAACAGGATATTAATGATCAATGCTGGAAACATAGCATTCACAACTACGATCGCAATAGCAAGAAATGTGATCATTCCAAGATATTTAAAGAATAACCTGGTCGTGTCCAGACCTTCTTTTTCCCGCTTAACTACTTCCGGTAGTAATAGCATGACGAACATCCAGGCTACAAAATACACAGCTCTTCCAATAAGTGCCAGTGATGAATACAAACCTGCTTCATGAGCATCAAAAAAATGTTTTACCATTAAGATGTCTCCATTATTAATAAGAATCTGGGTAAGTTCATAAAAGGCAGTGACCACAACGAACTTCCTTAAATGTTTTAATTCCGCAGAATTTATTGAAGGAAGCACTTTTTCAGAAATTCTTTTAAAAGGCAATAAACCTGGAACAAGGCTAAGCAGGATTCCAAGGGCTACCAATTCTGAACTACGAAAGGGTAACAACATAATAAAGGCCAGAGTTAGTAGCAATCTGCTCAACATCTCTCCCTGGTATGTTATAGAAAGTTTTATAAAATCCTGTTCTCCCTGGAAATAACCTCTGTTTACGCTCATCAAGAAATAGACTGGAACTCCCATTCCAAATATTCTGAACATTGTTGCTGAACCTGTATTAAAAAATGCCTGTAATTCTGATGCTCCAATCAAGATCACCGCACCTAGAAGCGCACCAATGATAATACTCCATTTCCTGCTGTATTTAAGAAATGCTTCTTTCTTGCCGCCATCAAAAGTCCCGATGAACTTAGCGACGCTTAATTGAAGCGTCATCGCTACAAATGATAGAATGAGTAGAAAGGTGATAAGGATCGCAGCATCTGCAAATGCTTCAGGACCAAGAAGTCTTCCTAATATAAGATTGTAGAGATAGTTTCCTACGTTAACAATCAATGCACTGATCATAAAAACCTGGGTGGGTTGCAGTACAATATTCAGTTTGTGTAATTTTAAGGTGATCATGGTGGTGGTTTTATCGGGTTCTAGGCACTCAGCTGGAAATAATTAAATTCAAATAGATTACATCCGGAATTTAAAAAAGCAACCTGGAGACTGGGATTATTCGCTCCTTTAAAGGTTAGATATTTTCCTTCTGCGGTAGCATGAAGTAATAGTTCGTAGAATGCATAAACTCCTGAAACATCCATATTATCAAGTAGAGTAAGGTTTATGATGACTCGGGATTTCATCTTCAGCATAATTTCAAAGTATTTCTTAACTTGTTCAGCATTGTAGGATGAAACCTTACCGTGTAACTCAAATACTCCTTCGTTCTCATAGATATTTAGCGACATAATTTTAGTTTTTCGGTTCTTAACTACCGCTAAGATCGTTTCTAAATCAGGGAATTAAAGCCAAGCTTCGATGAATGGCAGGTTGCTGTAGATGAATTATCGAAGATGTGTTTGTAACTTGCTTTCAAAGATTCTAACCACCCAAATCATGAATTTTAGATATTTATTTATTGTACTTGTTTCACTTATTTTTCAATCAAGATCCAACGCTCAGGAAATGGACCAGGGTTTTGGCTACCTGGAAAATGGAGAATTTGCTGCGGCTAAAGATTTCTTCTCAGAGATCCTCGAAAACTATCCTGATAATAAGACTGCCAGGCTTTGTTACGCCAGAGCGGTAGGATTGCTTGACGATCCCTCTAAAGCAAACGACCTATTTAGCGAACTACTGAAGGAATATCCGGGTGATCTCGAGATTCAGCTTAATTATGCCGAATCTTTACTTTGGAATAAAAACTATAAGGAAGCTGAAGTTTACTATAGGGAACTGGTAAAGAAAAATCCTGACAATTTCGGAGCCTTATTAGGTTACGCGAATACGCTTAGTAATTTAAAGGAATACGAACAGGCACTAAGCCTTATTAATAAATCACTGGAGGTATCGCCTCAAAATCCTAACGCGATGTTATCCAGAAAATATATCAGACTGGGATACGCCAATCAGTTTTTAACTAACCGCGACTATGAGACTGCGATTCGCTATCTGGATGAAAACCTGGGTGAGAATGAACAGGATCAGGAAAGCTTACTTAATAAGGCAAACGTTTATTTAATTCAGAAGAATGGAGCAGGGGCAAGGGAGGTTTATGAGAAACTGGCGCTTACCAAGAACGATAGTATTTTAGCATTCAATGGGATTTCTCTTTCTTACCATATTGATGGTGACGAAAAGGAAGCACTAAAATATGCTGAAAAGGCTTATGAACTTTCAGGATCTTCTTCTAATAATGAACGTGTACTCGACGCTGAAGAACGTTATATACAGGCTTTGACCTGGAATAGGAAGTTCTCTCAAGCTGAAGATCTAATCGCAAAACTAAAGCAGAAATATCCTGGAGAATCCCGTATCCTGGCGTTGGAAGCAAGTATGGGGATGTATACAGGCGAGTTTAGAAATAGTATAGAAAACTATAAATCGATACTTGCTCAGGATTCAGCTTCTTTCGATGGAAACCTGGGAATAGCTAATGCCTACTTTGCAAATTCTGAAATCATAAAAGCAAAGAACGCTGCTGAAAGGACGTTGGAATATTATACGAATCAGCAGGATGCACAACAGTTTCTTACAAAACTGAATAATACTTACAGACCATTACTGGAGGAAAACATAAGTTACTCTTTTGACAACGGTGATAACGAAGCCGTGGCTTCAACGACCAGGCTGGTACTACCATTGAGTACAAAACTGCAAGTTTCTGGAGCCTATACTTTTAGAGAGACCATGAATTCAAATTCAGATCTTGAAGCTACTTCTAATCAGTTTAATCTTGCTGCGAGGTATCGATGGAGTCCTGGACTAATGTTACGGGCTAACGCAGGTTTTGTAAAAGCTAATTCTTCCCAAACAGAATATACAAACGCTGTAGGTGAGATCGCTGCCGGGCTAAAACCATTTGTTAGAGATGATCTTGAGATCGGTTATCGCAGGGATATACAGGATTTTAATGCGGAATTACTGAACAGGCAGATCGCCGGGAATCATTTCTTTCTGAATAACAATTACTCAACCAGGTATGGACTAGGGTGGTATTTACAATATTTGCACACCGAGCAAAGCGATGATAACACCCGTGATCTCCTTTTTACTTCTTTCTATTACAGTTTTCTGAAAAAACCGGTGCTAAAAGGTGGACTTAATTATCAATTCATACAGTTTAAAAACCAGGTGCCTACCATATATTTTAGTCCCGAGCAATTTCATGCTACCGAGATCTTCCTGAACTTTTTAAGTAATGATCCAGATTCCAGGATCTCTTATGATCTTACAGCAGCCACCGGATTCCAGTTTATCGAAGATGATGAGAAACAGGGCACTTATAGATTACAGGGAAAGTTTGGATATAACATCAGCGATCGATTCATCGCAGGTATCTATGGGAATCACAGTAATATTGCCTCTGCTACAGCTGCTGGTTTTACCTATACTGAATTCGGTATTAATTTAAAATGGAACTTTACGAAAGCACCAATATTCAAGTACTAATTCAAAGCTTTAAATTGGGCTGATACCAGCCTTTTACAGGAAAATCTCTAATAAGAACCTCCAATTCATCTTCCGTAACCGGTTTGATGAGGTATCCAGATAACTCGCTGAATTGTTTTGCTTTTTCAAGATCTTCAGAATCATCTGAAGAAGTTAGCATGTAAATGTGCACCTCCTTTTCTATCTTTTCCTCGATGGATCTAAATTCTTTAAGAAATTGCCAGCCATTTAGAAATGGCATATTAATATCTAATAGCACTACATCTGGAAGCCCCTTCTGATTATCAAGACTATTTTTAATCCTATCTATACCTTGTTCACCGTCAAGAAATTTTTCAACTTTTACATCAGGATTTATTTTTTTCAAGGTCTTACTCGTTACGAACTGGAAGACCTGATCGTCGTCAATTAGGAAGAATGTCATGATGAATATTGTTTTGACTGAAGGTTAGTATGAATTTAGTGCCAACTCCTGGTTTGCTTTTTACCTGTATACCGGCGTTCAATGATTCTAATTGTGTTTTTACCAGGAATAGACCCATGCCTCTGCCCGAAACATTGCGATGAAATCTTTTATACAGTTTAAACATATCATCGTCGTATCTATCCAGATCAATTCCCAGGCCATTATCTTCAATGATCAAAATTCTTTCAGTTTCATTGATGGAAGTGCTAATCTTTATGCAACTTTTTTTAGCAGGATCCCGGTATTTGATCGCGTTCGAAATAAGATTTTGAATTATACTCTGCAGGTAGATCTTCGAAAATTTGATAGTTTTCCAACTACTGAAATCTAATTCTACCTGCACAGTTTGATCAAGAATTTCCAGGTATAAACCTAAGCAGTCCCTAATAAGAGGCTCAACGTGGATCTTTTCAGTTTTAACCTGGTCATCATTCAGAACCCTCACATAAACAAGTAAATCTTTTACAAGCGTATTAATACTACTGGTAATGGTATTCAATTTTGGAATGTAGGTTTTTAGTTCGTCGTAATCTTCAGACCCGCTAACCATGGAAACCAGGGCAGACATGCTCGTGGTGGGCGCTCTTAGATTGTGAGCAACAATGCTATTGTATTCTTTTAACTGCCTGTTTCTTAATTGTAATTTATTCTGAATAGAAGACAGTAAAATATTTTGATTTTCAAGCTTGTTCTTTTTCTCTTTTAGTTCTTGTAGATACTGAAGTTTAATAAGTTCATTTTTTGTTTCTCTATTTGAAACATATAGAATGATAAGTAAGAAGATAAAATTGATGAACAGTAAGGAAATGTAGAAGTTCTTAGCTGCAGCAAAAACAGTGGCATTTGAAATTTTAGAAATAAGAAACCATGAATTTTCAGTTTCAATATGTGCATATCCATCCTTTACCAGATTCAAATTAGAGGTAGCTTCTTCAAAATCAAGTCTTTCAGCAACCCAGAAACCTTCATCATCATTTATAACCTTTTGGTTAGTTTTTAATAAATTCCAGGTTTCCGGATGATCGATGTCAAAACCAACAGCCTTATCTGGAGTAATGAATTTTTCAAATTCTCTTGATCTATCTAATGAATTGGATAAATAATTTGCTTCATTATCAATAACATAAAAGTTCGAGGTCAGTTCTTGATTTAGTGATTTTAGAAGTTCTTTCGCATCGTAATTAATCACCACAATCCCTAATCGATGACCATTCCCGGAAAACAATGGAGCACTTCCTCTTATAACCGGTTTGTAAGGTTTTTCAACTTTACCAAATTCATTATTGAGATTAAGAGGAGATACATAGAGCGCGCCGCTATCCAGAGCTATAGTTTTCTGAAAATATCCGTTTTTGCTTTTATTCTGAAGATCCTTTCGCGTTTGAATCCCATCATCTGTTCTGTCAATTCTAAAGACTTCATTTCCATCTATATCAATCAGTCGGAATTGACTAAACTGATTGGTGCCTACCATAAAGTTTCCAAGTTTCTCTTCAAATTTACTATTACTACCGGGTATAAAGTCAGCTTCTAGAAAGTCATATTGACTCCAGTAAAAAATGCTGCTAATAACTGGCGTAATACTTTCGACAATAAGATTAGACTTAGCAGAAAGATCTTTGAGTTCTAAATCAGCGAGGTTCGACCTTTCATTATAAAAAATCCAAACCGAAAGCAAAATGCTTACTGTAAAGAGAGGTAGGTAGTATTTTAAAATTCTTTTAATCACTATGGTAAAGCGAATAAAACTGGTTAGGTAATGGAAGCTGATTCAATATTTTCGGGGGAAAGACTTGCAAAAATGGACAGTCTTCGTGATAAATATAAAATTAAATTTGTCAAACACTTGTTAAAAAAACTGATATTTAAGGTGATTTCCATAGATATTCAGGATTAATGGAGATTATAAGTTACTAAAAAACAATAAGCCAGGGACCCCTCCCTGGCTTATCAACCTAACCACCTAAAAACTTAGTGAGTAACCAACAAACTAAGTGTAAATTTATGCCTTCCATTTAAGATCAGTACACCTTTGTAAATCCCTGGATTTACAGCTCTTAATCTTACAGGTAATTCATTTTTTGTATGGACATCGTCATATATTTTTGAGTAAATTATCTTCCCGGTAAGATCGTAGATATAGATCTCTGCAGTTGCAGCTTCCATCGGCAGGACCACACTGGTTTCTGACTTAAATGGATTTGGATAATTATATGCTTTTTTCTGAACCAGGCTGTCCACTTCCGCGATATCGGTCACAGGCTCTGGTAGTGGTTCCGGCTCGTTCACGGTCACGCTTGCAGAGAACACAAGGTTCTGGATATGAAGGTTAAATTCCTGATAACTGCTATAATCACCCTGAACAGAAAATACGATCGCTTTTAACTCCTCACCTTTATAACCACCGGTATCATTTTTAAATTCTGATAGCGCTATACTCATTGCACTCAGCTCATCGCTGGAGTTCAACTTAACTCTATATCGATCATTCCAATCCTGAAGATCATTTGTTACCAGGATCATTTCTATTTCCAGGTTGTTTTGAATTTCGAAATTTAATGCTTCGAATTGAGATGGATCGAACACCTGATCTCCTGGCATGATACTTCTGAAGATATTAGCGGTACCAAGGATGCTTCCATTTACAACCACATTACGTTCAACATGATGCTCTCCAGCTGCTGCTGTATAATTTGAATGTTGTATCGCAAATTTGTCCACCTTAGTTTCAGTATCCAGGTAATCTATACCCCATGGGCCGTCTGCAAGGTAAAGTGCATCTGCCTGTGGTGAATTTTCACCGCGTATTTGCATACCAATGTCAAACAGTCCACCAGTTTCTACTGTGATCTCTTCTTCATAGCTTTTATCCAAACTCAATGTTTTGTTATAATCTATTTCCGAAGAAGTTTCAGTTTCTCTTATCTTTCCATCGATTGTGAAACCGGAATCACCTTCTTTATTTTTCACGATAAGATGAAGCCGGCTGCCCTCATAAAAACCACGTTTTACAAAGACAGTAGGGTACCTGCCGACTATCTTATCGCTTTCCAATGTCTGGAAGGCATTAATTTTATCTATTACATGACCAGCAATACTGCTCACCTGTCCCATATCTGCACCCCAAACCTGGAAGTTTAGGTAATCTCCTTCCGGGTAATCTGCAATGTTCCAGTAGGAGTGGAGTTTAGGACTGCCATCTAAGTGGATTGAAAAGTTAACCGCATATTCCAGTTGACCTGAAGCTCTCAGTATTTTAATCATAATAAGCTCGTGTCCCTTCAATTCTATTGTTCTAATATCTTCGAGGCTAGAGCTATTTAAACGGTCACAGATCACCTTGGAATGATCATAGATCCCATTAGAAGTACTGGTCATAAGCGCTGCCGCGACCCTTTTATCTCCCTGGTAATAATCTGCGGAAAATACCGCACTTGCATTGGTAATTCCCATTAGATCCTCAGGGCTGGAAATCCTGGCATTCTCGGTACCGAACATCCCAGTTTCAGGAATAAGCGAAGAAAGATCTATTCCTTCAGCATTTTTATGAACTGAATATTTTTGATGGAATTTTTCCTGTCTCGCTTTTTGAAATTTATTATAGTTCGTTTTTAGTCTTTTAAAGTTTCTTTCAGCAATCAAACCCGCTAGTTTTCCATTGCTTTCCAATCCTCCTTTGTTTGCTGAGCTTACATCTGTAGCGCTCTTAACGTCAGCAACATTATTCACTTTGATGGCAGAATATGGATTGGCAGTCACATAAAATATAGCATCATTAAAATCCTGGTCGCATGATGCATAATCTCTTCTTATATCTTCAAAGCCTAGATAGATTCTCTCGTTTTCAGGATCTGCAAGTAAAACGGTATGATGCCTTAATTGTTTTTGCTGTTCAGGATTAAATTGTGGATCTGAAAATACCTGCCACAATCCCCAACCAACATTATTACCGTTCCAGGCATTTGCAAGAAGAACCCAGCCAATCCCAGTACCGGCCTTGAAATCACCTAGCTTTACTTTATTTCCTTCTCTTAAACCACCACCAGACCACTCTTTTGAAGCATTTGGAAAGATGATAGTGATATCGTTATCTGTGGGTTTAGTGCGTTCGGAATCATTAACGTTATAGGTATAAAATCCCAGTACATTCTTATAACCAGCACCTTCTTTTACAAAGCTTACCCATACCGCTGCATCTTCTGCCAGTTCGATATTGGTATCATAACCAGCAGAGATGTAGTGCGGATTATAATCTGGAACCGGATAACTTTCCGGTAGGGCGGCATCGATCATTGCCATACTTTCAGCAGAGATGTAGTCGTCTACCGGCTCCAGATATTTAGGTACTCCCTGGCCATCATATTCACCAAGATATTGGAACTGCTGTGCAGTAACCTCTTGTATTAAGATGAGACAAAAAAAGTGTAGTAGTGTTTTCATAACCTGGGAGTAAAATTAATTTTTGATTTCTCTCTACCGATACTTATTCGTTTGCTGTAGGTAAGCAGACGATAAAAAAGTATTAAGTGTCGGTAAATGGTTTAGGCAAAATGAACACCGTAGCGTTCTATGACCTCGTTGCGGATGTTTTTGATCTCTTGTTCTTTTTCCTTCGGAACAATAAGAAGGACTTCATCGTTTTCAAGGATCATATAATCCTTCAGTCCGTCGACTAAAACCACCTTATTGCTTTCAGTTCTAATAATATTACCCGTGGCTTCAACTGGGATGAATCTAGTGTTTACCACTGTATTGGATTCGGCATCACCGGGAAGCTCATCTTCTAGCGAACACCAGGTTCCAAGATCGTTCCAGGAAAATGAAGCTGGAATTACCATCACTTCTTCTGAATTTTCAATGATTGCGTAGTCGATACTAATGTTTTCAGCGTACTGGTAATGACTTCTAAGGAAATTCGTTTCATGCGGATTGTTATAAAAAACCTGCCCGATTTTGAATAAGTTGTACATCTCGGGAAGTAACTTCTTAAATTTATTCAGGATTGTTTGCGCTTTCCAAACGAAGATCCCGCTATTCCAAAGGTAATTTCCCTGGTGCAGAAAACTTTGCGCCGTCTGGAAATCTGGTTTCTCTGTAAATCTCTGGACATCATAAACCTGTGCGGTTTTATTATGATCGTATTGTATATACCCATAACCGGTATTAGGGAAGTGAGGTTTAATACCAAATGTAATAAGTCTTTCACCTTCCTCAGAAGCTTCAAATGCCTTACACATATCCTGCTCAAAAAGATCTTCTTCCTGGATCCAGTGATCACTTGGTGCTACCAGCATTCTGGCTTCAGGATCCAGTTTATGAATTTTCATAGCTGCAAGCAAGATACATGGAGCCGTATTTCTCATGATTGGTTCTAAAACTATTTGCGAACCTGAAATTTCAGGTAATTGTTCCATTACGATATCCTTGTAAATTGCATTGGTAAGCACAAGAATATTTTCAGCTGGAATAAATCGGTTCAAACGATTAAACGTATTTTGAATAAGCGTTTTACCACTACCCAGGATATCCTGAAATTGTTTTGGATTGCTTTGTTTGGATACAGGCCAGAATCTGCTTCCAACTCCTCCTGCCATGATTACTGCATAGTTATGATTTTTCATCGCTTTCAATTTTAGATGTTTAGGTACTTATTTGATGTAAAGATACCGGCACAATGCGATGTGTGTGGGAATATTCGTCTAAGCAGAATCTAAGAGCGACGAATGGAAATTATGTAAAGATAAGTTGTTAAAGCAGGTTCAATCTTTTCATGAGTTCCGGGCGGTTACTACGGCTAACGGGAACAACATCTTTTTCAATTAGTACGCTATTATCTTCAATATCGATAATATGCTTTGTATTAATAACATAAGATCTGTGCACCTTCAGGAAGAGGTCTTCAGGTAATTTATTTTCGATCTTTTTCAGCGTAGAATGAACTGTATAGTTCTTTTCGAATGTCTTAATTTGTATATAATCACCTTTAGCTTCTATTAGGTAGATACTCGGAATATCGATCTTTATAAGTCTACGGTCAATATTCACATAAAGGTCATTCTCAGTTTTATTAACGTCTGATGTAATTTCGGTTGGCTCTGTAATAGCTTGTTTTGCAGGTTTAGAATTCTCAGCTTTTTGAACTGCCTTTTTAAAACGTTCCGAAGTTATTGGTTTCACTATATAATCTACGATACAGTCATATTCAAAAGCTTCTATTGCAAAGCTCCTGTCTGAAGTCGTTAAGATTACATTTGGTGGATTTTTTAAAGTTTGAATAAAGTCAAAACCTGTAAAATCTGGCATATGGATATCCAGAAAGATAAGATCCACTTCATTTTGGTTTAGATATTTGATCGCCTGCAAGGCGTTAGAGAAATCACCAACAAGGTTGAGTTCCTTATGAGTATCAATAAGCTGACTTATGATCATTCTGGCCGTAGCCTCATCATCAATAACTAAACATTTCATGAACCGGTAGTTTAAGACTTAGCAATAAAATCGCTCATATTCTGAAGGATCTCATTAAAGCTTTTGTGCTTTTTTGGATCATTCTCACGGAGTTCTTCTTCATAGATTTCCGCGAAGCGATAACTTTCTTCAAGGCCTAAAATACTAATTTTGTGCTTAAGTTTATGAACATTTGAGGCAGCTTCAGTAAAATTGCCTTGTTCTATATTTTGGTGATAAACAGCTTCTTCCTCAGGGAATTCTCTTTTTAAAACATCTAAGAGTTTGTTTTCAAACTCTTTATCTCCACCAGATAGCTGATGCAGGTAGTTTAAATTTGGTTGTTCATTCATTTTGGTAAAGTAAAATAAAAACTCGTTCCAACGTCTTCCTTGCTCTCCAGGCTAATCTGCCCTCCATAGAAATCGACCACTTTTTTGGCGATCGAGAGCCCTATTCCAGTCGAGTTCTGGTTAGTATCGATCTTTTCAAAGATCTTAAATATCTTATGGTGATGCCTTTCAGGAATTCCTTTGCCGGAATCCTTGATCTCGAATTTCCAAAGTTCGCCGGCATCTGCTACATTGATCTCGATCTTACCCTCATGTTCAATGCTTTTAACAGCATTGTGAATGATATTTTCGAACAGTTGCTGAATTCTAAACTTATCTGCCTTGATAACCGGAAGTTTTTCTGAAATTTCTACTTCAATACCATCTGGAATAACCAGCAGGTCTACAATTTCCTGGACCATGTATTTCGTATCCACCTGGTACTGTCCATGATCTGCCATCTCAATAGTGGAGTAGTTGAGGATGCCTTCAATTAGAGCATCCATTTTCTCTACATTCTTCAGTATCATATCGAAATGCTCTTTTCCTTCAGCAGTTAAACTGTCGTAATTGTCTGTCTTGATCCAGGAAATTAGAGTATCTACGCTTCGTAGTGGGGACTTTAGATCGTGGGATACCATATGAGCGTAATCTGTAAGCACCTGGTTTTTGTTTTCCAGGTTCTTTAGAAGCTGCTCCTGTTTTCTAGCGGCTATCTGTAATTCTTCACTTTGCTCACGTATATGCTCTGCTAGGTCTTTGATCTCAAATTCACCGTTTTCCTTCTCAAATTCTTTTAGATTCAAAGCCTGGATCGCAGTAGTGATGCTATCAAGAATATCCTTTTGATACATTACATCTGTGCGGAGCTGCTGGTTGGCATCAAAGAGTTCATCAGAACTAATGCGCATAGCACGCTGTAGCATGTTGAACTGTTCTTCACTGTTATTATAAGATTCATCGATAGCGGTGAGAAAAGCTTTAATTTTCGGGTCTTCCAAGGCTTCTTCATCCAGGTACTTGCTTACCTGGCGTTGCAACAAACTATTCATTCGCTTAGTAGGGTTAAAGTCATGGTTTGATTGTGTAGGGTTCCATTGCTTTCCCCATAAAAAGGTGCTATTTCACCATAGGAATAGAATCCACCAACGGCGACATCCTTTCCAATTACATTGATTACTTCCTCGATCTCTTCTTCTGCTCGTTGGCTAAGGACGAGTCGGCGGCCAATACAACTAACAAGAAGTGCCAGCTCAGGTTTTTTCTTTCGGTTCTGGTTGGCCAGACTTGCCGCATCCTGTGCACCATTAAGTAATGCATCTGCTGAAGCCATCATTAATTGAACTCTTGAACCCTGAGGTACATCTCCCGCCAGGATCATAGAATTGTTCTCTCTATCTATATTTAGAATGGTACGTACTACGGGGTGTTTTTTTCCTTTTTCTCTAACGTAAAGAGGGTAGAATAGGGAAGACTGCGGTAACTCAGCAGATTTTTCTCCCAGATATTTTGAATACAGATCAAGAGCTGGCTGTCCATCCAGTTCAAAAAGGACATTATTTTCAGATTTTGTGATAAGTCTTTCAGGACCAAAAGGAATCCATCCACCAACGCTTGCGAAGGATACTTCAAGATCATCGCCATAAAATCCTATGACCACAACTTCACCTTCTTCCGCAGCATTTAAACCGGCTAAGGTTTTCTCAAATCTTGGTCCGTCACCACACATACCACCAGTAACACAAAAATCTTTATGCTCCTCATGCTCCAGACCACGCAATAGATCACTTCCGTTAATAAAACTTCCTTCTGAAATCACAAAAACATGTTTAAGATTCTTATGATCCAGTTTACTGATCAACTCTTTGCCCAGCGCCATTCCATCCATGTTATAATTGTGAATGTTAGCAGTTTTAATTTCAAAATGTGATCTTTCAAGGTCGATAAGGGTGGCAACAGCCCCATTTTCACTAATTCTATCACCCAGGATCTCTCCGGCGGCAGTCCCGAAAACCAGGTTCTTATATGGAAACTGATCTTTACAAGCTTCAGTAAAACTTTGCTTTTCTAAAAGATGGCGATCACCAAATATTAAAACGATCGGGTTTTCTAGATCTGAAGTTTCAGTATTAGAATTCCAGTTTCCAGCTTCATATTTTGCCTGTGCTACTTTCATAAACTCTTTTTTATACTGAAATTAAAAGTGGTGCCAATTCCAGGTTTGCTTTCCAGCCAAACTTTTCCATCATAAAGATCGATGATCTTTCTTACGATACTTAGACCAATTCCAGTAGATTTCTTATGGTCTGAGGCAGTGTTGAAAATCTGGAAAATACGATCATGCTGGTCTTCTGGAATGCCAATTCCATTATCCTGTACAGAGAATATATATTCCATTGCATTTTCCTCCACATCCACTTCCACAATTCCCTGTTCCTTATCGATGTAGTTTACAGCATTAGATATAATATTCTGGAATAGCTGCTGAATTCTGGTAGTATCAGCCTGAATGACCGGTAATTTGTTCTTGATGGTCACTTGTATGTGATCTGGGATATAGATCATGGCGATGATATCTTCCACCAACGCCTGAACGTCTACTTTCTCGACGCTTGCTGAACTACGATCTATACTGGAATACTTCAGAATGTTCTCAATAAGGTGATCCATTTTTTCCACCTTATCCTGCATAAGATCAATATTCACAAGGCTATCTTCACCTAACTGATTCCTGAAATCTTCCTTAGTCCAGCTCAGTAGTGCCGAAATATTCCGAAGAGGAGATTTTAGATCGTGGGATACGATATGAGCATAATCATTTAATTCCTGGTTCTGAACCTCCAAATCCTTTAAAAGTTCCACCTGTTTGTTTTCAAGGTCCTTACGATCTGTAATATCGAGATGGATGAGGATGGAGCCAATCATCTCACCTTGCATATTATAATTGGGTGTACCACTTATAATCCATGTTCTTTTTTCACCAGTTTTATTAAATACCGTAATTTCATAACTAGTGGTAATTCCGGTTTTTTTATGGTCCTCTATTGTTTCAAGTAATTGTTTAGACTCATCAGTTAATAGAAGATCTGCTGGATGTTTACCCTTCAATTCTTTCTCTGTGTAACCACTAATATGCTGGAAACTCTGGTTCGCCATAATTATATGGTCATTATTATCCACTTCCAGCAGTCCCAGGTTCATATTCGCAATGATGTTACTATATTTTTCCTTCTGAGCCTTTAAAGATTCTTTATAACGTTTTCTAATAGTGATGTCATCATAGCTCCAAAGGTGCCCTTTATAGATGCCATCACTAAAAATTGGGATATAACTACGTTCGAGATAACGTCCATCTGCCATTTCAATCTCTTCTCCAATTACTGTTTCTCGTTTTTCTAGTAGTTTTTTTATTCTTAATACAAAATTTTCAGGTTCTGCAAAAAGCCTTTTAGATTGTTCTGCGGCACTAGAGCAGTCGGCACCGGTTAGAGCAGCAGGAGGAGCCGGTATTTCGAAGAGATCACAGAATCTCTGGTTCGTAAGACTTATCGTTCTATTTTCATCTTCCAGCAATACCGCACTCTGCATGTTCATAATAAGAGTGGACATCCTGTTTTCAGACTGTTTAAGTTTATTACTGGCTTCTTTGCGTTCTGTGATATCTTCAACAGTAGCCACAAGATATTCAGTAACACCATTTTCGTCTGGAACGGCAGTAACACTTGTATTAGCCCAAAGCAGAGAGCCATCTTTTTTAAAATAGCGTTTTTCCATCTGGAAAGACTGGATCTCTCCTGCGAAAAGCTTCTCCCTCAATTTTAATGTTTCCTCGCGGTGATCTGGATGGGTGATCTGGTTTACATCCACCTTCTCAAATTCTTCAGGCGTGTATCCAAACATCTTACTCATGGCACTATTAACCATAAGAAGGCCTCCGTCCATGGACCTGGCGAGGGACACCCCAATCGGGGAGTTTCCGAAGATAATATCAAGCTGTCTCTTCTGGTGTTGCATTTGCCGCTTCATCGCGGTTTCCTGTGTAATATCCCGTGCAATGCCCTGTGCAGCGACTGGCTCGCCTTTAGTATTATAAATGATGCTGGCATTTATCTGTACGATCTTTTCATCCCCATTCTTGGTAATGATCACCGCACGATAATTATTAAATTTCCCGTGGATGGTAAGCTCTTTAAAAGCTTCAAAAGTATATTCTTTGTATTGGTCCTTTACGAGTCCAATTAAATTAACATGTTCTTCTTCAGGGTCGAAACCAAGTAGGTCCTTGGCTGCCTGGTTCATCTTGATAACATCGCCAGAAAGTTCCATGACTATAAAGGCGTCGATCAAAGTTTCAAAAACCCCTTCCAATTCAGAAGTTTTTCTATTCAGCGTTTCCTCAAGTATTGAATTAGTTTGGCGTAATTCTTCTGAGACATTATAAAGCTCCAGAGACTTTTGCTCCAATATCGCTTCAGCCGCCTTTCGGGCAGCTTTCTCACGCACAAGTGCACGCTCTAAAATTTCAATGTTTTTAGCTAACTGCATGCGGCTCTTTGTAAATTCTAAATCTTACCTGTGTTCCATTTTCCTGAATCTTTTCCAGTTCGATCCTGGAATTTTCATGATAATGTGAAAAGGTTTGCTCCATGAGTGCTTTTGCAAACATATACATAGATCGATCTGAATAATACATCATTTCAAGAAAATGATCGTCCTGCTGAATGATACGAAAGGTGGGAAGCTCAGCTCCCGGATATAGTTTTCTAACTTCTACATGAATGTGATTTTCTATAGAAGCAAGCATTTCCAAAGGCCCACTATACAGGCTGAAAATATTTGCATGGTTCTTTTCCAGAACTGCAAAAAATGTTTTTCCGTAGGCATACAGAAGATCATTTACCCCCAAACCAGTTTTTTCTGAAAGCTTTACAATAAGGCTTTGCATTTCAATGAAGTCATAGGTTCCAACCGAAGTATATATTCCTCCTGAAGCCAAGTTAGACTCATTGATAATCTGGTCCAGAACTTCCAGGCCAAACTCTTTTTCTACCATCTCCAGAAACTCAGTAAAAACAATTCCTTTCATATTATACTTTAATTAGTTCATTGATACTCCAGTAATCCAGTACGCTTTTTAGTTTATACACATAATCATCATACTTAAGAGGCTTTATAATGTATCCTGCGATTCCAATATTAAAACATTCTAACAGATCCTTTCTGTTATTTGAAGTTGTTAGAATAATTGTTGGAATATACTTTAGATTATCATCCTGCTTCAAAATACTAAGAAATTCAATACCATTCATTTTAGGCATGTTTAAGTCCAGTAATATTATTTCCGGTAACCTATCCTTTTGTTTTAAAAATTCCAGCGCTTCTTCACCATCTCTTGCATTATGAACCACATGCTTTAATTCTACCGAATTCAGGGTGCGGTTTAGTTTCATTACCTCAATTTCATCATCTTCGATAAAAAGGATATTTAACTTACGTTTCATAGGGAATTGTTTTAGTCAACCAAAGATGCCATAATAGTCGAGTTTAAAGGCTTTAATTCGTTTAAGCAGGGTTTAGCTTCGTTCAGTTGCACCTTAGTGTAGACCAATAGACTTACTGCGAAAATGCCGGTTTAAAAGCGTTTACTATTAAATTCATTTAACTTTTAGCCATGTCAGGTTAACCATTATAATCCCATTTCAATACTCTAATCAACCATCTAAAAACAAGCGGCTTAAAACTATTGAAGTACTTTTTTAGCGTTGAAAATTCTTAATTCACTATGTTAAACGAGCTTAATATAGAAAGATTTTTCTTACTCATTTTTAAATTTTGTACATTTTATGTGCCTAAACGCATTAATTTTTACTGTTTAACGACCTATTACGTATATTTCAACTTAAATCGAGAGCATGCGAAAAGTTCTGGTCATCCAGGAAGATATCATCATTTTAAAGATTCTGGAAAGGCTTGTAACCGTAAATCATTTTGATTGCAAAGCCATAAGATCGCTGGATGCACTTACAATAGAGGATCAGGAAAGTGATTTTGAATTCATTATCACAGACATTCTTTTTGAAGGAATTGCACCTTTAGAATTCGTAGCCCAGGTGCAGGAAGTTATTCCGCATAAAAACTTATTAGTGGTTACGAATATGGGACAGGACAAGATCAAAAAGGAGATCTTCGCATTAAAAGATATAACAGGCTTTTACGCAGTGCCTATAGATCTGGACGAAATCGAATCAACAATTCAGGCATATTCATGACCGAAGCGGGAGTTTTGCTTTTTATTAAGTGCGTGCTGGCGATCCTGGTCGTTTACTGGATTTCCATAGCGGTCACCATGATCTATAGAAAGAATCGTATGCGAGCACTCGATCGCATTGAGCATACCTTTGCCGATGTCGTAAGCCGTTATCTCTATAATAATGTAGATGATCCCTTGCATATTAGTGAGATCAATGATCGCTTAAAAGCTGTTGGAATACGTAAAGGCAATAGAAACAACGTGCAGTATCTTATTCGATTGATGATACGAACCCAGCGAACTATACTTGGAGAGAATTATATCAAGCTCAAGAAGCTATATGCGCAGATCCCACCTTACAATGCTTCATTCACGAAAATTTCCAAATGGGGATGGTATTCCAAAGCTCGTGGAATTCGGGAGATCTACGAGATGAATCAGTCTCAGCACATGAATGAGGTCTTTAAATTTCAGAATAACAAAAACGTATTCGTGCGAAGAGAAGCACAGATCGCTATGGTTGTGTTTATGGGATGGGAATCGCTTAGGTTTCTTCCATACTTAAAACGTAATATCACCTTGTGGCAACAAATAAAGATCGTTGAAAAGCTCTATGATCTATATCCAAAACCAGAAATGAAATGGTTAAAAAGAGCCTATATGACCGATAAGCTTTTCGGTAAAAAACTGGTCATGAGAATTATTAGAAAATTTGAATTGCATACTGAAATTCCGTTTATCATGGAGCATCTGGAGCATGCTGATTATGAGGTACGCGAAACAGCTATTTACTGTATACAGACTTTCGCTCTGTCTACGGAAAGAATGGATTATATTAAGGATGTTTACGAAAGCGTTGCAGATCCCGTACAGCAGGCGCAACTTTTAAATTATATCTATGACAATTCTGATATTGACGTTGACTTCTACCTGAGACAGCTTAATGGAAATAATGAAGAGCTTAAACTGAACGTTGCTGAAATTTTATGGAACAATGGATATAAAGAGAAGGTCCAGGAATTCTATTACCAACAATACCCTGAAAATTCAAATTTAAATGTTGAATGATATAGAAAGGTTTTTTAGCGGGGAATATGTATTCCTGGCGGCAAACTATTTTTTCTTTGCATACGGGATCGCCCTCATGACGATGTATTTCGCAGGAGTGATCCTGGCCAGTCGTGCCATACGCCGAAATAAGAAGAAATCACGATTCCTTCAGGTGAATGATATTGTTAGTGCCACTGATATTCCTTCGGTATCGCTTATTGCACCTGCTTTCAATGAAGGTCTTACCATAATTGAGAACGTAAAAAGCTTATTATCCATACAATATCCATACTACGAACTCATCCTGGTAAATGATGGAAGTAAAGACGATTCACTGGAAAAACTCATCAAGGAATTTAAACTGGAGAGAAGAGATGCGACCTTTATTACGCAGCCAATTCCTACAGCGACCGTTAAATATGTATATAAGAGTACGCTTTCGAAGTACACGCATCTAACCGTACTCGATAAAAACAATGGTGGGCGTGCAGATGCTCTGAATGCCGGGATCAATTTTGCAACATCAGAACTGGTGGTTTGTACAGATGCAGATTGTATCATCGAGCAGGATGCCTTGCTTAAAATGGTTAGACCTTACCTCGAAGAATATCACAGTGAAATAATCGCCTGTGGTGGAGGTATTGGAATTGCGAACGATTCGGTCGTAAAGAACGGGGTGATGAAAGAACTTCGTTTGCCTAATAATCTGGTGCCCATGGTACAGGTCGTTGAATACATTAGGGCATTTCTGTTAGGTAGAATGGCCTGGAGCGAAATAAACGGACTCATGCTCGTGTCTGGAGCTTTTGGTATGTATCCTAGAAAAAGGGTGATCGAGGTTAGTGGGTTTGACGCAAAAACAGTTGGAGAGGATCTTGAGCTATGTATTCGCTTAAGGCGTTTGATGGAAGAAAAGGAATTACCCTATAAAGTGGTTTATTTACCGGAAACCTTATGCTGGACAGAAGGGCCGCCAGATTATGATATTTTAATTAAGCAACGTGATCGCTGGGCGAGGGGACTTTGGGAAACTTTGAAGATCCATAGGAAATTGTTCTTCAACCCTAAGTATCGATACATGGGAATTTTCTATTATCCTTACTGGCTGTTTTTCGAGTTTGGAGCGCCTATTATTGAATTTCTGGGAATCATTTGTATCATCGCTTTTGCTTTCTTCGGAATGATCAACTGGACGATGGCAGTGCTATTATTTACGGCCGCTTACATTGTAGGATGTATCTTTTCCACAGCTGCTATCTTTATGTATGTCAAGAACTTTAATCATTATACCAAGCCAAAGCAAGTTATAGAACTTTTACTTGCTGCTTATCTCGAACCATTCCTGTATCATCCAATACTGGTATATGGACAAATGAAGGGTTATTACAAGAAGATCTTCCGTATTAAATCTGGCTGGGGAACTATGACCAGAAAAGGATTTAAAGTTTCCGACACCTAGAATCTATAGCGATAGCCAACATTGCCAATGAATTGATCACCTTGCCTGTTTGAGGTGATATCTTCGAACAAATAACCGCCACCTACCTGGAAAATATGATGAGGTCCAATAGTGAAATTCAAGCCAAGATTTGAATAATATGCTTCCAGAGACGGGTTCTCCTGTACTTGCGTAAAAATTGTGGTCTCATCTGGCGAAATACCCGTTCCAAGTCTTAAAAAGAAGAAATTATCTGCATTATTAAGATAGTAACGAACGTTCAACTGGTAGTTCTGGGTTAACTGATCATTGATCTCCGGTCCAAGGAAAACTCTTGAGTTGATATAGAATTTACCTTTGTACATAGTAAGCCCCAGAATTCCGGAGTAATAATCCTCATCTGAGAAATGTAGTAATCTCGCTCCGGTTTCTAATTCAAAGATCGAGAAGATATTGACAAATAAAGAGGCGCTGGTTCTAAGGTCGGGATACAAAGTTCCGTCTGAAATTCCCAGGTTTAGAAATGCATATACCTTATTGCTGAAAACAGGGTAAGATTCCAGCTCATATAAAGTACTCTGGTCATAGCCACGATCTGTATAATTTACCCGGGCGATCACTGCACTGCTGTTGAAATAATGTTGAAACTCCGGACTAATGGTTTGCCAGTTCTCACGATTATACTCGTCACTAAAATAGATGTATTGATAATTTACCCCAATCTCATCCCTAATGGTTCTCTTTAATATATTCTGAAGGACATATCGCTTGTTTTGATCCAACTCACGATTATTGAAAAGGTCTAAAGCGATCTCTCTGGAAGCTTTTTTATCTTTATTCTGAAGTAAAAGTTCAGATTTAAGGATAAGCATATTCGCACTTAAACTCTGTGTTTTTTCTAATTGTTCAAGGTAAGCCAGAGCATCTTCAGGATCCTTTAATAATTTTGTATGGCGAACGGTAAGTTCTCTAACACCCGGGTAATCTTGGGCATTCTGCATCAGAAATTCAAGATCTGTAGTAGCCTGATCAATACTGTCCAGAGCCCATAAATTCCGAACCCTTAAGATTCTGATATCATGATATTCTGGAGCAAGCTGCAATCCCCGGTTAGTGTATTGTAAAGACTCTTGATATTGTTTATCCTGGTAGAGTTCGAGTCCCTGGAAATAAAGGCTATCTGTATTTTTTTCGGTGATTTGCTGTGCGTTCACCTTCACAAAAGCGAAGAAGAACAGGCAGAGTAAAAGTGATCTATTCATAGAAGTTGATTTGGGCAAAACCGGGGTGAAGATAATCATATTAAGCGATTTGCGACAAACCTGAACTAAAATTGTCCATGCTGCGTTGTAAAGCAGGCCAACGCAATAAATACGTATTTTTAATCAAATTCCATCTTATGAAATTGCTTTTCCATCTGACTTTTCTATTTCTTATCACTTATAATTTTCAGGCTCAGACTGAAGAAACGATCGAGTACAAAGATGGCAAACTTCACTACAGTACGTATGGGGCTGGAGACCCTGTTCTAATCATAAATGGTGGTCCTGGGATTAGTAGTGCTGGTTTTGGAGAACTGGCGAAATTGCTTTCAGAAGATAATATTACTATAATATACGATCAAAGAGGTACTGGAAATTCAAAGATTCATACCAATACAAATACCGACTTTACGATCGATCTCATGGTGGAGGATATTGAGATTTTAAGAAAACACCTGGGATATGAGAACTGGATCGTACTGGGACATTCCTTTGGCGGAATGCTCGCTTATGCCTATGCGGCAAAATATCCTGAAAGAGTAAGCGCAATGATACAGTCGCACTCAGGCGGCATGGATCTAAGATTAAGAGATTACCCGGATCTACGGGATAGATTAAGCAGATCCCAGCAAGATGAATTGAATCAGTTAGTTCTGAAAATCAGTTTAGGTGATACTTTGAGAGAAACTCGTTACCAGCGGGCAAAGCTAATGGCGATCGCTTATTTGAATGATTCCACCAGAACTTCGGAAGTAGCAGAAAGGCTTATGACAACAGATCGAACCATTAATTCGCAGGTTTGGGCTAATATGAACCTCATTGGTTTTGATGTTTCCGAAGAGATGAAAAATTTTAATAAACCTGTTTTGATCCTGAATGGTATAGATGAAATTGTTCATAAAGATATTGCGATCTATGCAGATAGTGTTCTTCCAGATTCGAGATTGATTTTAATGAAAGACTGCGGTCATTATGGTTGGATTGAAAAACCTGAAATTTATCTAAAAGAGGTTAAAGAATTTTTAAAGTCCAATTAGAGACTCAGATGTTCTACTTATACTCTTAACTTTCTCAAAAAAGAAGATGATGTTAGATAGTATTAGTAGTAAAATAGAATTGCATAACGGTTATAAAATGCCGGGTTTAGGGCTTGGGGTATATAAAGCCGATAACGGAGAAGAGATCAATAATGCAATTGCAGCTGCTCTTGAAACTGGTTACAGATTGATAGATACCGCAACATTTTACGGAAATGAAAAGGGAGTAGGGGAAGCGATTAGAAAAAGCGGTATTCCTAGAGAAGAGATCTTTATCACATCCAAGCTTTGGATAGAAGACCAGGGGATGGAAACCACACGCAAAGCTTTTGAAGAGACTCTGGAAAGAATGGAACTGGAATACCTAGATCTATACCTGATTCACTGGCCAAAGCCTGGTAAATATCTGGAATCCTGGAAAGTTTTGCAGGAGCTTTACGAGGAAGGAAAAACTAAAGCCATTGGAGTTTGTAATTGCATGATCCATCAGCTGGAAAGTATTAAAGAACTCGGAGGTGTGCAGCCCATGGTTTTGCAAAATGAATTTCATCCTAAACTAGTTCAGCAGGATATTCTTGACTACTGCAAGAAGAATAAGATCCAGTATCAGGCCTGGTCACCACTTATGCGAGGAGAAATATTAGAGAATGAGCTTATTGGAACTATTGCTGAAAAATATGGAAAGTCTGAAGCACAAATAGTAATTCGCTGGGATCTGCAAAAAGGGGTTGCGACTATTCCGAAGAGTGTACATAAGCAACGAATTCAGGAAAATGCCGATGTCTTTGATTTTCAACTAACGGAAGATGAGGTAGCTGAAATTGATGCTCTGGAAGATAATACGCGTACTGGAGCTCATCCAGATACTTTTATGGAAGAAATGGACCTTTAGTAAGGCTATTGTTTACTCGAAATTATTTTGAATTCTCTACGAAACCAGCTTATTTTTGCAAAGCAATCGAGATGTGGCGCAGTCTGGTAGCGTCAACGCCTGGGGGGCGTGGGGTCGCAGGTTCAAATCCTGTCATCTCGACAAAAGAAACCGGCAACAATTGTGTTGTCGGTTTTTTTATGCTTCGGAAGCACATGAAAATTACTATTGAGCAATATTTATATATTTGCGGCAGTTTAAGATTTTCATACATCGTTTGACCAATATTGCTGAATGCACCAATTAACTGTTATAGTTCCTTTATTTAACGAAGAAGAGAACCTGCTCCGCGTTGAGCAGAAACTTGGAGAGTTTGCAGAAAAATCCAGTGTTCCGACTCAAATATTACTGGTAAATGATGGGTCAACAGATCAAAGTTTGAAAATAGTCAGGGAAATCTGTGAAAGATCTGAACATTTCAGTTACATATCCTTTACGAAAAATGCCGGTCTAAGTGCGGCGATCAAAGCTGGGATCGACCACGTAACCACCAGTCTTACCGGATATATAGATTCCGATCTTCAAACAGATCCTGAAGACTTTGAAGTTCTGCTAAAAGAAATCAATAATTATCAATTAGTAAACGGGTATAGGAATCAGCGTAAGGATTCTTTTAAAAAGAATCTTTCCTCCACAGTCGCCAATAACGTCAGGAACTTTTTCACGAATGATGGGATGTATGATACGGGTTGTCCCCTAAAGATCATGCATACAGATTACGCTAAGCGAATTCCCTTTTTTAAAGGACTGCACAGGTTTGTACCGGCAATGATCATGTTACAGGGAGGTAAAGTGATTCAGATCCCAATTCGCCATTACCCAAGAGTAGCCGGAACAGCAAAATTTGGACTGCGAAATAGGTTGATCAAACCTTTAATAGATTGCTTTGGTTATTTATGGATGAAGCGAAACTATATTCATTACGAAGTAGGAGAGAAGCATTTTAAATAGATCATCTGCCAGTCTTACGCAATTTCTTGGGACCATACCAAAGCCAGAACCCGGTAATGGTAAATACTAGTAATGCAATCCCCATACTCACAGAGTAGATCAACTTAAAGTAGCCACCGGTGCCCAGGTAATCATCTACAATAGAACCATCATGAATATTCTCTATAACATCTGATCTTCTCTGGCCAATACTTAGCACTTCACCTGTAGCACCATCAAGTTGTATCTCGTGAATGTGATTTTCGAAAAGAAACTTTACAATACCTTTTTCCTTGCGAATATCCATCCTGTCAATATCGCTGGATAATGAAGATGAAACCGAGTCCTTCAATGTTTGTTGGGCAATATTTTCAAGGACAGCAATAGACTTCCATTCTTCAAAATTTGAAGTTTGTCCGCTTTGGGTTTCTGGAAGAATATAGCCAGCAGTATTTTTCTTGGCTCCCAGAAGGATACCGGAGACGGAAACGATAAAAAAGAATACGAATAAAAAAGCACCCATAGTACGATGGATCTTTCTGAAAATTCTTAAGATCCGGGCTTGTTTTATTCTTGATTTCTGTTTATTCATAGGGACTTCACCTTCCGACGAAAATAGGAAAATGTTTCAGAAAACTATCATACTACCTAAAATTTGATCTCCAGATAAAGAGCTGGCTCCTTCCGAAGAAACTTAAAGCTGTATAAGCATTATAAACCAGGCTAAATTTTCAGAAGAATGTAAACTTTGGATGCTAATTTCTTGGTTTGAATGCAGGTTCAAAGCTTCTCTCTGATTCTGTAAATCTATGCTTGAATTGAAAGTATACGAGTGATCCAATTACAGGAAATAAAAAGATCATAAGGATCAATAATACCTGCAGAATGGGAGAACTGAACCTGGTTTTTAGAATATCCACCAGTGCCCAGATCCATAGAACGAGGCTTAGAATGATCAAAGTGATGATGATAGTACTCCACATAAAAAATCTCGTTTTCTTAATTAAAGATATTTTCGAATTACAATTTAATAAAGGCTGATCAATTTGTCCAGTTAAACTGAGACGGATTCTTTTTAAATCTTCTAAGATCTCTTTTAGAAAAGTCCTGTGTAAAGATTTCCTGAGTCATTTCCATGGTGTATTCTTTGCCAGAATCGATAACTCCTGAATAATCTTTAGCATAGAAAATTGGCTTCAGAAAATTAAAATTAGCCTCATCCTGTTTCAATGCATTCTGGCGGTTTCCTTCAAATTTTTCACTATAAATGTAATTTACAGAAAAATCGAGTCGGTGTTTCTGGTCTTCGAATTTCTGTGCATCGCCAAGATATTGGTTTGGATATACCTCTTCTCCTGGAAGAACCTTGATTTCCTCCAAACCCTGGTAATTTGCATAGGTTCCGTCTTTATGCTCAATAATAATACTATTTCGTACATCCTGGGAGATACTATCAGCGCTTGAATTTCTTACTTCTACAACTACACCTTCCCTCATTGCGTGAACGGGAAAACTCTCACCTTTGGTGATTATATAGGAGATCCAGTTTCCGGTAACCATTGCTAGGTTTTCTTCTGCATTTTGTTGACTGGTCTCTACTATTCTGGCGGTTTCTGAAGTTTTCAAAGGTAACAAGTACTTAAAAGTTGAGTCCACTTCAGGATTTGGAATGCCCCGTATATAGGAGAAGGTATATGAATAGCCTATTTCCTCTTCCCGATTAATTGCACGCAATACGGTAAGATTGCCATAATCATGATCCAGAATCTGTTTGTGATCACCGTGATTGGTATTTTTAAGATCTGGAAACTCCAATTTTAGATAGTAAGTGCCTGGTTTATTCTTCCGGTAACTGAACTCGATACTTTTATCACCTCTGCGCTCATGCATGATCTCGATATCCGGAAGTTGCGCATTGGAGTTGGGTGTATAGAACATAAAACTAACAAGGATACTTAGAAACAGGTATTTCCACGTCATAGGTTAAAAAACTTTTTAAAATTGAACTGGATTTAAAATTGTTGAATTTATAGTTTTATTAGATTTTTTCGGCAGAGCTAATTCGTTTTTTCTTTTACAAAGATCAGGCAATGCTGCCAGGGTAAATTCTCAACATTCTGCTCCAGTTTAAAACCGGAGGCTTTAAATTCTTTTACGGCCTGTTTTTCACTCATTTTGTGAATTTCCTTGATCGGAATGCTCGCATCCTCAGCTTTATATTCGATCAAATAAATTTTACCATCAGAAGTCAGAGATTTGTGCATGGATTCTATCATTTCCTTCGGAAAATTAAATTCATGATAGACATCCACCAGCAATATTTTTGAAACTGAATTCTCATCCAGATTTATACTTTTTTCTGAACCCTGAATGGTTTGAATATTATTCACCTGTTGTTCTGACTGCTTTGTTGAAATCGCCTGAAGCATTTCTGGCTGTATATCCACCGCATAAGTAAAACCTTCGGTAGCCAATTTCGCCATTTTAAAAGCATGATATCCACTGCCGGCACCAACATCAGCGATCGTATCACCAGGCTGGATATTCATGTTCTTCAGTAACTGACTCGTATTTTCCTCCTTTTCGCGATCAGATCTTTCCAGCCAGTTTATTCCTTGATAACCCATGACATGCGCGATCTCTCTACCCATATACCACTTTCCAATTCCGTTTGGATCACCGTTTTTAAAAGTATAGGTTTCCTCTTCGTTGCTTTCTTTTTTTGTCTGTCCGCATGCTGTCATACTTAATACAAGCAGCAATAACAGGAACAAATTGTAATGATTTTTCATAGCATCTTTTTCATAAAGTTACGATTTAATGCTTTTTCTGAAGCTTTATTACCAACAGGCTGAATTTACTAACGATTTTCAAGTAAGATAACCGTACTGAGTCAACCGATTTAAATCATCGATTTCCCGAAGATTACCACTGTCCATAAGCATTATTCGATCTGATAGTGATATTACGTTGCGGTAATCATGATCTGTAATAATGATGCCTTTGTGTTCTTTTCTTTCCTGTATAAGTTGCGAGATTACTTCTCTGCTGGTAGGACTGAGTCCGTTAAAAGGTTCGTCCAGTAATAGAAATCTGGATTCAGAATAAAGCAATAGCAGAACTTCCAGAGTTCTTTTTTGTCCTAGACTTAGATGACCTACGCGCTCACTCAATATCGGCTTTACCATAGGCAAATCCAGAACTATTCTGCTATACTGCCGTCTAAGAAACAGTTTGATAGTACTCTTAACATTTATACTCTTAATTAAAAAGCTATCCTGCGGTAAGTACTTGATATCTTTTATAGATTTCGAGCCTGAATAAACCTTGTCATCAATTTTTAGAAACCGACTGTCAGCTCTCAATGACCCAAACATGATCTTCAGTAACGTTGATTTCCCACTTCCGTTTCTTCCCAGTAAACCAACCACTTCTCCTGTTGAACACTGCAGGTAGACATCGTTCAGGATCTTTTGACCATCATAAGCCTTTTGTACACTATCAAGTTGAAGTTTACTCAAAAAGCTGTGATATAAGGATCATTAAAACCGAAATAAAGATTGTACTTAAAAAGAGCTGAACTCTGGAGAATCCGTTATTTAGATAAAAATATAGTTCTTTAGGTGGATTGATGCTATAAACACTTAGGTGGATTAGAAGACTGCTAAGAAAGTAGAAGAATCCAAAATTTGAAAATTCAGAAGTTAGAGCGGCTATCAGTAAAGAAATAGGTAATGCTGTGAGCATAATATTTCTCTGAAAAAGCAATAAGTTCAAAAAGATTCTCATTAATTATATTCTGAAAATAGTTTTATCGATACTCAGGATTTTCGAAATTCCAGCGCTTCCCATCTTCCCAGCCTTCGGCCGAATTTCCATAAGCAGGATAACCACCTTGATCTTTGAGACTGGACGCCAAATGCATTAAATTATAGGTCATGAAAGTAGTATTCTTATTAGTGAAATTACTTCCAAAACCAGCTGGTGGATCAAGTTTATCGTCTTTCCACTCAGTATCACCGTAACTCGGGCCAGGGCCAACTTCTCCTATCCAGCCTGCATCTGCCTGAGGAGGAATGCTAAAACCAACATGTTGCATAGAATAAAGAATCCCCATCGCACAATGTTTGATCCCATCTTCATTCCCGGTGATAAGCGTACCTCCAACCTTACCGTAAAATACATACTGACCTTTATCGTTTTGAACACCGCTCATGGCATACAACCTTTCTATAAGTTTCTGGGCCATGGAAGATTTTTCGCCAAGCCAGATTGGTGTTCCAAGAACTAATATATCTGCAGCCATGATCTTATCATAAATAGCTGGCCATTCATCCTTATCCCAACCATGTTCTGTCATATCGGGATAAATACCAGTAGCAATATCATGATCGATAAACCTTATTTCTTCCACTTCCACATTTTCCCGCCGCATGATCTCTGCGGAAAGTTCTATTAATTTTGATGTATGGCTCTCCCTTGGTGATTTTTTCAGCGTACAGTTAATATAGATACAACGTAGATTACTGAAGTCTGGCTTACTCATGATCCAATTCTTTTATTAAACTTTTTTCAATTTAATAAAAATATGAAACTTTACTCAGCATTGGTGTTCACCGTTATTTAGTCTCTTTTTTTAGCTGGATCTTTATGATTCCATTAATCTCCTCGCTTGTATACTTTGCGATAGAGTCCTGATCTTTTAATACATCAATTTTCGCAATGGTTTCCGGATCCATATCTTTCAGCATTGAGCTATGTGCGGCTTTTCCATCGACTAGATACAAAACATCCTCTTGCGCCAGATAATCATTATCTCTAACGGTCTCCTGATAAGATTTGGTTTTGATCATGAGTACTCCGTTAAGCCCTTGTTTCCCAAACTTATCCTCAACATCGCTTTGTTCTTTCTTAAGAACAGCATAAGAGGTTATTTCAAATTTTGAAATACTGAGTGTATCTAGGATATCAGAGGTTAGAAGTTGTTCATTTAAAATGATGACAGGATCGCTGGCAATTTCTTCTTTCTGAATTAGATCTGCGATAAGGTCATGCAAATAGTTATCCTGACTTTTCTTTTCTGAAATTTCCTGAGCATTTAAGTTAAGTGAAAGTATTAAAAGCAGGCTTGCTAAGATTTTACTCATTTGGATGTCTATTATTTATAGCTGAAATATATGATTTACGATCAAGATAATTCCTGGTATTACATCTTATTCTATAAAATCTGGCGGGATAAATTTTATAATAGGTCGGTAGCTGCAGATTCTACGATGCTGAATCTTTGATCTAATTTATATTTTAAAAATAGCATGATCAAAACTGAAATGATCATGGAGACGACCATCAATTTATATTGTTGGCGTAGATCCCTGGCAGCATTGAGTTTTATTTCAGCAAGTACCTGCTCAAGTTCTTCTGAAGAATAATTTCTGAATTTCACGCCATCCAAACGTATACGATCACTATTGATCGGGTCCCGAAGATCTTCCTTGAATTTAGGTTTCTGTGAATACAGTAATGATTTATTGTGCTCGTGTAAACTTTTAGGACCTCGCTCTACAGACATGGAATAGTGATTTTCGTAAGACATTCATTTTCAATGTATTTAAAGTTAGTAAAATATTTGTAATTCTGTAAACTGAAGTTTTTGCACTATATCTGGTTTTAAGCATTTCGAATGAAAACTGCTTATTATCTTGCGAACTTTAAATTTTTCAGAAGTAATGAAACAAGAACGAGTTGATAATTTAGAAATTGAAATTTTATCTGATAACTGGTACACGCTCAAAAAAGTAAATTTTGACTTCAGAAAAAATGATGGTAATTGGGAGCGGCAAAGTAGAGAGGCTTATGATCGCGGAAATGGAGCGGCAATCCTACTGTACAATTTAGAAAAGAAAACTGTGATTCTTACCAGGCAATTCCGGATGCCTACTTTTTTAAACGGAAACTCTTCAGGGATAATGATCGAAGTCTGTGCTGGTCTGCTTGATCAAGATAGTGCTGAAGATTGTATTCGAAGAGAAACGCAGGAGGAAACCGGGTATGAGATCTCCAATGTCGAAAAAGTTTTTGAAGCTTATATGTCTCCAGGTTCGGTGACCGAGATCGTACATTTCTTTATAGCTGAATATCACGAAGACATGAAAATAAGCGAGGGTGGAGGTGTAGCTGAAGAACAGGAAGACATTGAAGTCCTGGAACTTAAGTTTTATGATGCGTTAAAAATGATTAAAACGGGAAAGATAAAAGATGGTAAAACGATCATGCTATTACAGCATTTACAATTGAAATTACTGCAGGCAGATTCATAAATCTTAGTCGCGCTTCTCTAAGATTTTTATAATTCGGTCGTAAACAATTTCAGAAATACTCCAGGTATAGCCATCAAAATTTGCGGTATTAACGAACTGGATCACTACCGTATCGATATTTGCATGATATTTTGCAATACTCTGGTAACCTGGGATGAGTCCGGTATGATCGTAAACATAGATGGAAGAATAAATCTCATTCTCCTCTTTGGTAAGTAATTTACCAGTATTCAGAGCTTTGACAAAGATTCCCACATCCTGCGCAGTAGCGATCATCGAATGATAATTAGTAGACTTGATATCTTCTTCAACTCCAACATAATAACCACTCATTAGCTTATCCTGATCAATATCATCCAGGCTGAAGAAAGTATTTTTCAGATTTAATGGCTCAAGAATTCTATCCTGTATCACCTGCGTATTGGAGTTATTGGTAACCTTCTCCATTAGCAAACCTAACAGGAAATAATTCGAATTTGAGTAAGCATAGTCGGTTCCAGGTGCGAAACTGGCGGGTTTGTCAAGAAAAAGTTTCAGGGTCTGCTCTGTATTTTCTGGCGGATTCATCCAGAAATCCGGGACATCAGTAAAATTAGGCATACCACTGCGATGCTGGACCAGCATTTGAACGCTGATATTTTCAGCATACTCAATTCGCCCGGCAAACTCAGGAAAATAATTAAGAATGCTTTCATCCAGGGATATAAGGTCGTCTGCTACTAGTTTTGTAATTGCGACCGCATCATACAATTTGCCAATACTCGCAATTTTGAAATAAGCTTCGGGATAAGCTCTTATAATGCGGTCGCGGTCATGCCATCCTGCGGCATATAATTCTGCTGGCTGATCTCCCTGCTGAATATAAACGATGCTTCCGTCAAAGCCATGCTCGATACCTTCGTTTAATTGTTCCTGCACATTGTCTGGTAATGGTAGTATCCAAGCCCAGATGAGTATCCAGGGAACGAAATAGAGCGATATCAAAGTACCAGCCAAAAGTATGGTTCGAATAACAATCTTACTTTTTGTAGCAGGCATTAATAGTACAGTTATCTATTAGAGTTCTTTCAAATATAACTTAAAATGAACTTTCAGGAATTTCGGAATGATAATCCAGTTTTCCAATTGATAATAAAATACAAGTATTTCTAAATTTATTTTGTCGCCCTCCTTTCTTCCAGCAGTTTCTCAATCTCTGGCAGGTTCTCATAGTATTCTTCAAGATTCCAGTCCATTTGAAATGATTGCTGCAAATAAGTTTCCATAGAAGGTAGTCCAAATTCAGCACGTAGTTTGTCAACTTCTTCAGGAATTTGAAGCGGCTGTACATATTTCTTACCGGTATTAGAATCGATAAAAATCTGGCTACCATAAATTTGTTTCTTTCCTTCACGAAGGGCCTTTCGATCTTTTAAAAGAGCCAGGTTCGCTGGGAATGTTTTGTTATCCTGAACAGCTTCTTCAATTACCGGAAGATATTCCTTTTGAGTTTGCAAATCGCCATGCTGAATCACCAGGAAAATTGTTTGATTCCCTTGCATGTTGAGATCATCTGGCCACCCGTCCTGAAGTATGTTTTCTACCTGGTACAGATTAATTGAATCCTGTTTCTTCATTTGCTGAATCAGATCCTTCATTTCATCTGAATTCATCTTTCCTTCCTGCTGAAGTTTTATGAGCCCGAATCTTATATCCTGGTCGGTCTTCCAGATCGAGTCCAGTTGTGACTGAAAATTTTGTGGTTGATTTTGTGATGTGGCGATACTACTTGCTACAAGCATCGCAAGGCTTATGATAATTTTGATCATGAATTATAGTTTTGATGGTGTACTAGTACAACGAATTAGACTTTAGTTTGTTACAACTTTTTTTCGAAAAATTAATTTTAACCTGAATATTTCGTGTAAAGTGCTTATAATCAAATAGCTGTAGATGTTTTCCTTCAAATGAATAATTTTACAGAAGCTAGTATTTAAGGTAACTTCAGTAAATAAAACATCATAACGGTTAGAACTACGGTATCTTGACTCTAAAGTATCATTTTTCGAATAGATCTTCAATAGCAATAAATAATTCCGTAGAAATTCAAAGTTTAATTAAGTAAAGGCCAGACGCCGCTCCATTTAATAATTGCCAGTAGTAGTGCGACAATTCCCAGCGCTATAAGGAAAACTCCCTGCCAGTAAAACGTTCTTATACCCCAGAATTTCCAAAGCCTTTTATCCTCAGACGGGTTCCCACGAACATCTTTAAAGAAGAATTTATGTACAATATATGCGATAATGATAAATGCGATGATGGTTGATATCCAGAAAAGTAGCATCTTATATTTTAGTTATTTAGTGAGGTAAGATAGATCATTAAATATCACTATATTCTAAATAATGGTAGGAATTAAGTCTAAACTTTTACGAACTCTTTCTAGTTGATCTTATAGTCCAGAGGAAGAAGTTCTGATATTCGTTTTTCAGACATTATACCTTTTAAAAGGATGGCTTCTGGTGGGGATGGATTCCCAAATTGATCTATGGTAAACGAATTTTTAGAAACGATGGCAGATTGCTCAGTTTTATCGTAGAGAATATTCAAGTCATCTTCAAGTAATTCTATTCTTCGATTTTTTCCTTCCTCGCTAATGTTGAAAAATTTATAGGTAGGCACCTGAAAACGTTTATGATAGATTGCAAAATTGTTTTCTTCTAGTTTTTGTTTATAAAGTGAGCACATAAAATGCAGTGATGAGCCATAGTAGCTACGATCTCTGTTTCTCAGTATCCTTCTGCCGGTTTTTTTCTTTAATGGCTGAAAGTAGGCTGAACCGGCAAAATAAGTAGAATAGGGTAGAAGTAAACCACCATTCATTTGAAATCTTAGTTCAAAGTCGGCAAGCCGGTATCTAATTGCGTAACCTAAATATTCGTTGTGTATGATTAAGGGCTCATTTGCGGTAGCGATTATTGTTTTTTCTGATGGGGAATATCTAAGCTTAATCGCGTCCTCGTTAACGATCTTACAGTTATATTTCGCGTAGTTCCGTCCCAGAAATTCTTTTCTAAAATGCTTGAGTTTTCGTGACCTGCTCCATGGGTCTATTTCAAGGTAAACTGTTTCCAGCTCCTCACGTTTAATAGGTAAGTAGTATTTTGAATTTGCCGATTTCTTTAATATTTCAGAAGCATCAAGTACAAGCGCTTCGTAACCAAGAGAAGTAATTATAAGTGCGGAATTATTATCCATAAAGGAGATATCAAAATTTCCATCCTGATTTGAAGAAACTCCAATACTGGTTCCGTCAAAGTATATGGAAGCACCCATAATTGCGGTTGAATCTTCAGCACTAAGAACGGTTCCAGAGATCCTATTCTGGGAATGGACTGTTGAGGCAGTCATAATCAATAGAACACAAATAATACTTAAGAATCTACTTCGGAAGAGAAATTTGACCATATATAATCATAATAACGCTCTAATATAAAATAATTAAACTTCAGAAAAGAAAAAGCCATCCGGAATTGGATGGCTTTTATGTCAAACGTTTAGAGTTTTATTGAACCAGGTGTTCGAATTTCTTATATTCATACTGAATGATCTCGGGTTCGGCATCTATGAACTCCTGGGTAGCAGTTTCATAATCATTGAAAGATTTCAGCACAATTCCATTTCTCTGGTTCTTGAAGGTGGAAAATAATTTGACTTCGAACCATACTTTATCCAGTATTTCCATCTCATGATCGCTCACCAGGTTAGAGCCGCTTAGAATATCGTTCATCCGCTTTTTTGCGATTTCGTTAACCTGATTGATCGCTGTTACATGTGTAGGCATATTTCTCAATGCACCAACAACTACAAGATTTTTCCCGTAATGTATCTCATTTATATACTGGTCTCCATATTTCAGTGAAAACAGTTCAGGGTTTTCGAGTCGTTCTGCATCAATAGCCAGCCTTTCGTCTCTGCTCAGGTCAATTAGTCCTGCCCGACCTTCATATTCTTTATAACCAACTATTAAAACCTGGTCTTCACTATATGGATACTGTTCAATAATAGATTGGTACATCTCAAAATTAACAGCATGCTGTACGGCAAATTTTGAAGATGGTGGGTGCAAACCTGCATACTTTCTGTAAGCGATCACATCATCCTGAGGATTAGCATTGAATTGCCAGATGGGACTATGGTTGATAGAGGTTCCTATTGCTAAGTAGCCGTTTTGAGGTTCATTAAAAGGATTAGCTTTTGGAGCGTGGTTACTCGTTAGAATACCCGAACCAAAATCATCCTGACCATTAAATTGCTGTTCCAGAATCATTTCAGAATTTTCGGTGATCTTTACGGTTTTTACCCCTGTTTCCAGATCATAAGTAGTCATACTTTTATCCCGGCCGTTTGAACTTATAAATTCAGTGGATGTGATTTCTCCATCTGTGTAGGTGTGTTTCGAAGTCCCAAGTGCGCTGTAAACGATTTTTTCTGAAACTAAACCATTCTCATACGCCGTTTCGAACCAAACATCGCCCTCAGGAGTATAGTACCTGGACCATAGAGGTCGGTTTTGCTCATCTCTTCTCACCTCCATATATAATTCCCGATCCTCATAGAAGTTATATACTTTAGCCGATTTGATGAATCCATTTTCATGATATTTAACCTCATGTATAGGTTGATCTTCTGAGTATATATGTTTTGCTTCTTTGATCCAGCCATTGTCGTACTGACTCAGAATTTTTAGATGATCGTTAGATTTTATGGAATAATCGATTGATGGTGTGCTATCATCTGCCGTGCAGGAAGAAAATAGAACTGTAACTGCCAGTAGCAGCGACATGTAAAATTTGTGATGCATTGATGTAATTTATGATGTTTGTCAAATTTAGAAATTCCCGTTTGATATCCAAATATAATTGACCTCCACACTTCAGCACTATTAGCAGTGTATAGGGAACAATAGAAAACATTCAGTACGCTAATTATTTGAACTACTAACGCTTAGAGTTAAACCTTTGCTTATTCGCTCATTCTCTTCGGAAAAAAATAAATTTTACTCTTCAGATTCAATAAATTCAATTTCTATCAGGTAATAATGCGGGATATCAAAAGCAGTCCCCAACTTTTCAGGATCAATTTCAGACTGTGCTACCCGGCAATAGGATCCCGACCCATCAGGATTTCTGTTAGGTGTTATAATCGCCATCAAATGAAAGGCTTTATTGATATCTTCCTGCAATATTTTTTTACTTCCGAAGAAATCTTTGGCGACATACCTGCCATTGTCGTTGGTAAGTGCGAAATGAGATTGTCTGCTGCCAAATTGTTGACCCCTTAGCCAGATCTTAAGATCACCTTGATCAATCTTACTCATCAATTTAAAGGAAGTATGACTGGAGTCGATCTTAAACATTTTGTTGCCACGCTCGTCGAAAAGACTACTGGTTTCAATTAATTTACCATCCAGAAATTCTTTCATTCTAAGCACATAATAACGCCCCTTGATAGATTCACCATTAAAACTGAATTCAGATTTATTGATATTCTCAAAATCATATAATAATTGCATTTCTTCAGTTTCCGCACGAGTCTTGATGGAAACATCGATCATAGCAGTTTCAGCCTGAATCTGCTTATTGATAACTTCTGAATTTTCGATTTGATCTGATTGTGCCTGGATCAACAAGGGAATAAATGCCAGGCTTATTAGTAATTTTTTCATTGAATTATTTTTATAGATTCGAGAGCAAAAATTCCGAAGTAGGTAGAAATATTCTGAAATAGGAACTGTCGAATTCGAATGACTTATTAGTCCATATTTGACTCAAGTTTGCTGATAAGCTTCTGAGCTTTGACCTTTAGAGAATCAAGTTCTGAAGTCTTGCCAGACACAACAAATTTGATGTTATCTACTTTTGTGGTTTTTATACGGACATTCCCGTTTATTTCAAAAATCAGGTTAATCTCTGTTGCAGGTGTGTTGTTTGCAAAAATCGTATCCAGAGAATTCCAATCGAACTCAGTTAATTCTATTAGTTTTTTAGTTTCGAATTTAAGTTCTGTAACCGAATAAGGAAGCCTTGGATCGGACTTCTGTTCCTGAGCATTTATGCCGGTAAAACAGAATAATAGTGCAATAATGACTACGAATTTGAATTTCATTGTTGGTGGTTTTAATTAATTTGAGATAAACTCATTGGAGCACATCAGTCTTCAGTCAATAGTTAAATATACATAACTGGCGGAAAAAACTGTGATTTAGTCTGAAATTCTTTCTGAAGACACTTCAGCAAAAAATTAAGGGTATTAGTTCGGTATTTTTTCTGCTCTGCAATTAACATCTTCAGAAGTTAATCAAGTTCTGGCTTCATAATTAATAATGCTTACGGCGTCGTATATAAATTCTGAAAAATATCTAAATTGAGAAGAATAGTGGATTTAAAAATTCACCATATAAATGTAGCTGAGCTTATTAAGGTTGGCAATAAAAGGCAAAAACTTTATAACATATCTGCCAGGAAAACAATCAGAAAGATCCATCCTAAGTATAAAATCGTATAGGTGATTGAGTAGGATATGGAGAGCACAATATTTCCGAAAGTTTTACCAGATCTGCTAAAAACCAGTTTTAATGCTCTAAAAAATATCCAGTAGAGCATCAGAATAAGGATGAACAAGGTGAACCAGAACAAAGCTTCCAGTAATATGAATAATAGGATCATGGCTATCGTCATGAGGATCCAGAGCAGAATGGAAATAAGAAAACCTGCTATCCCATCCCCCACATCTGAAGTGGGCATTTCAAAGTTACCCGGAGTATCATCACCAAAAAATTCTCCCTTTTTATAACTTCTGAATTTGGGGAAATTATCCTTGAGTCCGGCGCCTGTATAGAGACCATAAGTCATGAACAGGAATAGAATAATTCCTATCATAGATAGAGAAAGGTAGAGGTTTGTAGTGATTCCTCTATTATAAGTTATTCCACTCAGCCAGACACTTAGAAAAGTAGCGGTTACAACGAGAATAGAAATTATAAATACTGTTTTACCTTTGAAGTAGTTTTTCTTTATTGATTGACGCATTGATAAAAAAGTGAATTTATTTAAGTTGAACTACACATCTTACTAAGATAATATTTGCCATAATGAAGCAGTTTTTTTAAAGTGTCTTAAGACCTATGGTCATGGTGATTGGCAGATGGTCTGATCCTATATCTGGTCCTGTTGCTCTTTTAGTGACCTGAAGATGTTTAGATACTAAGAAATGATCCAGGGTTGTCTGTAAGACATTATGATCGGCAGGCCAGGTTGGAAGAAGACCAAAACCAATCCTACTATCCTTTAGATTTTGCTTCAGCAAGCTATCAAAATGAGGGGAAAAGGATGAAGTATTGAAGTCACCAGCAATAATTAGATTCTTAGAAAACCTGGGAATATCTTTGACAATATTAGACAATTGCTTATTCCGATTCAAGAAGGACTGCTGGCCAATTGGTGGAACGGGATGAGTCGCCACGACCGTAAATTCCTGTTCCATACCACTCACATTTCCAATAATAGAAGGTTTGTCATTGAGACTGAAATAGTCTACTGAGCTTTTCATTTGGTACTTACTCAATAGAGCGATCCCAAAATTATCGTTTCTGGGAACAATTTCTGTGTATTGATAGTTGCCGATCACAGGCTCAAGTGAGCTTAACCATTCCGGAGTTAGTTCCATTAAAATGAGTACATCCGGATCCTCATTTTCGATGTAATTAATGGTTAGTTCTCTATTCGAATTACTAGAAAGTAAATTAATACTTGAGATCTTGAAATGATTGTCAGTTGAAGGAATTGATGTTTCGGTGTAAAACGGAATGATAAAATAAAGATTCGACAGAAGATTGATGCTTAGTATTAGAATTGCCAGCACCTGTTTTCTCAACAGTATTAAGGTAGGAAAGACTAATAAGATCGAAATGATAAGAAGTTGCATCTTAAAATTTGAAAATATATCGATTAACCAGTAGTTGGTTATGATGTGGGGCATTACTGAGGCTAATAGAACTGCGATTAACACTATCCAAAAGATTCTTTTAAGAAAGGTTTTTTTCATATAACTGCTAAAAAGATATTTGTTCAAAGACTAATTTAGATAGCTAAGGAATGTCCTATAGACTATCTGATTATTATTTGAGCGTAAACAATCTATAGTGCATAAATACCGATAGTTTTATTAAAATAATAGTTTAACTCTGACTTTTGTCTGATCTCCTAAACAAATTGAAATGAATAGCTATATTCTATAGCCAATTTGAATTTAGTTGTGATGAATATCTACGCGCCTGGAAGGTGTCAAGCTTTTCGATGAACTAACTTTGGGTAGGATAGCTCTGGCTATAGAAACGGGATTACTTAAGTGGTTTTGATATCTGATTTGTTGCGTTAAGTTATTGAACTCAGGAATTTTTAAATTGCTTGCATTTAACGGTTTCGGTTGTCCCAAGTTGGGTTCAATATTCCTCATTCCATAATTTGTAGTTAGTGGTTATAGTTAGTCTCATTTACCCAATGAAACTTCCTATTAATTAATCTAAAGTCAGATTTAGGTTTTCTTTTAAATAGAATAGAGATAGAATCAGCATATATAGTTCCATTCAACTCCAGTTCTTGAGGATTAATAAACTTATATAAAAACCGATGTGATACAGAATCATTCTCACTTCTAAAAATAATCTCATTCAAATCGGAATTATTTTTAAAAAGATATCTGTCTATAGAATCTGTCATTTTTTTTATAGTAGCTTTATTCTTCTCATCAACTATTAAATACCTCCATCTATAAGTATCCGTTAGAAGTGGAGATAGAATATCCTTGTTCTTTACAAATAATTGTGTTTCCCAAATTCCATATAACTCTGATTTTTCCTTTAATTGTTCAGTAGCTTTAAATCTTATTAAGGTTTGTATTAATACCGCTCCCATAACTACAAAGACTAAAAATCTTTTACCGATTGTAATAATTTTTTTAAAATTTGTGTTTTTTAGTGGAACATAATATTCCACTTTTTCTATTGTTTTGTTTTTAAAGAAGAAATCAAACACTCTTTGACCATTAACTTGCAATAAAATCAGTGCCATTATGAATAGATGAGCCGAAACTAATTTTACTGGAATATCATAAGTCAGGTTCATCATAAGAACATTGCTCATTACCCCTATAATTACTAAACTGCCCAGAGTGACTGTTTTTCTGAAAATCAATAAGATTCCACCAAGGATTTCAATAAAACCAATAAAAATGTTATAAAAAAAAGAGTGCCCCATAAAAGTCCAGGCCAATCCCATAGGCGACATATTACCAACAGTTTCCACTAATCGTTCTAAACTATGGTCAGCAAATTGACCTTTATATACTTTAGCTAAACCATAAATAAGCATCGCGAATATAAGGGTGAGTCTAATGATAACTTGAAACCAGTAAAAAAGCTTATTATAAGAATTTCTTTTAAGGTCAATTATTGACCATATTAATACTATTGGAATGGTTAGGAATAAGTTAAAACCCAACCTAACATAATCAAAGGCTCTATCTCCACTTCCAGTACTTTCCATTGTAAAATCAGTTCCCCAATTCAAAACGTATTCAGCAAACCACCTTAACGGAGTGTCCAATAAATAAGAGGACAACAATAAAAGAATGTACAGAACAATGTAGGTGAATAGAAATTGAAAAATAAGTTTATTCGTAAAATTCCAATGCTCTTTTCGTTCTTGAGGTAAAATCATATTGTTGAGAGTGATTATTTCGGCTTGTTGCCAACGGTTTCCTTTACTTCGCTTATTAATAAATATACCTTTGAGATGAAGAAGGAGGAGAACTAAAACGGTCTCGAGATTACAGATCCAATAGCCGTAAGAGTCCTCCATTCTTCATACGGGCAGCAAGAACCATTTGGAATACCAGGTCTTATTATGGACCCGTTAAAGGAGTTAGTTAATGCGCCCTTCAAATAATAATTTTTTAAAAATATGAAAAATTACCAAGAAGTAATCGGAATTGATGTTTCAAAAAACAAGTTAGATGCCTATGCTTACAATCGTAGTTCCCATCGGGAGTTCAGTAATGATGTGAAGGGTTATAAAGCCTTGTTGCAATGGGCTAACGGTAAGGAACAAAAAGTGTTTTTCTGTTTTGAGAATACCGGTCATTATTCCTTGAAGTTAGCGTTGTATTTATCTTCAAAGAAGCAGGTATATGTACAGGAAAATCCTGTAGTAATCAAACGTTCTTCCGGAGTGATCAGAGAGAAGAATGACGTGGTAGATGCCATGATGATCGCCAGGTATGGCTGGCTTCACCGTGAGGAACTTTCACCGAGTGAGCTGAAAGATAATGAACTATTAGAAGTAGGCAGGTTGCTGGCTTTGCGTGATCAGCTGGTTCGTAGTCGTACGGGATTGAAGAATACCCTTTCAGAGCTGAAAAAGTTGCTCAGCAGCAGTTCTACAGATACCTGTTGTAAAACGCTTGTAAGCTCTATTACTCACCTGACTTCTCAAATAAATAAAATAGAGAAGCAACTAAAATCACTGATAAAGACTTCTGAGGCATTATCGCAAAATTATAAGTTGATCAGTTCTTTAAAAGGTGTTGGTTTAGTTGTAGGCGCCCAGTTGCTTTATCACACCAATAATTTTGAACGCTTTAATAGCTGGCGCCAATTCTCCAGTTATTGTGGGACGGCTCCCTTTGGTCATAGTTCGGGAAGCAGTATTCACAAAAAGCGAAAATGCCACCCGATGGGAGATCGGCAAATGAAGAGCCTGCTTAGCATGGCGGCCTGTACAGCCATTCAATATGACAGTGAATTACGGCAGTATTATAAGAAAAAGCGGGAGGAAGGTAAGTTAAAGATGATTGCGCTAAACAATGTCCGCAATAAACTGTTATCCAGAGTGTTTGCAGTGGTGAAGAGAGTGACGCCTTATGTGGAATTACAAAGATTTGCAGCCTGAAAAAATTAGCACAAAAGGCTTGGATTTAACCTTGGAATACGGTTATCGCCAGTTGGCGGAGTAAGGGACTCGGATTTGTCGGCTTAGTATTGGTTTGTTGGTCAAGATAATTATTTTCTTACTAACGCTGCCGCTTATTGGCGATGAACCGTTGTTGTAAAGCGTTAATTACTAGATCTTTAAATTTAATTTTATCGTCCACGTGAAATGTTAGATTCTTAAATTTTCTTTTCATTCCGTATAATCCAATTAATGTATTTTCTTTTTTTAACCTAATAATTAAGTTATGACTTTCTAATTCTCCTAAAAGAGATAGATTCCGAGTTTCCTTATTTAGCTCTACATCTTTTGATGATACTTCTATACTTTCGATATCTTCTATATTAATGGTGGCCTCCTTCATAATTCCATATCTAAGAAATAGTTTGTTATTTTCTATTGATATTGGTCTTTTAAACATTGATTTTAAGAATCCGAAAATTTGAATTCCAGTGTAAATACTTAAAAATGTCAAAATCCAAGCAGCAGTATTGCTCCATTTTGCTAATAAAATGTGTATTACAGCCGTTTCAATTGCTACTAAAAATATGATTACAATCATTAATGCGATTGTGCCGCTTTCTTTGTGGTAAGAAAACTCATTTTCTTTTAAATCTCTTTTTTTCCAATAAATAAACCCATAATAAAAAACCGCAATTTCTGTAACAACAGGGATAACAAATCCTTTGGGAAGTATTTCATAACAAGTGTTCTTTAATGTGGTAAAAAAATCAAACGATTCGGTTTTGTTTAAGTTGTAGTGTTTTATTCCTTTTCTGACATTGTATATTACAAATGATAGAATTGATATTTCAACGATAGGGAGTACCCAAGTTTTAAAAAGATTTAAATAATACTGATTTTCTGATGGGAGAATAATTGAACTTATTACGATTCCGAGTATTAAAAATGGAACTACCGTTGTTTTAGGAATATTTGTTTTTCTAATTAGCAAAAAATATATAAACGGCACTGTCAATAATAAGTCAAACGTTATTCCTGTGGCTAGATTATTTGAGTTATTTATAAATAGTTGTGATTTCGCAATGAAAATGATCAATCCAATAATCAGAAATGGTATTCCAAATATGATTAGGTTTTTCTGAAGATTTATTGTTTTGTTCATATTTTCATTTTAATGCTTTACAACGGTTACGGTTATCGCAAGTTGCGGGAGTAGGGACGCGGACTTGTCGGCTTAGTTATTTTCTTTCCTGGTTTCTAAAATTATACTTTTTCCGGCTATACCCGTTATTTGCGATGAACCGATGTTGTGCGTAGTTTTTATTCCGATTGATTATTTATCCAATCTATTAATTCATTTTTATTTATTGCATCCCAAGTGGAATCTGGATTCTTTTTTTGTGATTCATTGTCTTCTGGTTGTAAAACAATTAATTCTGTTTTTTCATTTCCTGCAAGTTCCAATTCGGCTAATAGTCCAACCATATCAGGTGAATTGTTGTCATACATTGTTTTAAGATGCTTTTTTAGCCAATACTTTATTGCAGGTTCTATATATGCTCTTACTGCATAACTAGTGTAAAACTTAATGTTCTCATTTTTTTCATCAAAATAGCTATAAGCTGAGAAATCGTAATAACCGTCGGGATTGTTTTTAGGTGTGCCATTAAGATGTGTTTCTAACATATAGGTAGCGAATGTTGGTTCCCATAAATTATTGCGTTGATTTCTTTTTTCTCTATCAAATTTATACCATTCGCTTGCCCAATCTAACACTGCATTACAAACTACAATACCTTGTATGTTTAATTGAAACCCATAATTATCTTCCTTCATAAATTCGATATGTTTCATTACCCTATGTCCCGACAATCCAACTCCAATAAAAAAGATATTTTCGTTAGGTAAATTGTATTTTTTAAAGACTTGATTGATTATTATATGTGAGGAGCGGGCAGATTTTTTAGAAAAATAAAAATCAAAAGGAATTTCATTTGAAACTGATAGAACTGCAAAATTCTTTTCAGAAGCCTGGTCATAAATCTGTTTTGAATTTTTATTCTTTTTATCGTATCCTGAATCTTCAAGAAATACTAATACACCTTTTATATCTTTACTTGTAGGTAGCATTAGTGTGTAGCCACTTTGAATGAATGGTAAAAAATCTTTTTCTCCTATTCCAATCCTAATACTATCATTTTTTCTTTGTTCATATTCTTCAACAATGTTCTGTGAGATGGTCTTATTACTGTAACTTATAATTAGATTGAGTAACAAGAATAGTTTAAAAATTTTGTTCATATCGCTGGATTCAAGGTTGTAACGCAACAAAGCGTATTAAAAGGTTAGGTATTCAAATATAATTTTTTTCGTTCAAGATCCATCATTTCCTGTGGCGTTTTAAACCCTAGGATTTTACGAGGTCTGTTATTGAGTTTATCCTGTATAATTTTCAATTGTTTTTCATCAATGGTATTAAAATTTTTTCCTTTTGGAAGGTATCTTCTAATGAGTCCGTTAGTGTTCTCATTGGTTCCTCTTTCCCAGGAAGAATAGGGGTGAGCGAAGTAGATTTGCATTCCTGTTTTTACAGTAATTTTCTTATGTGCTGCCATTTCAACTCCGTTGTCGTAAGTCATCGTTTTCTTAAAAACTGGATCCATTTGATTCAAGGTTTTGGAGAATTTTTTACTGACGTGATCAGCCTTTTTATGATCTAATTTCACAATCAATGTGTATCTAAACTTGCGTTCTATGATAGTCCCTATGACACTTTTGTGATTGGCTCCCACCATAAGATCACCTTCCCAGTGACCGCTTTCTTCTCGAAGGTTAATATGCGCTGGTCGCTGGTCAATGCTAACCTGATCGATAATTCTGCTTCCTTTTACCTTACGTTTTTTTCTTGATCTTCTACGCTGTGTTCCTCTGGCCAGAAGCTTGATGAGCTTTAAATTAAGCCTTGCTTGTGGCTTATTGTAGATGTGCTGATAAATAGCTTCGTGAGAAATAGTCATCACTGGATCATTGGGATAATCATCTTTGATCCTTCCGGATATTTGTTCCGGTGACCAGTCTTTCAAAAGACCTTTGTAAACATAAATACAGAGCCTTTTATAGGTGCTTATTTTATCCTTGTTTTTTTTATTGAGGTAATCGTCTTTAGCAATATAATCAGCTATATCAGCACTGTAATATTCCCCTGGTTTAGTGATCCATCTGTTCACTTCTCGGGTAATGGTTGAACGGGATCTACCCAGCTTGATTGCAATAAAGGATTTGGACCTATTTTCTTCTAAAAGAGTCTGGATAATCACCCTCTCTTTATGAGATAATCTCCGGTGTTTTTTTAGTTCCATACAACAAATCTAAAGTTATGATTTGTTGCGTTAAGTTATTGAACCCAGGATTTTATTTGCAAATTGGCTACAACGGTTACGGTTATCGCAAGTTGCGGGAGTAAGCACGCGGACTTGTCGGCTTAATATTGGTTTGTTGGTCATATTAATTATTTTCTTAATAACACTGCCGCTTATTGGCGATTAACCGTTGTTATGTATTGTGCCATTGCAGAATTATTTTTCTTTAGTAGCTAATTTTTCCAGTACTTTTTCATCCGAAAAATTTATTATTATTAGTCCGCTTTTTGCCCTAGCTCCGTAAAGAGATTGAGATTTCATGTCGTTTGAAAGTGATATGTTCTCAATGTTATTTTCAATTAAATGAGAATTAATCAGAGCAACTCTCTTTTTGCTTATATTACTTTCCAATAATATTCCTTCTGAGTTCTGCGATTTCAAGATATATAGCGGTCTATGTTGAGTGGTGCTTTTAAAGCCGTCAGGTAATTGAGTTTCGCCGTGAGCATTGGTCGGAGTATAAAAGATATTCGAATCAGATATAAGTCTTTCTTGGATTAATTTTATCTGCTGTTCTAAATTTTCAGTTTTAAATTTAATGTTCCACTGATCATTCTGTTCTTTTGTGTCAATAAATTTAAATTCTTCTTCCTGGCTAAATAAAGGATTGATAAAGAGTAGTGTGAGGGCGATAATAAGTTTTTTCATAGTGGGTTTTTCAAGTTTTGGCATAATACATAACGGTCTCGGTTATCGCAAGTTGCGGGAGTAGGGACGCGGACTTGTCGGATTAACTATTTTATTTCCTGGTTTCTAAAATTACGCTTTTCCGATTAAACCCGTTATTTGCGATCAACCGATGTTGGCAATTGACCTTAGTTGGTCCAATCTACAATCCTATTTTTCATGTTTTCATATTTAATTCGATAATTTATATAGAATAGGCAAGTCCATACTGCAGCCACTACTATACAAGTAATTGAAGTTAGAACAGTGGTGTTTTCAATTTCATTTTCAACCATCACTAATGAAAACAAAGTAATCAAAATCATTAGAATCAACATTATCGATATATAGCTTGCGACTTTTTCAAATCTCATTTCTAAGAAACCCGTCAGAAAATTCCAGCCTTTCAGTTTAGCAGAAATATCAGTTTTATTATTTGAAAAATCTACTTGAAATATGAGAGGTTTTGTAGTTGTTATTATAATATTATTCTCAATCTCAGAGTAAGATTCGCAGCATTTTTCTAAATGCTCGGTTAGTTGTGATTTTTTATTCATTTTATATATCGGGTTATTTGACTTTTTTAGACTGGTCTGAGTTTATTAAGAAGCAACTTTTAATATTTTCTTTAAGTTCAAGTTTTCATTGGTTTGTTGCCAACGGTCTCCTTTACTTCGCTTATTAATAAATATACCTTTGAGATGAAGAAGGAGGAGAACTAAAACGGTCTCGAGATTACAGATCCAATAGCCGTAAGAGTCCTCCATTCTTCATACGGGCAGCAAGAACCATTTGGAATACCAGGTCTTATTATGGACCCGTTAAAGGAGTTAGTTAATGCGCCCTTCAAATAATAATTTTTTAAAAATATGAAAAATTACCAAGAAGTAATCGGAATTGATGTTTCAAAAAACAAGTTAGATGCCTATGCTTACAATCGTAGTTCCCATCGGGAGTTCAGTAATGATGTGAAGGGTTATAAAGCCTTGTTGCAATGGGCTAACGGTAAGGAACAAAAAGTGTTTTTCTGTTTTGAGAATACCGGTCATTATTCCTTGAAGTTAGCGTTGTATTTATCTTCAAAGAAGCAGGTATATGTACAGGAAAATCCTGTAGTAATCAAACGTTCTTCCGGAGTGATCAGAGAGAAGAATGACGTGGTAGATGCCATGATGATCGCCAGGTATGGCTGGCTTCACCGTGAGGAACTTTCACCGAGTGAGCTGAAAGATAATGAACTATTAGAAGTAGGCAGGTTGCTGGCTTTGCGTGATCAGCTGGTTCGTAGTCGTACGGGATTGAAGAATACCCTTTCAGAGCTGAAAAAGTTGCTCAGCAGCAGTTCTACAGATACCTGTTGTAAAACGCTTGTAAGCTCTATTACTCACCTGACTTCTCAAATAAATAAAATAGAGAAGCAACTAAAATCACTGATAAAGACTTCTGAGGCATTATCGCAAAATTATAAGTTGATCAGTTCTTTAAAAGGTGTTGGTTTAGTTGTAGGCGCCCAGTTGCTTTATCACACCAATAATTTTGAACGCTTTAATAGCTGGCGCCAATTCTCCAGTTATTGTGGGACGGCTCCCTTTGGTCATAGTTCGGGAAGCAGTATTCACAAAAAGCGAAAATGCCACCCGATGGGAGATCGGCAAATGAAGAGCCTGCTTAGCATGGCGGCCTGTACAGCCATTCAATATGACAGTGAATTACGGCAATATTATAAGAAAAAGCGGGAGGAAGGTAAGTTAAAGATGATTGCGCTAAACAATGTCCGCAATAAACTGTTATCCAGAGTGTTTGCAGTGGTGAAGAGAGGAACGCCTTATGTGGAATTACAAAGATTTGCAGCCTGAAAAAATTAGCACAAAAGGCTTGGATTTAACCTTGGAATACGGTTATCGCCAGTTGGCGGAGTAAGGGACGCGGAATTGTCGGCTTAGTATTGGTTTGTTGGTCAAGTTAATTATTTTCTTTCTAACGGTCCCGCTTATTGGCGATTAACCGTTGTTGTGCGTAGGCCGTAAACTAGTAATTCTTCTATTCTATATTTTTGATTAACATTATTTTTTTACTATCCCAATTTAAAATAACACGGTAATTTTTGAAAAAATCAGCACCAAACCTCTTTTCTAAATATTGCTCTGAATACACTTGGACATTTTCTAAAGTTGAATTTCCAAATTCAATTTCATTGATAATTCCTATATAAGATTCCCTGGTTGTATTTTGTTCTCCATAAATTCCAGTAACACCTTTGGTCTTAGATTTTTTGAAATCTAAGATTTCGCCATTTTCTGTTTGCTTTTTGAATTCAGAAAATGGTACTACGATACCTCCATTATACCCTAAATCAACAGTGAAATTCCAAACTTTCTTTTTATTCAATTTACAAGCGATAGCGGGTACTCCTGCTACACCGATAAATAACTTGTTTTCAATTATGTTTTCAGGTATTTCTAATTTTGATTCTTTATCCGTTATTGTAATTTCTTGCTTTTTGAAGTCAATATCCCAAATAGCATGCTGCATTAAATTAGCTCCTATAAATCCGTCAATATTTAAAGAAGACCACACTGATACATCATTAAAATTATTGATTAAAGCAGTTGTTCCGGTAAAATCTATGTTTCCGATTTTAACATTCTCTAATCGGGTATATTTATTTTGGACCTTTTTGTTATAAACATCACCTGCTTTTGCAGAATCTATAGCTTTTAAATTCAAACTTTCAGCAAGTTCATTTGATACCAGATTAGGAGAGCCTGTGTCTAATAGAAAATCATAGTTTTTATTTTCGATTTCTACAGGGATAATTATAAAACCATTTTTAATTTCGAAAGGAAATGTAGCACTATAATTTTGCTGAGTTGTTTCACCTTCTTTAAGGTGCTTTACGGCTTTACTAAGGGAACAACTATTAAGTAGAATAATTGTTATAAAATAAATAAATACTCGTGCTATTTTCATTTTCTAAACTTTGGAACTGAATTTTTCTTACGGCTTACGTACAACGGTTCCGGTTATCGCCAGTTGGCTGAGTAAGGGACGCGGATTTGTCGGCTTAGTATTGGTTTGTTGGTCAAGATAATTATTATTCCTATTAACACTGCCGCCTATTGGCGATTAACCGTTGTTATATACTGTGGCGACAGTTACAATTTTAAATTTGAACTCTTTTTAGTTATTTAAATTGTTCCAACTATGAAATTAAGAAGTTGATATAATGCAATTCCTAAAATCACTCCAATTATTATCCAGGGAAGTCTTTATTTAAAGCTCAGTTTTAATACTTGAGAATCTACAAGATCTCCATTTTTATAAACTTTAAGTTTTATCTCTTTCATATCAAATTGCTTATAACTTGATATTAGTGAAAAATTATCTTCTTTTATTTTAAAGTTGTGATCCGTTCCAGAAAGAGAATATTTATTTGACTTTTCTTGTCCGTCAACAATTATTTTTTCTCTTCCAAGAATGGAATTGATAAATTTAATTTGGTTGGATTCAATTTGAAATACAGTGTTTATCATTTTTTAATGAGGATTTTTCCAACCATCTATTGCAGCTTCAAGAGTAAAGTCTAAAAATACTAATATCACAATTATCGAGAATATTATTCCTAAAATTTTTAATATGCTGATTTTCATAAATTAAAAATTAGTTTAGTAACCAAAGAGTCCTGCTTTGAAATGCTCCCAATCTGAAAATATGGTTCTAAATATTAAGAATGCAACTACGAATGTGATAAGAAAAATTAGTAGATGAGTTTTTTTTGATTTTAATATTCTAGCCATTGTCATTTTAGTTGAATGTTTTTGATTGTATTGAAATTGTTTATATAGATTATTTCAACTCTTTTTCTTTAGTTATTGGTTGATTTTTTGGAAAAACGTTACATTTTAATCAAATTTTGAACGTTAAAAGTTCGATTTTCGTTTTTGAGCCATTGTATATAACGGTCTCGGTTATCGCAAGTTGCGGGAGTATGGACGCGGATTTGTCGGATTAGTTGTTTTCTTTCCTGGTTTCTAAAATTACACTTTTTCGACAAAACTCGTTATTTGCGATCAACCGATGTTGCCTGCAGTTCTTTAGGATACTAAATATTACTCAAAAACTTAATACTAAATTAACCTTTACATTTTACCAAAACTTCCACCAGGATTTGAGATTTTTCTGTTCAAAGTCCTTACTTGGATAGATATCAATGATATGATTATAATTTTCAATATCTGTAGCAATCAATTCAAATTTTTCCTCAATTAAATTAAGGGCTTTTACTGAGCCTCCAAAATCAAAGACGAAGTTTCGATTGGAGCTATTAGTAATATGAACATTGTCATATTCTTTATCAGTCTTAGAAATGAAAACCATTATCCAATCACCGTTTTTAAAGTCGTAATTTTTATCAATCTGATCAGTTCTATAAAAACCCCGAGTAAACGGTGAGTGATTTTCAAGTCCTATTGGATATTCAATGTAATTTACGAAGTAATTGAATCTTTCGATGTCTGGAGTATTAGTGAATAAGATTAAAAATGAATCAGTAGTACCTTTTTTTCTGAATAGCTGAATTCCTCTAACAAACTCTGTATTAGCATACAGATTTGCTAAATTCATTAAAACATTTTCAATGATGTAAGTTTGGACATTCTCAACTATTATATAACATTTCATTTTTCTTCTTTGTAATACTATTGGTGAATTGCAGGCAACTGTCTCGGTTATCGCCAGTTGGCGGAGTAAGGGACGCGGATTTGTCGGCTTAGGATTGGTTTGTTGGTCAAGTTAATTATTTTCTTTCTAACGCTGCCGCTTATTGGCGATTAACCGTTGTTGCCCACAGTATTTTTTTATTTAGTTAATGATTGTTCAAAATTTTCAATCAAAATTTTACCATTGTATTCACTTGAATAATTTATTGATATGCTGAATAAATGATTTTTGACATAAGTATTATAAATTAGCTGAGTCAATAAAAGTTCATCCGTCTTTTCATTGTAAATTCTTTCTTTTATAATATAGAAATCATATTCTCCAATTTTCTTATTATCCAATTGTTGGTCAGATTTAATGCCTTTAATATCAGAATATGTGTCCTTTATTAAATTTGCAATGAATTCTTGATGCTCAGATAAGGTCATTTTCTTGGTTCCTTCCAATGGTTCAAATGAAGAAGAAAAGTAGTTGCTTTCGTCAATTCCAAACCCAACTAAATATGGTCGATTTTTACGTGCTTTTACTCCGTTAGGAAGATTTTCTTTTGCTGCATTATAGCCAATTTCTTCTAAATCTTGCTCAACTTTTAATAACCTTATTTCATAACCATCAGGTATTTTTATCTGCCAATCAAAAAGGTTGCATTTATAAATTCCATTTTCAATTTCCCCATTTTCTTCTATTACTTGAGAATTTGCATCAAAAGAAGTTATAAATATTGTTAAGAATAATAGAAATATCTTTTTTTTCATATTGTGGGCAACGGTCCCGGTTATCGCCAGTTGGCGGAGTAAGGGACGCGGATTTGTCGGCTTAGAACTGGTTCGTTGGTCAATTTAATTATTTTCTTACGAACGGTACCGCTTATTGGCGATTAACCGTTGTTACCTGCTGTGGCGACACCTCTTAATTTGTTGTTTATACTTTATATTATTTATTAGCGCTTTGATGTATTCTTCAACTTACTTTTTCTGTAATAAAAAAAGACTAGGTGGAATATAAGCATCGCAACCATAAGTTCGTATCCACTTTTCATTTCATAATCCCCATCCCAAAAAACAAGTTCTTGAAATGAGTCGAAAAATAGAATGATAATGCCAAACCCGAGAGCTCCTTTTAGTTCTTGTAATTTCAATTTCTCAATATTCTTAGTTACATTTTTTTCTTTAGAAAAGACGAGAACTATTAAAGCGATCAAGATTATATTTTTCAGGATCCAAACTAACCTGGTCTGATCGATTAATAATAAATCAACATATGAGTTTTTAAAAATTAATGCTATAAGCGTAATTATTCCGATACCTAAGGCAAACTTTTTAGAGTAATGAGGTAGTAAATTTTCGTTCATTTCTTAAAACTATATATTAATAAATTATTATTTGAAGGAAGATTTTTTTGTTTTGTATTTTTCGCCTGGATTGAGTTATCTATGATATATTTCACATTTTCTTTCTGAAGCCATTGCAGGTAACGGTTACGGTTATCGCAAGTTGCGGGAGTAGGGATGCGGACTTGTCGGATTAACCATTTTCTTTCCTGGTTTCTAAAATTACACTTTTTCGACTAAACCCGTTATTTGCGATGAACCGATGTTACCTGCAGTTTTTAACGCGAACATCTTGCATCCAAATACATACTTAAACTTCCAGTTTGTGATTTCCATTCATCCATTGCTTTTTGTCTGGAGTAGGTCTTGTGCAATGGAGATTTACTTGCAGGTATTGCGAAAAATTTACTTTTAGTTTTTGATTTCTTACTTTCTATCCATTGAAGAGTTACAAGAAATTCATCTAATTCTTTTTTTAGGTATATGTTGTATGGATCTAAATCAATTGATTTCCATCCAGTTTCTTCATTTGTAATTTCGATTATTATATTATCTGATATCATTAATTTTTGAGGTTTTCCGTCTTTCAAACTATAAATGTTAAGCCTTAGTTTTAGTTTTTCAAATTCGTTAGTGGATATGGCGAAATTGAATTTTTCTAGACGGCAATTGTTTTTCAGTTTAAAGTTCATTCCGATTTCTTTGCTTAATCTATCATCAACTTCTTTTTCTTTAGCTGTATAATAATTAAAGTGCATAAATCCCAGACCCTTACCTGTTCTTCCTAGTTTTCTGTTTTTGAATTTTTTAGTTTCCAGGACGACTTCTGCTAATTGGTTTTCTTCCGTTTCCATCCGAATTGATTTTCCTTGTTGCCTTATCAGATCTGCTACCGATTTCCTTAATGTTTTGAAACCTATATACGAAAATGCAACTGTATCCTTCTCTGATATATTTGAAGGTATTTTTAGCTTGAAACTACCATTCTCATTTGAAACTGTTCCAGTATTCTTATTTGGAATTCCAATATTTACGAAAGGAAGTGTTTCATTATTTTGATCCGTTACATTTCCTTGTAATATAATTTCTTGTGAAAAACCGTTGGAAACTAGAATTAAGAATAGTAGGCAAGTCAGATAAGTATTGTTCATTTATTCAGCTACTTTAATATATCTGGAATTCAGATTCGTCTCAATCCATTCATTTTCTGTAAAATCATAAACTTTAAAATCAAAAGAGATTTCAAATTCATCTTTATTTATTCTGCTGATTTCAAAATTTGTGATATCGTAATACTCAAATTCAGGGGTAGAATCAGATTCAATTTCAACATCATTATTTGTCAGTTTATAAATAAAATAAGTTATAATATTATCATATCTCATGTTCATTTTTGCGAAGTTGTCATTTCCTTGAAAAATTGAATCTATATGTTGAATTGGAAATCGAATGTCTAAAAATTGAGTGAAATTTGACTCATATCTTTTAGTAGGTCTTGCTACAGCAAAATTTTGACTCAATTCATTATCATATTTATAATCAATTTCATTACCGTTGAATGAAATATACTTTGATTTAATCTCTTGTAAATAATCGGTTGTTTTTAAACCATCATTATTTAAATCAATAGGGAGACTACTTGAAATCGATGTTATTTTATAGATTCCTTTAAAATCATTTATTTCAATTTCGTTATCATCACTATTGCAAGATATAGCAAAAGTTGATAAGATAATAAGGGTAAGTTTCGATAAGATTTTTTTCATAATTTAATTATTGTACTAGCCATTTTATAAAATTGCAGGTAACGGTCTCCTTTACTTCGCTTATTAATAAATATACCTTTGAGATGAAGAAGGAGGAGAACTAAAACGGTCTCGAGATTACAGATCCAATAGCCGTAAGAGTCCTCCATTCTTCATACGGGCAGCAAGAACCATTTGGAATACCAGGTCTTATTATGGACCCGTTAAAGGAGTTAGTTAATGCGCCCTTCAAATAATAATTTTTTAAAAATATGAAAAATTACCAAGAAGTAATCGGAATTGATGTTTCAAAAAACAAGTTAGATGCCTATGCTTACAATCGTAGTTCCCATCGGGAGTTCAGTAATGATGTGAAGGGTTATAAAGCCTTGTTGCAATGGGCTAACGGTAAGGAACAAAAAGTGTTTTTCTGTTTTGAGAATACCGGTCATTATTCCTTGAAGTTAGCGTTGTATTTATCTTCAAAGAAGCAGGTATATGTACAGGAAAATCCTGTAGTAATCAAACGTTCTTCCGGAGTGATCAGAGAGAAGAATGACGTGGTAGATGCCATGATGATCGCCAGGTATGGCTGGCTTCACCGTGAGGAACTTTCACCGAGTGAGCTGAAAGATAATGAACTATTAGAAGTAGGCAGGTTGCTGGCTTTGCGTGATCAGCTGGTTCGTAGTCGTACGGGATTGAAGAATACCCTTTCAGAGCTGAAAAAGTTGCTCAGCAGCAGTTCTACAGATACCTGTTGTAAAACGCTTGTAAGCTCTATTACTCACCTGACTTCTCAAATAAATAAAATAGAGAAGCAACTAAAATCACTGATAAAGACTTCTGAGGCATTATCGCAAAATTATAAGTTGATCACTTCTTTAAAAGGTGTTGGTTTAGTTGTAGGCGCCCAGTTGCTTTATCACACCAATAATTTTGAACGCTTTAATAGCTGGCGCCAATTCTCCAGTTATTGTGGGACGGCTCCCTTTGGTCATAGTTCGGGAAGCAGTATTCACAAAAAGCGAAAATGCCACCCGATGGGAGATCGGCAAATGAAGAGCCTGCTTAGCATGGCGGCCTGTACAGCCATTCAATATGACAGTGAATTACGGCAATATTATAAGAAAAAGCGGGAGGAAGGTAAGTTAAAGATGATTGCGCTAAACAATGTCCGCAATAAACTGTTATCCAGAGTGTTTGCAGTGGTGAAGAGAGGAACGCCTTATGTGGAATTACAAAGATTTGCAGCCTGAAAAAATTAGCACAAAAGGCTTGGATTTAACCTTGGAATACGGTTATCGCCAGTTGGCGGAGTAAGGGACGCGGATTTGTCGGCTTAGTATTGGTTTGTTGGTTAAGTTAAATATTTTCTTTCTAACGCTACCGCTAATTGGCGATTAACCGTTGTTAGCTGCTGGCCGATATAGTTCGAATATTCTATTTTCCTCATTGTCTTTATCGAATCGTTCTTTGTTCAATTGAAATTGATTTTTAATTAAAAGACTGATTGAACTTTTATTTTGGTTTTGAGTAAAGGCTTCTATCTTCTCAAGGTTTAATTTTCGAAATCCAAAATTCAGAACCGCAATCATAGATTCATTCATAATTCCTTTTCGCTGATATTTTGGATCCAAATCATATCCAATTTCTGCAACTTTTCTATCCTCTGAGAAATTCCACAAACAGATCGAGCCTATCATTTTCGTTTCATTTTTCAGAGTAATGCACCAATAAATTAACTCATTGTTGGATATCTTCAAATTTGTGTTTAGAATAAATTCGAGCGCTTTTTTCTGAGTGTCAGCCTTTTTTCTCTTGATAAATTGATTTACAATTTCATCAGAGCGCAAATACGAGACAGTTTCCCAATCGGATTCTTTGAGTTTTTTCAGAACTAATCTTTCCGTTTTTATAATGGGAAATGTGTTCATTTTTAGTTAATTACTTTGAAATAGGCTTGCAGCTAACTGTTTCGGTTATCGCCAGTTGGCGGAGTAAGGGACGCGGATTTGTCGGCTTAGTATTGATTTGTTGGTCAAGTTAATTATATTCTTTCTAATGCTGCCGCTTATTGGCGATGAACCGTTGTTAGCCACCGTGTTAATTGTGTTCTATTATCCAATCTGAAATAATATTTAAAACTTTGGGAGAAATAGTTTGTTCTATTTCGGAATATTCGTTGGGCAAACCTGTTTTACTTTCTTGGAAAAGATGATTCAAATTATCTAATTTGATAATATCTATATTTTTATTACCAATATCCTGAAATACTTTAGAATTTTTTAAAGCTGGAACCTGTAAATCATTTTCTCCAAATAACGCCAATACAGGAATATCTATTTTCTTTAAAGGTAATGAAGGATCATATTTGATAAAATATTTCATCCACGGAGATGTTAAATTTACAATCAAATTATTCAGTTGACTTTCTCCCATTGAATTATTGAATCTTTCATTAAAGTATTCTTTGAGATCATTTTTAAGTTGCTCATCATTTCCTTTAAAATTTGAAATGATGTTATAAGCACCTTTGAATATTTCTTGACTTTGATTTACAGCATCTTCATTGATTCCACTTTTTTCTTCAATTAATTTTTTTTGTAATAATAAAAGTTGTTTTCCACTCAAACCAGGCCCAGCTAAAAGAACTATAAAACTAACATCTTTGGTTTTTGACGCAATCATAGGAGCTATTGAACCACCTTCACTATGTCCAATTAGACCAATTTTATTTTTATTGATTTCTTTTCTGGAATGTAAATATTTGATTGCAGCTTTTGTGTCTCTAGATAAGTCCTTAGAAGTTGCTTCTGAATATTCTCCTTCTGATTCTCCAACGCCTCTGTCATCGTATCTCAATACTCCAATTCCATTTCTTGTTAAATAGTCTGATAATATTAAAAATGGCTTATGATCCATTATTTCCTCATTTCTGTTCTGAGGACCACTACCACTTATTAAAATTACAGTTGGAAAATCTTTTTTGTTCTTTGGTATAGTTAGAGTTCCTGCTAATTTAATTTTATCTATCTCATTATAAAATGAAATATCTTCAGAATTATAGGGATATGGTTTTTGAGGTTCTTGGGGTCTAATAATTTTTTTAATGGGTTTTTCTCTCGTTAAATTTAGCGTTAGCGACATTCCTCCTTGTTTGAAGGTGCCGTTTATTATTTCGTCATTTTTATCATAAACACCATCGTATTTTACACCTAAAGCTGAAATCTTCATTTCTAAAATTGAATCTTCATATTTCGTTTCATCAACTTTTATATCAAATCCACCTTGTTTAGGACTATCCATTGTAGATAGATAAGTAGAGTCATTTTTTTGTAAATGAAATACAAGTGGCAATTCCGTTCCCTGTATGTTTAAATTCCCATACCAATCACCAGTGATATCTTGTGCTTGAATGAAATTAATAGTTAGTAATAGGCTGAATAAAATATAAAAGTTCTTCATTTTCTTAATAGTAATATGGTGGCTAACGGTTACGGTTATCGCAAGTTGCGGGAGTAGGGATGCGGACTTGTCGGATTAACTATTTTCATTCCTGGTTTCTAAAATTACACTTTTTCGGCAATATCCGTTATTTGCGATGAACCGATGTTGGCAGCTGGCTTTTTGCGGGCTCACTTTTATTTAGTTAGATAAAGGGTTGGTCCTTTTAAGCCTATTTGTTTAAAGCCTTGTTCATTCATTTTATAATGCAATTCTGACATTTCGTTAAGATATTCTTCTAATGGTTTTAAGCCAATTTTTTCTCTTCTTTCATTTACACTGGAACTATCTTTTAATTCTTTTGGGTAAGCTTGGCAAATTTTCCAATTATAGTCAACTTGTGTTCCGTACAATTGTTTTTTTCCACTATTTAATCTAACTCTATCTACCAATAATCCATAACTGTTAGCGTCTGCATTTCCTTTTTCAACTTCTACCTTCATCTCGTCTAGGACTTTTTGTTGAAACTCAAGATCATTATCAGCGTGTTGAACCACCAACCAAAAACTTTGGGATCCTCTTTCTCCTGCTAAATCATATCCAACGTATCCATATTTATTAAATATTTCTTTTATTTTTTTCTGATTTTCTCTGTGAAGGCTATCTTGTTTAGATTTCCATTCTCTTTCAGATAATTTTTTATTTTCTCCTCGGGCTATATCAGAAGCAATTTGATCAATCTTTCTTATTTTCTCTAATTCATTTTCTAACTTTTTATTTACTTCAGTTTTTTCTACAACTATCTGTTCATTGGATTCTTTTTCTTTACAACTAAAAGTGAGTAAAGTCAGAATTAGAGTTATAAATATTCTTTTAATCTAAAATTTTGATTAAAGCTTGCTGCCAACGGTCTCGAATAATCGTCAGTTGTGGTTGAAGGTATTCGGATTAGTCGGCTTAGGATTTAAATTCTTGGTTACTAAAAATACTATTTTATTTGAAATGGCCACAATTGCGAATATTCGTTGTTAGCCACAGTTACATTTCTAGTTATTTCTAGGTTTACTATACTTTATTTCCCAAGTGTTTTTTTTCTTTTTAAAATACCAGCTTCCAGTCATCCCGACAATTCCAGTAGATAGACCGATTAAGAGATAAAAAATTCCATAGCTGTTTTTGAGATTGAGAATAAGGGGCAAGCGCGTAAAAATTTCTGCTGCAAAAGCACAATATAGTCCAATAACCGACCAATACATCCAGGATAAATGTGATACAATTGGTTGTTTAAAACCCTTTTTGTATAATGGAATCATTCCCAGAATGAGTGTAACTGTGCTAATAATTGCGAAAAAATGTAGCACTCCGAATGCATTGTGCACACGATATATTGAGAACGCTGATGCGCAAACTATAAGCATCGAAACACCATAAATTCTTCCTGTTCTTACATGAAATTCAGTTCCCTTTCGGTTGATCAAAATTAAACTTCCAGTTATTAATGCGATGATGGCGAAAATAGTATGTATCCATCCAATTGAATCGTGTGGCATCTTAGACAGGTTTTTATCAAAGATGAATATAAATTCAGATTGATTAATTTTTCTTCTACTGTACTGTAGAATTTAATAGATGAATTGTAAAAGTAATTGAGAATTAAAATTTACAATATGATATAAGCTTCCATAATGAAGCATTTCACAGATCAAAAGAGGAAATTGGATCAACGAATCGCAATATTGTAATTGTGGCTAACGGTCTCCTTTACTTCGCTTATTAATAAATATACCTTTGAGATGAAGAAGGAGGAGAACTAAAACGGTCTCGAGATTACAGATCCAATAGCCGTAAGAGTCCTCCATTCTTCATACGGGCAGCAAGAACCATTTGGAATACCAGGTCTTATTATGGACCCGTTAAAGGAGTTAGTTAATGCGCCCTTCAAATAATAATTTTTTAAAAATATGAAAAATTACCAAGAAGTAATCGGAATTGATGTTTCAAAAAACAAGTTAGATGCCTATGCTTACAATCGTAGTTCCCATCGGGAGTTCAGTAATGATGTGAAGGGTTATAAAGCCTTGTTGCAATGGGCTAACGGTAAGGAACAAAAAGTGTTTTTCTGTTTTGAGAATACCGGTCATTATTCCTTGAAGTTAGCGTTGTATTTATCTTCAAAGAAGCAGGTATATGTACAGGAAAATCCTGTAGTAATCAAACGTTCTTCCGGAGTGATCAGAGAGAAGAATGACGTGGTAGATGCCATGATGATCGCCAGGTATGGCTGGCTTCACCGTGAGGAACTTTCACCGAGTGAGCTGAAAGATAATGAACTATTAGAAGTAAGCAGGTTGCTGGCTTTGCGTGATCAGCTGGTTCGTAGTCGTACGGGATTGAAGAATACCCTTTCAGAGCTGAAAAAGTTGCTCAGCAGCAGTTCTACAGATACCTGTTGTAAAACGCTTGTAAGCTCTATTACTCACCTGACTTCTCAAATAAATAAAATAGAGAAGCAACTAAAATCACTGATAAAGACTTCTGAGGCATTATCGCAAAATTATAAGTTGATCACTTCTTTAAAAGGTGTTGGTTTAGTTGTAGGCGCCCAGTTGCTTTATCACACCAATAATTTTGAACGCTTTAATAGCTGGCGCCAATTCTCCAGTTATTGTGGGACGGCTCCCTTTGGTCATAGTTCGGGAAGCAGTATTCACAAAAAGCGAAAATGCCACCCGATGGGAGATCGGCAAATGAAGAGCCTGCTTAGCATGGCGGCCTGTACAGCCATTCAATATGACAGTGAATTACGGCAATATTATAAGAAAAAGCGGGAGGAAGGTAAGTTAAAGATGATTGCGCTAAACAATGTCCGCAATAAACTGTTATCCAGAGTGTTTGCAGTGGTGAAGAGAGGAACGCCTTATGTGGAATTACAAAGATTTGCAGCCTGAAAAAATTAGCACAAAAGGCTTGGATTTAACCTTGGAATACGGTTATCGCCAGTTGGCGGAGTAAGGGACGCGGAATTGTCGGCTTAGTGTTGGTTTGTTGGTAAAGTTAATTATTTTCTTACCAACGGTGCCGCTTATTGGCGATTAACCGTTGTTGTTGCAAGTATGTTATTACGAAATAGTTGTTGTTTGAATTTTGTCAATTACCCAATCACCTTCATTATTTTTTCTAATAAAAACTCTACATCCAATGCCATTTAAAATTCCCATCGAATAACCAATTGACATTACACCAAACTTCTTATTTATATCAAATTGTATTCTACTAATCGATACAACAGAGTTTAGATAAAATTTATAATCTGTTCTCCAAATTTCTCTTCCTTCAGGTAAGTCCGATCTATAGATGAACCTTATTTTATTGTCAGCATTTAATTTGTCAAGATCAATCTTATATTTTTCATTGGTATTTATAGTATCAATATCTGAATTATTAAGATTGTAAAATTTTAGTAGTTGGCTCTTTTCGCCTCCCTCTAGTAAAAAAGTTGAATCGCTAATTGCAGTCACCAATTTTACAGAATCTTTATAATATTCAAGTTTTAATCTATCAAATTCCTTCCAACTTTTTTGTGATTCAATTGTATCATACTCTAATCTATTACCAAGAGAATCAGTTTTATACGCCGGTGCAGGAATAGGTATTCTATTATCTCTATGCAGAGAATCCATTAATTGCGGAAAAACTTCATATGCCACTTGCTTTTCGAACTTTAGATGATCGAATTTTTCATTGCAACTGGAAAGCAATGTTAGGACGGTTATGAAAACTAAAAATTTCTTTAACATATTTGCTACAACGGTTTCGAATAATCGTCAGTTGTGGTTGTACGTATTCAGATTTGTCGGCTTAGGTTTTTGTTAGTTGGATTCTAAAAATACTATTTTATTTCAAAAGGCCACAATTGCGAATATTCGTTGTTATACACTGGTGCGACAGAGCCGAGTGAGAACCTGAGATAGGCCACTGTCGGGAATACTCTGACTTTTATAAAAAATATTGCTCGTTTTGTTACAATTATTGCGTCTGAGTAAGCGTCCGTTTCTTGGTACTAAGCTTCTTTTTGATGAAATTCTTAGTAGCTAATTTGTTTTTGAGTAGCTACCAAAAGCTTCTTTACTTATTAAATTTTTCCTGAACGATCTTTTAGAATTTTCGATAGAACCAGGATTTTCTAAGTTTACGATTTACAAAAGATTCTTAGTTGAGAATTATCAATTGAAGCTTTCAAAATCCGAATTTTTCAGATTGGATTCTTATTGTCTTTAGTAGCTAAAATCGTTGCGGAGCACTTGTGTATAACTGTTTCGGTTATCGCCAGTTGGCGGAGTAAGGGACGCGGATTTGTCGGCTTAGTATTGATTTGTTGGTCAAGTTAATTATTTTCTTTATAACGCTGCCGCTTATTGGCGATTAACCGTTGTTGTGCGTAGTCCCTTTTTCCTATACTTTTGGTATCTTAAATAGTGTTTTCTTTTTTTCAAGTAGTAATATATGGAACTTGACTTTTGTAATGATGAAGAATTCGATAAAAGGTTTTTGTCAGCTTCGAAAGAATTATTATCCGCTATTAAGCAGGACAATTCTACTAAGTCTTTGGAAAAAATCAAATTTCATAAACTTGATAAATTAGCTGAAGATCTTAGCATCTATTCCCCCGTTGACGATATACGTAAAGAAAAAAAATTACTAATTGAATATTTAAATACATTAAACTCAAATTCAATATCATCTTATTCATTTAGAGAGCTACTTGAAATGGAAAGAGATTATATTTTACCTAGTATTGATGGCAAATTGAGAGAAACCGGCTATACAACAAATTATGTTTGGTTTTTCGCTTCTTTAATGATTCTACCTCTAGACATTTTGTTAGCTTATTTCTTTGGTGAATATTATTTCTATATACCATTTTTCACTTTATACATTGCTATATCGTCTTTATCCGACAGAAGAAAAGCCAAACGTGAACGAAAATTATGGTAGATATTTTAGTGTTTTGATCCTCTTCTGAGTTTTATTTTAAATCGATATCAGTAATGTTATCAGATTATTTTCTAAGGGATTGCGCACAACGGTCTCGGTTATCGCCAGTTGGCGGAGTGAGGGACGCGGATTTGTCGGCTTAGTGTTGGTTTGTTGGTCAAGTTAAATATTTTCTTACTAACGGTGCCGCTTATTGGCGATTAACCGTTGTTGCCCACCGTTATGATGTTACTAATCTTGTCGCCTTTGATTGTTGAATAATCCCTCTTAATTTCTCCGTTCGCATTTATTTCTTCAAAATAACATTTTACACCAGTTGCGACATTCATGTTTTTTACGTTTTGAATATGAAAATGTAAATGTGGTTCAGAGGAATTACCCGAGTTACCACAAAGCCCTAAAACTTCTCCTTTTTTTACTTTTTGTCCCTGTTCAACTTTGATCGTATTTTGTTTAAAATGTGCAAAAAACAAATATTCATTATTCACGGTTTTTAAAATTACCGTATTTCCAGGTACATAAATTGGATTTAATTCTCCTGGCAGATTATCTTCAATCCCATCTACTTTTAAAACAACTTCTCCGTCACAAGGTGAAATTAACTTTTTTCCAAATGCGTAATAATCTTCGTTTGTCCTTCCGTCTGTTTTATATGATTTTCCATTTTCATCAGTCACTACGAAATCAAAAGCATTTTTCTGAGCTTTATTTTCAACGTGGTAATTTAATTCTGCAGTATCTCCGCCCCAAGTTACGGTCCATTCATCTTGAAATGGCAAAATTAGTTTAGTTAAATTTCGATCAATTATAGGAAAATTATCTTCTTTAAATGGTTCAATATAAAATCCATTTATTTTTGATTTATTATCAGTTGATATGTTCAGAGCGAAAACTCCATTTTCAAAAACTGTTTTGTAGGATGCAAAAGTTCCTTTTACATATTTTCTAAATTCTCGAAATTTTATTTCTCCTGCCTGATTCTTAAAATCAGATAGAAATTTGATTGCTTGATCGTTTGGTAAAGCTTTCTGCATCTCATTTGAAAAGGAATTAAAGATTTTCTCAAAATCATTTGAATTGAAGTTATTTTCAAACTTTTCTGATACAATTTTATCAATCGGTTTTTCTGTTTGTGCAGAAATCAGATTTACAGCTAAGAATAAAGTCGTTACTAAAAATGCTTGTTTCATAATTGTGGGCAACGGTTACGGTTATCGCAAGTTGCGGGATTAGGTACGCGGACTTGTCGGATTAACTCTTTTGTTTCTTGGTTTTTAAAACCACACTTTTTCGACAAGACCCGTTATTTGCGATTAACCGATGTTGGCTGTAGGTTTTTACTGGAAATAGGTGGTATAGATATAATTAGAGATAATATTTAGGATAATACTAAGCAATAATGTAATAAAATATTTACCCCATCTCATTCAATATTTTCTAATGCTTTTCGTTTTATTTTTTTCTGATTCTTTAGTTAGAAGTATGAAGCTAGGTCTATTAAAAACTTCAAATGAATCTAAAAATACGGCAGTAATTTTATAAATTATTAGTGTTACAATAAAGGAAGTAGCGATTTGAAAATAGTTGGATAGCAGATATGATATGTCACTGGAATTGAGGTTCGTTTGCCAGATAAAGGCAAAACATAGATTAATAATAAATAGTAAAGAGAATAATAAATATTCAATTCGTTCAGGATTGAACCTAAAGAAATTTAAAATTTTCGGATCTTTATTTACATAGGTCTTTAAATGTTTAATTATCAAATTTTCGATATCCGCACCCCAAGTCCTAGCTGTATGTTTGATTCTTATAAAAATCCGATTATGCCCTGGATAGTAACCCCCGAAATCTTCGTCGTAACTTATTGAATCTTGACTATTTCCTACAAGAGATATAGTAACTTCTTGCATTTCATAGTTTTTTTTATCACGAAATTTAATTAAATATTGCCAAGTTAAGTGAATGGACGTAGAGACAATTGGCAAAGTCTCATTATAATTTACAAGATGATCGAATCCAGATAAAGTAACTGACGAACTATCGTTGTAGCTTACTGTAGCTCTAAATTGAATTAATCTGGCATCATTTTGCTGAAGTATTCTATTATCCAATAATTGATGTAAAGAGATAATATCATCTTTTGTGAATTCAAAGCTACCATTAAAATTTTTAGTTATTGTTTGAGGTTTGCCTAGAAGGCTTACCAAGAAATCTTTAAATTGATTTTCATTAAATGGAAGTGCTACTTGCCCCATTTCCTCTTGATCTTTTTTTTCTATCATTTATTTCTGTATTTTCTTTAAACTTACAGCCAACGGTTACGGTTATCGCAAGTTGCGGGAGTAGGGATGCGGACTTGTCGGATTAACTATTTTCATTCCTGGTTTCTAAAATTACACTTTTTCGGCAATACCCGTTATTTGCGATGAACCGATGTTGTGCTTAGTTATCTAATCGCAAGCCTCTTTATAGAACTCTATAAAGTCGGATAGTTTTTCTAAACTAATTTCTTCATTTTTATATGCTCGAACTAATTCTGGACAATCAGAAAAATATTCCAAATACTTTCTAGTGAATTTTCTTCTTTTCTCTACAGGGATAAGTATTTGATCTTCCTTTGCTAAATATAAATATTCGGTTTTGGCTATTTTTAATGAAAATCCATTTTTAGTCCTCATATCGTTCATCCATTCTTCTGCAGATCTTAAATCATAATCTGAATAGAATAATTCTAGTTCCTTAGGAGAATTAATATAAATACTTAATTTATCTTTTTTAATCAGTTCGGCGAACATCTTATACCTATGCTTATAATTATTTAAGTATTGGAAAACTCTAGAATTAGTAGAATCAGGATAAGTTATAATTTTTTCAACCTCTTCGTAGTCAATTTTTCTCTCGTCAGCTTCCTCTGAGTCTCTGAATCTAATATCAAATACGGAGCTACTCATTCTAATCAGGCCTTTTTCTTCGCTTCCATCTTTAAAAAAAATTTTACTTTCAATTTTTGGTGAAATTCGTAATTGTAATCCTTGACTAAATGTTTTGGTGGAAAATAGGATAAATACTAAAAGGATGAGTTTTTTCAATTTTGAAGTTTTAAAGATTAGGAGGGCGAATTTATTCTTTAACGGTTTTAAATAAAAATTATATTAAAATTATTTAATTCCGTAGATAATTAAGCACAACGGTCCCGGTTATCGCCAGTTGGCGGAGTAAGGGACGCGGATTTGTCGGCTTAGAAATAGTTTTTTGATCAAGTTAATTATTTTCTTATTTACGCTACCGCTTATTGGTGATTAACCGTTGTTGTTGCAAGTTTTATTTCACGGACTTTTGATCTTTTTTATAAACTATGATTTTACCTTGATTTTTTGTCATCAATGAGAAAGTTCCATTTTCATCATAATTTATACCTTCTATGTAGGCACAGGATGAAATTCCATTTTCATCTATTATTTTTAAAAAGAAATCTTTATTGGAGAGCTTCTCTCCATCACAGTCTTTAGTAATTTCATATTTGTCGGATGACATTGATCCAGTTTCATCAGATCTTTCTAAAGTTCCATCTTTAAAAAAAGTTAATCTGTCTTCAGCGCTGTTTTCTAGATGCCAAGACCCGATAATCTGTTTTGCTAATTCATCTTTTGTCTGGTAATCTTGGGCGTAAGTAATGTTTGTGATAAGTAATAATAGAACAGTGATTTTAAGATATTTCATAAGTAAGTTAGAATTGAATTAATGGTTAAATTTTTTAGATAAGATTGATTGGAGTCCGTTTTATTATTAAACGATTTATTTTATTAATTATAAAACGAATCGCACTGATAAAATTTGCTACAACGGTCTCGTATATTCGTCAGTTGTGGTAGTGAAGATACGGATTTGTCCGATTAAGATTTTATTTCTTGAATTCTATAAACTTTCTTTTAGCTCAACGACCGCAATTGCGAATATGCGTTGTTGGCAACTGTATTTTCTTACTGTATCTTTTTAAATATTACTAAGATCTTGTCTGCCTATTATGGTCATTATCTCAACGAGATTATCTTCTATTCTATAATAAATTGAGTCTGATCCACACACGCATCTTCTATATCCAGGTTTTATAAAATCAACAGATTCGAAAGTAAAAGGCTGCTCAGCAATCAAATCAAAATATTCAAAAAATCTATTAAAGTATTTGTCGGCTTGAGTTAGTCCAAATCTTTTTACTCCAAATTGATGTATTCTAATCAAATCTTCTTTAGCAACATTACTTAATCTGTATTTACTCATTAAGCATAGATTTCGCTTGTGCTAAAATCTGTTCTTTACTATCTCTTGTAAATCCACTTTTCTCAGCTTTTTCAATCTTATTTTTGATATAATCAATTTGAATTTGTTGATTACGGGCTTGTCTTATTAGGTCATTTACCAATTCGCTTTTGCTAGAATATTCTTGATTATCAACTTGTGATTTTAACCATTCATCGTTTGGCTTTGTGAATGAAATACTTTGTCTTGACATAATTTTATTATTTGATGTAAAATTGCATCAAAATCGAATCAAATACAAATTTTTCTTGAAAATATTGTTGCCAACGGTTACGGTTATCGCCAGTTGGCGGAGTAGGGGACGTGGATTTGTCGGCTTAGTATTGGTTTGTTGGTCAAGTTAATTATTTTCTTACTAACGGTGCCGCTTATTGGCGATTAACCGTTGTTGTAAAGCGTTTTGTTATTTAATTGGTATTGGTGGTTCTTCAATATAAATATACCCGTATTCCTGTAATTTTATTTTAAGTGGTATCGAATCTCCGTTTGTATTTCTTATTCCGTTGAAAGCATTGGAAATCTTTAAAAGTTGCTCCTTAATATCTATAGATTTAAATAAGGAATCTTGGTGATAAAATATAATTGCCTTTTCAATACTCGTTGAGTATTTTGGATTCTTTCCTTTATTCAAAATATGATTATTCAATACTTTCTCAATGCTATCAAATGGTTTTGACATCTTATCGTTAATAATAATTGAGTCTCCTTGTATAAATATGATGTTTCGTTCTTTGTAATCGGCAATATTAAAAGCGATTGAACAATCTTTATCTATTAAAAATTTAAATATGGCGTCTTTATTCTCGAAATAAATTAAAGGTGATTTTGTATCACAGACAATTTCATCTGCTATGTTCAATAATTCTTCAAAATTATCTAAGCTGTCGAGCTCTACTTTTTTTAGTAATGTATCGTTTTGAAAATTTGCAACAGTTGGATAATAAAAAGTTTCTGTTGTAGAAGTATGATCTTGTTTAACTGTTTTATCACAATTAAATAGAGTCAGAGATAATAATAGTATGTAGTAAACTTTCTTCAAAATGCTTTACAACGGTCTCGGTTATCGCCAGTTGGCGGAGTAGGTGACGCGGCTTTGTCGGCTTAGTATTGGTTTGTTGGTCAAGTTAATTATTTTCTTACTAACGCTACCGTCTATTGGCGATTAACCGTTGTTGTGCGACGTTTTGTTTCGATATCTACTTTAAATCCTCCATAATTTCATTGGCTAATTCTCCCACCCAGCTTCCTCCACTTGAGGTTAGTAATACTACACCAATATTCTTTTTTGGGTTAAAGAAATATTCACAAGCAAATCCGTCAGCATCGCCTCCGTGTCCATATTTAATATTATCGCCTTTTGTTTCTTCGATAAGACCAAAACCATAGTGTAAGCCTTCATCCATTTTTGATGTTTGATTTGTCAAAAAGAGAGGGTTTTGTATTTCATTTTCTCGATATGCGTTTATTTGTTCATATAGTATTTTGGTTAGGTCATTTGCATTAGAATAAATGGCGCTTGCAGGTGTAGCCATTCCCATCAGGGATGCTTGAGTTTCTATAACTCTCTCAGTTTTTTTATAAGGTGTAACAAACATTTTTTGTTGTTGAGTGTCCAAATTTATTACGGTATTTTTTAGATCATATTTTTTGGTTACATATTTTTTTAAAAGTTCCTCGAATTTAAGACCGCTTACGTTCTCACAAATAAGACCGACTACTGCATATCCAGAATTTGAATATTGAAATGTTTTTCCGGGTTCAGTTTCGAGTTCAATGTTGTTAATGTCATCTATTAACTTCGTTCTGGGATAACCATTTCTCCACGCCTCTCCTTCAACTCTATCTCTGTAGATAGAAAAGCCATCTCTTGATAAACCAGCAGTATGGTTTAAAAGATTTTTTAATTTAATCTTTTTCAAACGCGTTTTATTTTTTCCCTGTATTCCATCCGGTAAGTATGTAGTAATAGGTTCATTTAGGTTTAGCTTTCCTTCCTTTAATAAGTTTCTAACTATAATGCCTGTAAACATTTTGCTTTGAGATGCAATTTGAAATATCGAATACTCATTTACTTTAGTACTATCAGCTCTTGAAATATTACCGAAGCCTTTCAATAAATCTATTTTTCCCTTTTTGATTACACCAATTGATAAACTTGGAACGTTATTCTCTTTTAATGCTTTAATGATTTTTCCATCAATGGTCTCTGGCTCTTTGGTAATTAAGTTGCAACTGAAAAGAATTAATAATGGGAAGATGCTTAGTAAAATATTTTTCATTTTTCATTTTTTCGGTTCTCTTCAATGACGATTTAACTTGCATTTTGTTACAAAACACGATTTTTTTCAAAATGACGCACAACGGTCTCCTTTACTTCGCTTATTAATAAATATACCTTTGAGATGAAGAAGGAGGAGAACTAAAACGGTCTCGAGATTACAGATCCAATAGCCGTAAGAGTCCTCCATTCTTCATACGGGCAGCAAGAACCATTTGGAATACCAGGTCTTATTATGGACCCGTTAAAGGAGTTAGTTAATGCGCCCTTCAAATAATAATTTTTTAAAAATATGAAAAATTACCAAGAAGTAATCGGAATTGATGTTTCAAAAAACAAGTTAGATGCCTATGCTTACAATCGTAGTTCCCATCGGGAGTTCAGTAATGATGTGAAGGGTTATAAAGCCTTGTTGCAATGGGCTAACGGTAAGGAACAAAAAGTGTTTTTCTGTTTTGAGAATACCGGTCATTATTCCTTGAAGTTAGCGTTGTATTTATCTTCAAAGAAGCAGGTATATGTACAGGAAAATCCTGTAGTAATCAAACGTTCTTCCGGAGTGATCAGAGAGAAGAATGACGTGGTAGATGCCATGATGATCGCCAGGTATGGCTGGCTTCACCGTGAGGAACTTTCACCGAGTGAGCTGAAAGATAATGAACTATTAGAAGTAGGCAGGTTGCTGGCTTTGCGTGATCAGCTGGTTCGTAGTCGTACGGGATTGAAGAATACCCTTTCAGAGCTGAAAAAGTTGCTCAGCAGCAGTTCTACAGATACCTGTTGTAAAACGCTTGTAAGCTCTATTACTCACCTGACTTCTCAAATAAATAAAATAGAGAAGCAACTAAAATCACTGATAAAGACTTCTGAGGCATTATCGCAAAATTATAAGTTGATCAGTTCTTTAAAAGGTGTTGGTTTAGTTGTAGGCGCCCAGTTGCTTTATCACACCAATAATTTTGAACGCTTTAATAGCTGGCGCCAATTCTCCAGTTATTGTGGGACGGCTCCCTTTGGTCATAGTTCGGGAAGCAGTATTCACAAAAAGCGAAAATGCCACCCGATGGGAGATCGGCAAATGAAGAGCCTGCTTAGCATGGCGGCCTGTACAGCCATTCAATATGACAGTGAATTACGGCAATATTATAAGAAAAAGCGGGAGGAAGGTAAGTTAAAGATGATTGCGCTAAACAATGTCCGCAATAAACTGTTATCCAGAGTGTTTGCAGTGGTGAAGAGAGGAACGCCTTATGTGGAATTACAAAGATTTGCAGCCTGAAAAAATTAGCACAAAAGGCTTGGATTTAACCTTGGAATACGGTTATCGCCAGTTGGCGGAGTAAGGGACTCGGATTTGTCGGCTTAGTTTGTTTTTGTTGGTCAAGTTAATTATTTTCTTTCTAACGGTGCCGCTTATTGGCGATTAACCGTTGTTGTTGCCAGTTTCATATAGTATAATTATGATTTTAACTAATCACTAAAGCTTAATTATCTAAGAACTTTGTTTTATTTAAGGCTTATATTTTTTAATTTAACAGCCTATATTCTTCTATTATTACATGAAAGCCATCTAATTACCTAAGTAAATGTCTTATGAAACTTATTAGATCCGTATTAATTATATTTTGCTTATTTCTAAGTGTGTCTTTTTATGGACAAATAAATGATTCTACGCAAAACGTCAAGGCTTTAAACTCTCATTTTTATACTTCTAGCCAATCTTTGATAGATCAACCTTATGTTCTTAAAAATTTGAACATAAATTTAGAAGGACAAGATCTCGTACTATATAATTCAACAACTAATTTATACGATGTTTATTTGGACGTTGATAATACTTATAGTTACAGCGGTTCAACGAGTATGTTCAGATCTAAGTCTAATTTTTTTACTACTGCGTTTTTAGGGAATAATTCAGGAATGGAGAATAATATTCTTTTACCTCGTACCTCAGTATTATTAGGAGAAAACGTTAATTACCCAGTTCGTGATTCATTTAATCCTCATGGAGCCTCTAACTTCAAGGAAGCTATTTTGGGTGGAGTTTTAGGCTTAATATTTAATTAATTGTAACCTTGAAGATTTCTATTTTTCTTTAGTTTTAATTTCCAGATTCAATTATAAAATTTGCTACAACGGTCTCGGTTATCGCCAGTTGGCGGAGTAAGGGACGTGGATTTGTCGGCTTAGAATTTGTTCGTTGGTCAAGATAATTATTTTCCTTCTAACGGTCCCGCTTATTGGCGATTAACCGTTGTTGCAAACAGTTTTAGATATCAATCATTAATAATAAATATATTCCCAATTTTGATCATTTCCAGTTCTCTTTATTGGAAAATTTAAAATGTTGTATTCATAGCTTAAATTTATTTGGTTAATTATTTCGGTACTTTCTCCATTAATCTTTTCTATAGAAATAGGATTATTTACAAAACCTGTGAAATCATCTATCAAAACGATGTTAGGTTCAAAGTTTAAGAATGGACTTTTCTGATGATCGTATGAGTAATTGGTAATGATATTAGATTGCAAATTTTCTCTAGAAATAATTCTTCCTTCTGAATCATATTCAATTTTTTCTAATGGTGATAATTCAGTTTGGTTGAAACCTTTATAATTTATTGTTTCAAGTAGATTTTCATTGTAATTATATTGGTATATTTCATCAACTTCACCACTGGATAAATAATCTTGTCTTTCTATTATCTGATTGTTTTCGTATACATAAACTTCTTTACTTCCAGTTGGATTTCCATTTTCGTCAAAGTATTCAGCACTTTTTATTTTACCATTTTCGTAATAGAATTTTTTAGTGAAATCATTTTGAGTACCCTCTAATTCTATGTAATCAACACTGTTTTCATTGTTATAATAAAAATTGTAAAATGCAGAACTACCCAGATTAATTGATTTTAAGTATACTTTTTCTTCTTGGTTCCTTTCTTCTTTTATTTCATTATCAGATTCTGAGCACGAAAGGATTAAAAATGTGAATAGAAGTAATAAAAGAGAATTGTTTTTTGACATGAATTTTGGTTTAAAATTGTTTGCAACGGTTACGGTTATCGCAAGTTGCGGGAGTAGGGACGCGGACTTGTCGGATTAACTATTTTCATTCCTGGTTTCTAAAATTATACTTTTTCGATTAATCCCGTTATTTGCGATGAACCGATGTTGTGAGCTGTTTGTTACACTAATATTTATGCATATCAATTTCATCGAAATCTTGTATTTCAGACAACTTTATCAAGTTTTCAATTTTAATTTTCTCCCAAGTTTCTTTAAAAACTTCCTCTTTATCTTGGGAATTCATATTTTCATTTTCTAAAACTTGTTTTTTCTTTGTTAGAAAATTAATACTTGTTTTGTAATTCACAATCGGTCCACGATTTTCACTTGATTCATATCCAATCAATTTAAAGTCTGATTCATCGTATCTAAAAATATACTCCCAATTTCCATATCGGCCATGTCCGTAATGAATTTTTAAAATGTTGTTATGAAGATCAATTGAAAGTTCTGGAGGATAATAAACGCCGCCATCTTCATTTTCAGAGGAGAAGCAATCTAAATTCTTTAAAATTGATTCATAACCATTTTCAGTGCCTAATAGCACAATTATTCCTCTTCTATTACGGTCAACTACATCTCCAAATCTATTTTCAATTATATTTTCCTCTTTTGAATTCTTTATAATTAAAATACAATCCTCTAATCCATCTTCATTAACATCTGCACTATACTCTTCAAACAATACATATCCGTTTGGAATAAATCCAGTTGTAGATTCGGTCTGAGCATTTCCAAGACTGTTATTGAAAAGTAAAGTTAGTAAAATTAAAAAATTGATATTTTGTTTCATTTTTGTTATTCTCATTTTTACAAATTGCTCACAACGGTTTCGGTTATCGCCAGTTGGCGGAGTAAGGGACGCGGATTTGTCGGCTTAGAATTGGTTTGTTGGACAATGTAAATAATTTCTCTATAACGCTACCGCTTATTGGCGATTAACCGTTGTTACCTGCCGTTATTGCTATTAATCAGTTGTTCTAAGTTGAAAATTGATTAATTGAACTTATTAATAGTATCTCTCAACATTTGTTGTATCTATCATATATCCGCCTAATTCTTTATAGCTTTTAAGAAAATTCTTAAAATATTTTTTTACAGCAGGACTAGCATTTTTATGAATATGATCTAAAATTATTTCTTCTGATTTACCGTCTTTTTCTATGTATATATAGTAATCAACATCGGCCCACGATTGAACTAAGTCTTCTTGAGTTAAATCTCCATCCAATAGTTCGGAAGGCACTTTCAATAAATCAGAGCTATTGTTGAAATTTTCCAGATCTAATTCTTCATTGAATGTTGTACTTGACCATTCTCCATATTCGTCTAATTCACTATCCGCATCTTTCAATAACACTTTTTTATTGATCATGTATAAATCCCTGCAGTCTCCTGCGCACATTCCATATATTCCTCCAAATATTACTTTGTCTACTTGTTGAGTTTCTGGTTCTGTGTTGTCGTCATTTTTAGAACAAGATAAAATGGATATTACTGAAAGGAGAGAAAATAGATACTTTTTCATTGTAGTTGTTTCTTTATAGATACTCAATTTTAAAAATGGTTGCGTATCTCGATGCAATAATTGCAGGTAACGGTCTCGGTTATCGCCAGTTGGCGGAGTAGGGGACGCGGATTTGTCGGCTTAGCATTGTTTTGTTGGTCAAGTTAATTATATTCTTATAATGCTGCCGCTTATTGGCGATCAACCGATGTTAGGTGTAGTTTTTTATTCTCGAATCCTTCTTTTTAAATCCATACTACCGTGTAATATTCTTGTGATTTCGATCTCATCTTTAGAAATTTCGCGATAAAATATAATATGTTTCTTTACTCTTAATCCGAGTAATCCAGAAGTAATTCCTTCATAGTTTTTCCCTAGGAATGGCTTTTCAGTTATTTCCTCAAAACTTTCAATCAGATTTTGGTAGTAATAGTCAGCTTGTTGTTCTGACCATTTTTCTAGTGTATATTCCCAAATATTAGTCAAATCAGCGACGGCCTTTTTGGTTAAATAGTACTTAGCCATTCAGACGTTTATTTGATTTTAAAGATTCAAGATGTGTTTTTGGATCAAAATTGTAATCAATTCCACTATCAATTCCTTCTTGAATTGCGTTTTTCAAAGCAGCAACTTTACTTTCTTCCTCTTCTAATAATCTCAATCCAGCACGAATTACTTCGCTAACATTTTTGTATCTGCCTTCATTTATTCTACCTCTCACGAATTGATCAAAGTAATCACCTAATGATATGGATGTATTTTTATTCATTTTCCTCTTTTTTCAAATATACCCAAAATTGGTAACTTTTACAAATTGAAAAATTACACCTAACGGTTACGGTTATCGCAAGTTGCGGGAGTAGGTACGCGGACTTGTCGGCTTAACCATTTTCTTTCCTGGTTTCTAAAATTACACTTTTCCTGCAATACCCGTTATTTGCGATGAACCGATGTTATGCTGCGTTTTTTACAAATCTTTTTTTAACTTTTTTGGATCCTGTCTTGTATCAAAAAAGGTAAGAATATGAATTTCTGTATCATCAAATTTGTAAAACAAAGTTGTTTGTTTTGTTATTACACATTTCCTTAAACCATCTTGTTTATCAGATTCTGGAAAACTTTCTGGCTGATTTCTGATGATTTGAATATTCTTGTCTAGTTTTTTTACGAAGTCAGATTTCACTTTGTAAGACCATTCTTCTAATAAATATTCAAAAAGTAATACTAGCTTTTTCTCAGCTATTTGAGAAATTTTAATTTTTCTACTCATTATCTATGTTTGGCCATAAATGATTCGTAGTCGGAAGATTTACCTTCTTTAATCTGCTTTTTAGCAGTTTTAATTTCCTTCTTTTGTTCTGAAGTTAGTTCGTCCCAAAAATCAGCAGTTTTTTCTTTCTTAAAAATTTGTTTTATAGATTGAATAATCTTTGGATTGTCAGTGTTTAATAACAATTTTGCCAATTCTATTTTTTCAGCTTGAATATTCATCTTATAATGATTTAAAACAAAAATAAGAATTCTAGCTTTATTTAAGTTCTTATTCGCCTGTTTTTAAATGCAGCATAACGGTCCCGGTTATCGCCAGTTGGCGGAGTAAGGGACGCGGATTTGTCGGCTTAGTATTGGTTCGTTGGTCAAGTTAATTATTTTCTTACTAACGCTGCCGCTTATTGGCGATGAACCGTTGTTGTGCACAGTTTAAATAATTGTTCATCTACTTCTTCAAGGTAAGCGGCATAATCTCCTAATTCGTTGTTATGACGTAGATATTCTATAGCTTTTCTATCTGCGAATATTTCATCACAATCTTCTAATTCAATATTCACCATTATTCTATTTAGTCTTACAGTAAGTTTTTCTACATTATCGCCATTCTGCTTTGAAAGGCTAAAATTCATTATTTCCAATGCTCTTGCATAATCCATTTGATCATAGTAAGTTAAACCTAGATTTGTTGCGGCCATTATGCTTGTAGAGTCAGAAAACATTAAAGATTGATTAAAATATTTTATTGCAGTATTATATATACCTCGATTATAATATGTTAATCCAATGTTGTTTAGAATTATTGGATTTTTCGGTTCTTCAAGAAGAGCTTTCTTCAGAACTTTTTCTGCTTCTTGGTATTTTTTCTTTATACCTAAATCAACTCCTTTACTATTTAATTTTTGGACTTTACTGCCTTCCTTAAAACCAAACTCATTATCTTTTTTGAAAGAAATAATATCATTTCCTGATTTTTGATAATTTTCTCCGGAAAAACTATTTTTATTATTTGAAAATTCACAACCTAAAAAGAGTGGAAATATAATTATTAGCAGCTTGTATTTCATCAAAAATCTTGCTTTTTAAATTGTGCACAACGGTCTCCTTTACTTCGCTTATTAATAAATATACCTTTGAGATGAAGAAGGAGGAGAACTAAAACGGTCTCGAGATTACAGATCCAATAGCCGTAAGAGTCCTCCATTCTTCATACGGGCAGCAAGAACCATTTGGAATACCAGGTCTTATTATGGACCCGTTAAAGGAGTTAGTTAATGCGCCCTTCAAATAATAATTTTTTAAAAATATGAAAAATTACCAAGAAGTAATCGGAATTGATGTTTCAAAAAACAAGTTAGATGCCTATGCTTACAATCGTAGTTCCCATCGGGAGTTCAGTAATGATGTGAAGGGTTATAAAGCCTTGTTGCAATGGGCTAACGGTAAGGAACAAAAAGTGTTTTTCTGTTTTGAGAATACCGGTCATTATTCCTTGAAGTTAGCGTTGTATTTATCTTCAAAGAAGCAGGTATATGTACAGGAAAATCCTGTAGTAATCAAACGTTCTTCCGGAGTGATCAGAGAGAAGAATGACGTGGTAGATGCCATGATGATCGCCAGGTATGGCTGGCTTCACCGTGAGGAACTTTCACCGAGTGAGCTGAAAGATAATGAACTATTAGAAGTAGGCAGGTTGCTGGCTTTGCGTGATCAGCTGGTTCGTAGTCGTACGGGATTGAAGAATACCCTTTCAGAGCTGAAAAAGTTGCTCAGCAGCAGTTCTACAGATACCTGTTGTAAAACGCTTGTAAGCTCTATTACTCACCTGACTTCTCAAATAAATAAAATAGAGAAGCAACTAAAATCACTGATAAAGACTTCTGAGGCATTATCGCAAAATTATAAGTTGATCACTTCTTTAAAAGGTGTTGGTTTAGTTGTAGGCGCCCAGTTGCTTTATCACACCAATAATTTTGAACGCTTTAATAGCTGGCGCCAATTCTCCAGTTATTGTGGGACGGCTCCCTTTGGTCATAGTTCGGGAAGCAGTATTCACAAAAAGCGAAAATGCCACCCGATGGGAGATCGGCAAATGAAGAGCCTGCTTAGCATGGCGGCCTGTACAGCCATTCAATATGACAGTGAATTACGGCAATATTATAAGAAAAAGCGGGAGGAAGGTAAGTTAAAGATGATTGCGCTAAACAATGTCCGCAATAAACTGTTATCCAGAGTGTTTGCAGTGGTGAAGAGAGGAACGCCTTATGTGGAATTACAAAGATTTGCAGCCTGAAAAAATTAGCACAAAAGGCTTGGATTTAACCTTGGAATACGGTTATCGCCAGTTGGCGGAGTAGGTGACGCGGCTTTGTCGGCTTAGTATTGGTTTGTTGGTCAAGTTAATTATTTTCTTACTAACGCTGCCGCTTATTGGCGATTAACCGTTGTTAGCCACAGTTTTTTACTCTTCATTTAGTTCAAGAATTTCACTAATCAAATCGTGATTACTAAATTTAGTCATCGCTTGATTAATAGAATAAGAGAGAGCTGTTTTAGTCTCAGGACAATATCCGACATACGTGCCGTAAAATCCATAATGTCCAAAATAGATATTCCCATTGTAATTTGTTTCATAGATTCCTAAACCATATCGATCCTCATTGCTTTTACTAAATTTTACGTCTATCATTTTTTCTAAAGACTGTCGATTTACTAGTTTCGAATTAAAGAGTGATTTTATGAATATTATCATATCATTATTGGTGGAAACTAAACCTCCACCTGACCAATCGAAAGAAGTATTCATTTTTGAAAAGTTCAAATTTCCTACATACTGATCAATTAAATTAGGATTCTGTAAAGGTTCCTCATAGAACTCGAAGTACGTTTCTCTCATTTGGAGAGGTTCTAATATTCTATTGCGTACAATCTGCGCTAGCGATTTTTTTTCAATTTGCTCAATTATTAAACCCAATAGGACATAATTCATATCTGAATAATACCACCCTTTATTGGGTTCGTTATGAGACATCTTATTTAAGTCCAAATTATAGTACAAATCAATGATTAATTCTGAAGAGTATCTTTTGTCTGGATTCTTAAGAAAATTATCGAAAAACTCTTCTTCTTTATCAGTATAGATATCTGCTAGGCCTGTTCGGTGAGAAAGTAAATTTTTTATGGTTATTTCATCTGCAAATTTTCTATCATTTATCGTATGCAAGTTTTCAAAATCAAGAAATGAAATACTTTTCAGATATTTTGATGCTTTTTCGTCTAACTCCAATTTTCCCTCCTCCATAAGTTGGAGAACTATTGTCGATACAAAAAGTTTTGTACTACTTGCAATTCTAAATTGCTCATTACCTGTAACTGGAATTAATTCTTCTTCTTTTATTCTTACTCCTGCGCTAAAACTTCTTCTTTGGTTCAAATGATCTAGTTGTATTAAGATGTTTTGGACTGGGTGTTCAAATGCTAAGTCAATTTTTGAATCAATTAATGCATTAGTTTGATCAACTTGACAAAATGTAAATAGCGGTAAAAGGGAGATTATAATTACTAGGGCTTTCATTATTAAAATTGTGGCTAACGATTTCGAATAATCGTCAGTTGTGGTTGTACGTATTCGGATTTGTCGGCTTAGGTTTTTGTTAGTTGGATTCTAAAAATACTATTTTATTTCAAATGGCCACAATTGCGAATATTCGTTGTTATACACTGGTGCGACAGAGCCGAGTGAGAACTTCAGATATGCCACTGTCAGGAATACTCTGACTTTTATGAAAAATCTTGCTCGTTTTGTAATAATTATTGCGACCGAGTAAGCGTCCGTTTCTTGGTACTAAGCTTCTTTTTGATGAAGTTCTTAGTAGCTAATTTGTTTTTGAGCAGCTACCAAAAGCTTCTTTACTTATTAAATTTTTCCTGAACGATCTTTTAGAATTTTCGATAGAACCAGGATTTTCTAAGTTTACAATTTACAAAAGATTCTTAGTTGAGAATTATCAATTGAAGCTTTCAAAAACCGAATTTTTCAGATTGGATTCTTATTGTTTTTAGTAGCTAAAATCGTTGCGGAGCACTTGTGTATAACGGTTACGGTTATCGCAAGTTGCGGGAGTAGTGACGCGGATTTGTCGGATTAACCACTTTCTTTCTTGGTCTCCAAAATTTCACTTTTTCGATTAAACCCGTTATTTGCGATGAACCGATGTTGCCCACAGTTTATTTAAAATTTACTATCTATTTCGAAATCCCTAATTAAGCCATCTAATAAATCTTCAAATGTTTCATTTGATGATCGCCCACCAGTAATGTTATAAATTAAACTCTTAATATTGAATTTGCAATAAGTACCTTTTCTAGGATTATATAAGCCTGCATACTTCCAATTTTGGGAATCACTTACTTGTTTTAAAGCCAAGTAAATGAAAAGTTGTTTTATATCACTAGATTGAAAATTTCGATTTACAGTTTTAATCTCGTAAAGTGTATCATCTATAGATAAATCAGCGGTTAAGTCAGGTATAAAACTATAACCAGTTAGTTTTGGCTGGAAAAGGACGTCAGATTTCTTAACTATGCTTATAAACTCTAACGTATTGTTTGAGATTTTTTCAATCTCATTCATCTCTGCTTCATTTAGCTTGAGATCTTTATCAGTATAATTCCCTGATGACCATATCGTAAGAGCTGTTTCTCTAACTATTTCATCTAGTTGTTCCTGGTCGGCAATTATTGTATCTATTTTTTTGTTTTTTTGATATACAATTTGAGTCAAATTAAATGATGTTTCGGCAACAATATCATATCTGACATTTGCTTTTACAGGAATTGACTCTGAATTTATCTTCTTTACTTGAGCTTCGTTAAAAACTCTCATAAAACTAGGAGTCATTAAAGGAAAATTTTGTTTCCAAATTGCACTAAATTTCTCAGATATATCTCTTTCACTTATCATACTAAAATAGGTCTTTTAGAATTTTTTCTATCTGAACACCAATCCCTAATCAACAATTCTTCTTTGCTGAATAAACCTCTATTATTTTTTCTCCAATGGGATCCTTCATCTCCTAAACAATAGGAACCATAAATAAATGCTCTACGCTCCCAAATTGTCAAAGTCGTAAATTGGTTTTTGATATCTACTAACCAATAGTGATTTTCCCAATTAGTCATAGCAATAATAATCTGTCTTTTTAAGAAATGATTTGTTTCCGACTCGTAAAGTTTCACGAATAATTCTTCTTTTTGATGGGAATGGCGAATAGAAAGTATTTGGACTATATAATTAATATTTAGTTCAATTTTAGTCAAATAATTCTCTGTGGCAAATAGTTCTATTAAAGAATTATCTACAATATCTTTACCTTCCTCTGAAAGCTCATCATAAATACTTCTTACAGATCTCATTATTGTTGTAAATACTGGGGAAAGCGTTGTGAGGTTATCTTTATCTAATAAAATTTTAACCGCTTGAACTTGATTTTCAGATGTTAGAGCTTTTACTGAATTGATTGCTTGTTTGGTAACTGTTTGGTCAATTTTAGTTTTATTAACTTCTCGTGATAAGATTCCAATAATATCGATTTGTCTGACAGCAACTTTTAGTGATTCATAATCTTCAACTGCTGTTGCAGAGTAAGGATCAAAACGAATAGAAATACTCAATAATTTTTGTTCTTCTTCTGAAATTTCGTCATCAGCAGGTTTTGGATCAAGAAATTGATGAATTTCTTGATATTCTGAGCTTGACATTATTTTTGTTTTTCCCTTTTGCAGGCTCAACTGATCATTGGATAATTTCTCCGAAAGTAAAACAAGAATTTTATATGCTTCTGATTCAGAATTACAAAAAATTGTATAATCATCTGCATAACGACAAAAATTAATACCTCTAGATTTTAAATGAAAATCAGTATGGTTAAGAGCAAGCTCAGCCAAAATTCTAGATGCTGGACCGCCAACAGGTAGTCCGTATGAAATAGTCCCAGTGAATATGCTCAAAAGCTTTATAATTCTTTTTGGAATATCTGTATCTGGATCAACTCGCTTTAATTCATTTTCAAGCTTATGATGGTTTATCCGTGGATAAAAATTTGATATATCAGTTTGTAATACATAATTATAGGATTTTGAGTATTCGATACATTGCATTTTATAACTTATCCAGGTGGTGTCTTTAAATAAGGAAGCTTTGTCATCATCCCAATCATAGCGGTAAGAAAAAATTTTATTTTCATTTTCATTTATTCTAGTTTTTTCAATTTTCTGGGCTAAGGAAATTACAAGGCCTAGAAAGTAAGCATTCCAGAATGGTTCAATCATCGTGGCCTGTCTAAATCCATAATATCCAACTGGGCTTAATTTTACTAAAGTTAATGGTGGATTTTCACTTATAGACTTTTCTAAATCTTTATGGATACTTTCTAATATGTCTAATGATTCCTTTTTTTTGTCTTCAAATAAATATCTTTCAAATGGAAAAGGAAAAATATCAGTATCTCCATGTTTTATAATATTTGATAAAGCTTTTTTAAAATGTTTCCTCATTATAAATATTTAGTAGTTAATCAGCTCGTTATAAATTGTGGGCAACGGTTTGCGGTTATCGCAAGTTGCGGGAGTAGGGACGCGGACTTGTCGGCTTAAACATTTTCTTTCTTGATCATTAAAATTACACTTTTTCGGCAATACCCGTTATTTGCGATGAACCGCTGTTAGGCTGCGTTATTTTCTAACGGCTTTATGTTATTAAACTCTTTCTCTTTTAAAAATCTTTCCTCTTCCAAATCATAATCATCTTGCAATCCCAACCAAAATTTTGCAGTAGTTCCAAAATATTTTGAAAGACGAAGAGCTGTATCAGCAGTTATTCTTCTTTTCTTTTTAATGATTTCACTTATTCTTGTCTGCGGGATAAATGTTTCTTTGGAAAGTCGGTATGCTGTAATTTCCATCGGATCTAAAAACTCTTCTTTTAAGATTTCTCCAGGATGTATGTTTTCAAGTTTTTTCATTTTTCTATTTTTTTAAGTTTAATGGTAGTCAACAATTTGCACCTCAAAAGCATTGTCATTTTTCCATTTGAACATTATTCTCCATTGTTTATTAATTCTAATGCTATGAAAACCTTCTAAATTTCCACTCAGCTTTTCCAAATGATTAGCTGGAGGAATTCTTAAGTCATTTATATTTTGAGCATTATTTACCATTCTTAGTTTTCTTCTAGCTACGTTTTGAATATTAGCAGGAAGCTTTCTTGATTGGGTTCCATTCCAAATTTTGTCAGCTTCTTTGTCTGCAAAAGATTTAATCACAAATAATTTTGTTTTACGTTACTAACGTCAAAGATAAGTAAAAAATTAGAAGTTTCAAGCACGATAAAAATTATGCTGCCTAACGGTTACGGTTATCGCCAGTTGGCGGAGTAAGGGACGCGGATTTGTCGGCTTAGTCTTAGTTTGTTGATCAAGATGATTATTTTCTTACTAACGCTGCCGCTTATTGGCGATTAACCGATGTTGGCTAGCGTCTTAATTGTACACAATTTCTGTTATAAATATTCGCTTAATTATTTGTTGATTGAAGCTCACATTTGCTTTTATCATATTCTCCGCTATAATGTAAAAGGCTATATCGCCAGCAGCTTCTTTCAGATAAATATAATCGTTTAAAAAATCACTTTTCGGATCATGAGATTTTAATTCATTAATGTAATTACTATAATAATTGAAAGAAATTTTATTTTTAAATGATTTTACAATTGAGTCTTTATCCATTCCAGGTTTAAAATACCCGAAATCACTATTTTTGTATTTGTAATTCTGCGTTGAGTAATCCCAACATTTTTCTTTCAAGTGTACAATGGAAAGATTTTCATCGATCCAAACAGAATCTGTTGAGCATTGCAATTCTTTTTTCAAAGTATTCTGAAATAGAGTCTTTCCCATTTTTGTTTTCAAATCTGATATCTCAATCTTTCTATCTAGAATATCTTTAAGAAGACGATGATAAGCCTTACTCGTTTCTAAATTTGGATAAATTTTATGAAGCTTATTTTTCTCAAAATCATTAATGAGGACTTTATACGGATGTACCTCTTTTCTATTAGTATTTTCATTAGTCTTACTTTTCTTTTCTAGAGATGAACAGCTCATATATAGGAAAGACAGAAGAAAAATTATAATTCGACTCATAGTATTAATATGCTAGCCAACGGTCTCCTTTACTTCGCTTATTAATAAATATACCTTTGAGATGAAGAAGGAGGAGAACTAAAACGGTCTCGAGATTACAGATCCAATAGCCGTAAGAGTCCTCCATTCTTCATACGGGCAGCAAGAACCATTTGGAATACCAGGTCTTATTATGGACCCGTTAAAGGAGTTAGTTAATGCGCCCTTCAAATAATAATTTTTTAAAAATATGAAAAATTACCAAGAAGTAATCGGAATTGATGTTTCAAAAAACAAGTTAGATGCCTATGCTTACAATCGTAGTTCCCATCGGGAGTTCAGTAATGATGTGAAGGGTTATAAAGCCTTGTTGCAATGGGCTAACGGTAAGGAACAAAAAGTGTTTTTCTGTTTTGAGAATACCGGTCATTATTCCTTGAAGTTAGCGTTGTATTTATCTTCAAAGAAGCAGGTATATGTACAGGAAAATCCTGTAGTAATCAAACGTTCTTCCGGAGTGATCAGAGAGAAGAATGACGTGGTAGATGCCATGATGATCGCCAGGTATGGCTGGCTTCACCGTGAGGAACTTTCACCGAGTGAGCTGAAAGATAATGAACTATTAGAAGTAGGCAGGTTGCTGGCTTTGCGTGATCAGCTGGTTCGTAGTCGTACGGGATTGAAGAATACCCTTTCAGAGCTGAAAAAGTTGCTCAGCAGCAGTTCTACAGATACCTGTTGTAAAACGCTTGTAAGCTCTATTACTCACCTGACTTCTCAAATAAATAAAATAGAGAAGCAACTAAAATCACTGATAAAGACTTCTGAGGCATTATCGCAAAATTATAAGTTGATCACTTCTTTAAAAGGTGTTGGTTTAGTTGTAGGCGCCCAGTTGCTTTATCACACCAATAATTTTGAACGCTTTAATAGCTGGCGCCAATTCTCCAGTTATTGTGGGACGGCTCCCTTTGGTCATAGTTCGGGAAGCAGTATTCACAAAAAGCGAAAATGCCACCCGATGGGAGATCGGCAAATGAAGAGCCTGCTTAGCATGGCGGCCTGTACAGCCATTCAATATGACAGTGAATTACGGCAATATTATAAGAAAAAGCGGGAGGAAGGTAAGTTAAAGATGATTGCGCTAAACAATGTCCGCAATAAACTGTTATCCAGAGTGTTTGCAGTGGTGAAGAGAGGAACGCCTTATGTGGAATTACAAAGATTTGCAGCCTGAAAAAATTAGCACAAAAGGCTTGGATTTAACCTTGGAATACGGTTATCGCCAGTTGGCGGAGTAAGGGACGCGGATTTGTCGGCTTAGTATTGGTTCGTTGGTCAAGTTAATTATTTTCTTACTAACGGTGCCGCTTATTGGCGATGAACCGTTGTTGTGCACAGTTTAAATAATTGTTCATCTACTTCTTCAAGGTAAGCGGCATAATCTCCTAATTCGTTGTTATGACGTAGATATTCTATAGCTTTTCTATCTGCGAATATTTCATCACAATCTTCTAATTCAATATTCACCATTATTCTATTCAGTCTTACAGTAAGTTTTTCTACATTATCGCCATTCTGCTTTGAAAGGCTAAAATTCATTATTTCCAATGCTCTTGCATAATCCATTTGATCATAGTAAGTTAAACCTAGATTTGTTGCGGCCATTATGCTTGTAGAGTCAGAAAACATTAAAGATTGATTAAAATATTTTATTGCAGTATTATATATACCTCGATTATAATATGTTAATCCAATGTTGTTTAGAATTATTGGATTTTTCGGTTCTTCAAGAAGAGCTTTCTTCAGAACTTTTTCTGCTTCTTGGTATTTTTTCTTTATACCTAAATCAACTCCTTTACTATTTAATTTTTGGACTTTACTGCCTTCCTTAAAACCAAACTCATTATCTTTTTTGAAAGAAATAATATCATTTCCTGATTTTTGATAATTTTCTCCGGAAAAACTATTTGTATTATTTGAAAATTCACAACCTAAAAAGAGTGGAAATATAATTATTAGCAGCTTGTATTTAATCAAAAATCTTGCTTTTTAAATTGTGCACAACGGTCCCGGCTATCGCAAGTTGCGGGAATAAGGACGCGGATTTGTCGGATTAGTGGTTTTAATAATTGGTTTCTAAAATAACAATTTTCAGCAATCTACCCGTTATTTGCGATGAGCCGTTGTTGCCTAAAGTACGAAACATATCAACTGTAATTATCTCAATTATTTTCAAGTCAAATTAGTTACGTCAATCCAAAGTAAATACAAATTAATGCTATAGTGTCAAAAAAACCGTGTACAGCAACAACAAACCACAAATCGTATTTGCGCAGGTAGAATAACAGTGCTAAAATCGCTCCGACAATTCCTGTAACAAGTTGCCCCGTAATTCCTTGGTAACTATGCATGAAGCCAAAAAAACAGGCAAGTAGGACAATATTAAAAACAATACTCACATTGCTTTCACCAAAGAATTTCACGAATTGTCGCATAAAATAACCGCGAAAGATGATTTCTTCTCCAAATCCCGCAGTAGCCCAAACTAATAACAATGCAATTAAACAGGCTGAAAGATCTCCTTCCAATTGATCAAAACTTGAATAATCTATAGGTGCGCCTGTGAGTTTTGTAATTCCTGGAACCAATACAAGCACATAAAAAATAAAGAGTCCTAGTGAGACTAATGGAGCAAGTACTAAGATGTTCTTTAGTGTGAATTTTTTACGTTGAAATCCAAGTGCTGAAAATGGTTTTCCTTTGTATTCTATATAATTCGCTATAATGATTAATATAGCAACAACGATGTTTTCAATATAACTTAAACGTATTGGTCCAAACCATAAAAAGCAGATGATTCCAATGGTAATTAATGGAATTAATGTTTGTCTTAAGGTAATTTTGTTCATTATTTTTTGATTTTAAATTCTAGGCGAAATAATGAACAAAATCTTTTAAAATCCCTTTAAATACTTATGGTTTTACTGAATGGTCGTGAAATTATAACTGAATAGTCGTTAGTTTTTGGCTTATTTTATTGAAACCAATTCTTAAATTCTTTTCGCTTGTAACGACTGATATTGATTTCAGCAATCGCATCGTTCTCTATGGAATCTTTTAACCTAATGCGCAATTTGCCATTTTCAATTTTTTCAATTTGGGTTACAGCATTTTTGTGTATAATAATTTGCCGATTGGCTCTAAAAAACAATTGATTGTTTATTTTTTCTTCGAGTTGATTTAATGTAAAATCGGTATTTAATGTTGTGCCATCATTTTGAACTGTATACACAATTTTGTTTTCGCTGTAAAAGCAAGCAATATCTTCATAGGTAAGTTTGGTCATTTTCGGGCCACTTTCAATGTTGATTTCAGCATCTTTTATGGATAACTTATATAAATTGTATATGTCTTGTGCATACATAGAGCCTATAAGAATGAAACTCAGTAATAAGGTAATTAGCAAACCGATTAATAAATAATAGAACTCTGTATTTCCACCCGCAACTATATTGAAAATAATATTTATAGGGATATACATGATTGTAATATATCCTAAAGTAGAAGCCATAAACCATACAATAGTGCCCATTTCTACTTTTCTAGTGAAATGCTTTTTCTTGTAAAATTTAAAATTAAATTCTGTTATGATTCCAATGAGAATACATAAAGCCATAGAAGACAGAAAACCTTCTATGGGAAATCTATACGACTCACTATCTGGAAAACTATCGCGTGTGGTTAAATGATTTACCACTAAAAAGAAGATAATTAATACAATTGCTTTCTGAAACCAACGCCATTCTGAACTTTTAATAATTGAATGCCATACTGATTTTGCTGTATTCTTGGTTGGTGGTGTCGTGCTCATGAATTAAAAGCTCTTTTATCAATCAGATCCAAAAGTAAAGAATAATTTCTCCATAGAATTTTAGCCAAGGATATTAATTGTTAGTCATTAAACTCGTTTTTAGTGTGCCTTTATTTATCAAATCTTAATATTAAATTGTAAAATAGAATGATTAATTAGGTAGAAAGTTATTAAGACGAATATTGCTTGAGTATTTTTGGCAACGGTTACGGTTATCGCAAGTTGCGGGAGTAGGGACGCGGACTTGTCGGATTAACTATTTTCATTCCTGGTTTCTAAAATTATACTTTTTCGATTAATCCCGTTATTTGCGATGAACCGATGTTGTGAGCTGTTTGTTACACTAATATTTATGCATATCAATTTCATCGAAATCTTGTATTTCAGACAACTTTATCAAGTTTTCAATTTTAATTTTCTCCCAAGTTTCTTTAAAAACTTCCTCTTTATCTTGGGAATTCATATTTCCATTTTCTAAAACTTGTTTTTTCTTTGTTAGAAAATTAATACTTGTTTTGTAATTCACAATCGGTCCACGATTTTCACTTGATTCATATCCAATCAATTTAAAGTCTGATTCATCATATCTAAAAATATACTCCCAATTTCCATATCGGCCATGTCCGTAATGAATTTTTAAAATGTTGTTATGAAGATCAATTGAAAGTTCTGGAGGATAATAAACGCCGCCATCTTCATTTTCAGAGGAGAAACAATCTAAATTCTTTAAAATTGATTCATAACCATTTTCAGTGCCTAATAGCACAATTATTCCTCTTCTATTACGGTCAACTACATCTCCAAATCTATTTTCAATTATATTTTCCTCTTTTGAATTCTTTATAATTAAAATACAATCCTCTAATCCATCTTCATTAACATCTGCACTATACTCTTCAAACAATACATGTCCATTAGGAATAAATCCAGTTGTTGATTCGGTCTGAGCATTTCCAAGACCGTTATTGAAAAGTAAACTTAGTAAAATTAAAAAATTGATATTTTGTTTCATTTTTGTTATTCTCATTTTTACAAATTGCTCACAACGGTCCCGGTTATCGCAAGTTGCGGGAGTAGGGACGCGGACTTGTCGGATTAACTATTTTCTTCCTTGGGATTTATAATTACACTTTTTCGGCGATACCCGTTATTTGCGATGAACCGATGTTGGGCACTGGTTTTATAATTCGTGATGTTCTAGACCAATTGATATACCTAAAGGATAAATTATATCTCCCCATCTGAAATCGACGAACATATTTCTTCCTTGTTTTCCAAATAGAACCATTATAATTTCTACACCCATTTCCTTATATCCTTTTAAAACACTTTCATAAATAATATCGTCCGCAACAAGTATAATATTATCATTATTAATTAATCTTTCTAATTGATCTACGATCTCAAAGGAAACAAAAGAATCGGTTTCATTTTTAAAAATATTGACCTGATTATTGTGTTTTGAAATAAATGAGGTTTGGCAATCAAAGCTTACCAACTCCTTTAGTGGATGATAACTACTTTCAATTACGTAACAGTTTACGATTTTCTTATCTGTCTTAAATCTATCATATTTTATTAGAATTTGTTCCACTATTGTTTTCAAATCAGGTTTAATGAATTCCTTATCAGGCCAAATTTCTGAGTAGACATTTTGTGTTTTTATTAGTGCATTTCTAAGAAAAACGCCATCAATCAATAATGTTGTATAATCTTTTATCTCAACTTGCTGAAGTTTCTTTTCTAGCTTTTCAGCTTGTTTTGAATCGAAAACTTTTTCTATGAAATATTCATTTTTAATTCCTTGAATACTTATTGATAAGGTATATTCATTTTTACTGTTTAAAGTCCAATCATCAATATCATTCTTCAAGAATAGAAATAAATTTTCCTCTTTAGTTTTTTCTGTTATCAAATAGATAAAAAGAACAAAGTTATCGTTTACATAATCTTTTGGAATTCTCACATTTGTACTTTCATTTTTTAGTGTTCTTCCTTTAGATTGTACATTTAAAAATCTAGTTTTTTTTGCACCTTTATTTTCAAGAAGAATTAAATCACTTCCGTATTGGTCATATGTAGGTTTTAAAACATTGAAATTGAACTTTAATAATTGTGATTTAATATAATTTTCAGCTTGTTCTTCTAGAGGCTTATTATCGATCATCGAATCTTGTTTAAAACTTGTGCCCAACGGTTACGGTTATCGCAAGTTGCGGGAGTAGGGACGCGGACTTGTCGGCTTAGTTATTTTCTTTCCTGGTTTTTAAAATTACCCTTTTTCGGTTAAACCCGTTATTTGCGATGAACCGATGTTGCCCACAGTTTTTTATTCTTTCATCCATTTTATAAGTTCTTCTTCATTTACAATTCCCCAAGAGTGAGGATGTCTTACTCCATCTGCACGATAGCCTTGATTTACTGTTTCTATAAGTTCTATATTTTTATTGTCAAATTCATCTCTTAATTTTTCCGAAAGCTTTTTGAGATAATAGGCATTTAGATCTTCATAATCATTATTTCTATTTTTTTTCCACCATTCTAGATCCGGTTCTGTGTAAAATCTTATTTTTAATTTTTCCAGGTTTTTTAAATTTTGGATATTTTGAGTCTCTAGAATAAAAGGTGAATATTCTTCATAATTACCAATTCCGTTTTCAGGATTTCCAAACTCCTTGTCAAAAGAATTCTTTATCCAACTAGCTTCTTGAATTGATGCCTCTGAAAAATTCATATCTAAGTTTTTTTGAGCCGTTTTATAGAGTGCTAAGAGATCAATTGGGGAATCCACCACAAAAACTCCTTTTGGTTGAATTTGGCTTTCACTTTCCATAAGATAATCGCTCATGATTAAACTTACATTTCCACCACTAGAAAATCCCCCAATGAATATATTTTTGTTTGGTAAATCATACTCTGAAACTATTTTTTCTAGCTGTTTTTTTAATTCTTTTTTTTCTGATAGGTTTAAATATAAATGGTGATTAAAGTTCATTGATAGAACTGAAAATCCATTTTCTACACTTATTTCTCCAATTTCAAGTTCTGACAACGTGTTTTTAGCATCACAAGGAAGACATGGGAATAGAATCAAAAGACCATTTTTTTTTTCTGACTTGATTAATTCAAAATCAGAAGTTGAAACTCTTTCAGAGTTAAGTTTTTCAGTTGACTTATTTTCTTCTTTGTCTTTTCCTTTACAGGAAATTAGAACTACAGCTAAAATTAATATGAAGTTTCTCATTTCTAAAATTGTGGGCAACGGTCTCGGTTATCGCCAGTTGGCGGAGTAAGGAACGTGGATTTGTCGGCTTAGTATTGGTTTGTTGGTCAAGTTAATTATTTTCTTTCTAACGCTGCCGCTTATTGGCGATGAACCGTTGTTACAAGCTGTAGCGACGCACTTGAGTGAGTACAAAAGTTGCTCGCAGTAGAATAGGGCAAATTTTTGTAATTCAATCGAAACAATTTTCTTTTTTATAATAATAAAATACATCGGAATGATAATACGCTTTTAATTTCTTGAATTTGTTTCTATAGAACTTAACTCAATTTTAAATAGAGAATAAAAAATAAAATTCCGAAAAAAAGAATTCCTACTATCAAAGAATAAAAACGATGTAAATGATCTTCAAGACTATCTCGAAACCCTGTAAATACCCAGATTAATAATGCCCCAACAAGTCTCATAAAGTATAATCCTCCAAACATGTTTTTTAATCTTTTACTTATATTACTTCAAGTTCTTTATTGAAAGACCGATATTCTTTCTAGTTGTTTTTTTATTTATAATAATTTGCATTTTGCCTATCAATCATAGTCTTGTATGATTTACATCAGACTTTATCATGATCTACACCAGAGAATAAACTTTTTGTTCCTTTTGCAAATTTATTAAATCCTTTAAGAGAAGAATTCATCATGTTTAATACGTCCATTTAATTCCAAATTTATAATTTTTTGTTCGAATTTGTCCGCTGAATACGGCTTTGGAGCTATTGCTTGTAACGGTCTCGGTTATCGCCAGTTGGCGGAGTATGAGACGCGGATTTGTCGGCTTAGTATTTTGTTGTTGGTCAAGTAAATTATTTTCTTACTAGTGTTGCCGCTTATTGGCGATTAACCGTTGTTGTTGCGCGTTTTATTCCTCGTAAATCAATTCTATAGTTGTCCGTTTTTCACTCTTAATTTTCTCATTTGGTAGGTTAACAATAGATGTTCTAATTGTATTAATCTTATGAGGAACACCAGGATTAAAATAATATTGATATTCACTGGAATCAAATGTGTTAACTTTGGCTTCCTTAGATATTGACTCTAGTTTATCCTGAGGAGCTCCCATCGCTTTTAAATATTGGACTGTAATATTTTTTACCATTTCTGGATTGAGTGAAATTTCTTCTTGAAATTCTATATAACCATTTTCTAAATCAACATAATTAAACGTCATTACTGCATCCGCCATAATTGGTTTACCACCAAGTAAATTTGGGTATTCTTGTTCATACTCTAAAGGTTCTGATATATCGTATTCGTATCCTAAAGGAGAATGAAAAAATTGGATTTCCGATACAAGTAATGATTCTATTCCTTCTGTAGAAGTGTATATATTCTTTATTGGTTTAATAGCATTTTGTAATCTAATAGAATCTTTTGGATTTTCTAATGAATATTTTTTTTCTATTTGATCAATCACAGTCTTAGCTAATATTTCAATTCCTTTTGAGTTTTCAATTCGGTTGAAAATCCCTAATTCATCGGTTGAGTATATAACAGAATTAAGATTATATTTTTGAAATATTGAATCTAAAGAACCATCTTTATTATAGTTATCTCTTAAATTGGTTATCCAATCATTAACAGAACTATTTTTGACTGTCCATTGTATTTGATAGCTACTCTCTGTAGAATCTATTACCTTAAAATTGACTACTTGGTTTGACGAATCTATTTTCGTTAGCTTACCATTTCTCCAATCTTTTTTAACCTTTGTAATTTGGAAATCATAACTGTCACCAATCGACCAATAAGCAACAAATGAAACATTAGAAGTGTCAATCTGTGATACACAAATGATTGGGTAAAATAGAATTGCAAATATTAATATCGTATTTTTCATATAAAATGCGCTACAACGGTCTCGGTTATCGCCAGTTGGCGGAGTAAGAGACGCGGATTTGTCGGCTTAGTGTTGGATTGTTGGTCAAGATAATTATTTTCTTTCTAACGGTACCGCTTATTGGCGATGAACCGATGTTATCAATAGTTATTTACGTTACTTACTTTCTTGTATAACTATATATTCTTGGCTTGCTTCATAAATCTTTTGTATCAAATCTAGACGCCTTGTTGGGCCTAATAACTCATAATTTAATGATTTAGATTCTAAATAATCAAAAAATAGATTACATCCGTTTTCGGGAATCCCCAAAGAATTTTTTAAATACTCACAATTTAAAGTATCGTCCGACGCAAATAATTCTACATAATCACTTAAGTGAATAATTCGTATCTCAGATTTTTTAGGAATTGACTTCTTGTTACCTGGTATAATACTAGCTAATAGATTTCCTTTAGGATTTGGTGGATAGTATATAAACCAATTCTTTTCTAGATCCGTTTGAAATGTTTTTTTTAATTCTCTATTTGCCGTTTTCACATTAAATACCTTTGAAGACGAACTAATAATTACTTCATCTAATAAGTTAATTATCTTCTTAAGTTCAATTACTAAAGTTGTTTGTAAATGATTTTCATCAACAATCAGTATTTGTTGTTCAAATTGTATCGAATTAAATACTAAAGTGTCTCCTAAGTCACTTGATATAGAAAAATATCCTTCTTGATTTGTAGTAGAAGAAATTCCGCTATTCATATTTACAATTTCAAAATCCGATACTCTTTCGTCTGAATCGTAAACGATACCTCTGATTTCCTGAGCTGTTAGACTTCGAACACAAATTAGAATTAAGATTATAAATATTCTCAAGCAGTTTCTCGGTTAAATAATTATTGCTAACGTTCACGGTTATCGCCAGTTGGCGGAGTGTGGGACGCGGATTTGTCGGCTTATTATTGGATTGTTGGTCAAGATAATTATTTTCTTACTAACGGTGCCGCTTATTGGCGATCAACCGATGTTGGTTGCAGTACTTTAACCGAAATGATATCTTAAATTATTACTAAAATCTTTATAATTTATCCCTATTTCTTTCAATATGTACAAAGTTAATATTGCTCTTAGTGTACGAGTTAATTCAAAAAGTTCTGATCCTTTTTTCGCTGTTCCTTCTAATTTTTGGTCATAATGAGTATAATAATTTCTTGAAGATGTAACTGCCCAGCAAAACTTTTTAAATTTACCAACTCTATTTTTAATAGTTGTAGAATCACTTTCTTTGATAAGTTCCATTAATCTATTTTTTAAAGTAGGTTCATTACCTTGTAATCTTCCAGCCAACCATTCGGAATCTTTGAGATCTAAATTAACATCATTAAGAATTCTATTAACTAATTCTTCAAATCTCTCTTGAGGTATCCTCTCATTATTAAAATTTATTCGATGAAAATTTTCAACCGCACGAATCGTATCCATGAATTTATCAGATGAAAATCTATATTTATCTTTGAAATGCTTTAAAAATAATAAAAGAACTGAATCTAAAGTTTCATAAAGATCAAACCATTTCGAAATTAAAGCTGGAAAATCAGATTCTACATCATCAAAGTCGACGATAAACTCACCTACATTTCTAGTTTTATGCTGAGAATTATAGAAGCTATTTTGATAATTACAATGGATTAGTTTTTGTTGTTCTATTTTTGATTTCTCTTTTTTAAGAGAGCTGTCTTTCAATGTGATTTTAGTTGGATAGCTTTGTTCATTTGTAAAGATTGTAATTGCGTCTATAAAAGTTATAATATCTTTTATAATAAGTTCTAACTTCTTACTTTTTTGATATTTCAAGGTGACATAAGCTTCTTCATGCAATTCCATTTTATTTGCTTTTCCTCCTAAGCTAACAGGACCATCAAAAGTTATACTCCCATCTATTTCATTGTTTAAAGAAAAATTAATATCATTAATAGCCTTGTAAGAGATAGAATATTCGTCAGAATTGTAATATTTAAAATCAGTTTTCTGACCTGTTTTCCCAATCCATTCGAAAAGATTAAAAACTTGAAAAATGACTTTATCAAAACTTATTTCATCAATATTTTTAAAATTATGACCTTCTAATATTATGTTAGGTTGATAGGTTCCAATAACTACATTATCTCGAGTAGTCTTAGTTTTTTTATACCAATTGTCAATTAAAGTAACTTTACCTTCTGAAGTATGTCCAATTATTATAGGCTGAGTCGATCTATCAAAAAGAAAGGGATTAAAACTTCCGAAAATTTCTAATTCAGAACCTCTTTCATGATCATATATTAATGTTCCATTAAACCATTCGTCTGAATCTGGAGTTTTAAATTTTCCCTTGTATGTCTTAGTAGTTATCATAGTGAGGTATTGCAACCAACGGTCTCCTTTACTTCGCTTATTAATAAATATACCTTTGAGATGAAGAAGGAGGAGAACTAAAACGGTCTCGAGATTACAGATCCAATAGCCGTAAGAGTCCTCCATTCTTCATACGGGCAGCAAGAACCATTTGGAATACCAGGTCTTATTATGGACCCGTTAAAGGAGTTAGTTAATGCGCCCTTCAAATAATAATTTTTTAAAAATATGAAAAATTACCAAGAAGTAATCGGAATTGATGTTTCAAAAAACAAGTTAGATGCCTATGCTTACAATCGTAGTTCCCATCGGGAGTTCAGTAATGATGTGAAGGGTTATAAAGCCTTGTTGCAATGGGCTAACGGTAAGGAACAAAAAGTGTTTTTCTGTTTTGAGAATACCGGTCATTATTCCTTGAAGTTAGCGTTGTATTTATCTTCAAAGAAGCAGGTATATGTACAGGAAAATCCTGTAGTAATCAAACGTTCTTCCGGAGTGATCAGAGAGAAGAATGACGTGGTAGATGCCATGATGATCGCCAGGTATGGCTGGCTTCACCGTGAGGAACTTTCACCGAGTGAGCTGAAAGATAATGAACTATTAGAAGTAGGCAGGTTGCTGGCTTTGCGTGATCAGCTGGTTCGTAGTCGTACGGGATTGAAGAATACCCTTTCAGAGCTGAAAAAGTTGCTCAGCAGCAGTTCTACAGATACCTGTTGTAAAACGCTTGTAAGCTCTATTACTCACCTGACTTCTCAAATAAATAAAATAGAGAAGCAACTAAAATCACTGATAAAGACTTCTGAGGCATTATCGCAAAATTATAAGTTGATCAGTTCTTTAAAAGGTGTTGGTTTAGTTGTAGGCGCCCAGTTGCTTTATCACACCAATAATTTTGAACGCTTTAATAGCTGGCGCCAATTCTCCAGTTATTGTGGGACGGCTCCCTTTGGTCATAGTTCGGGAAGCAGTATTCACAAAAAGCGAAAATGCCACCCGATGGGAGATCGGCAAATGAAGAGCCTGCTTAGCATGGCGGCCTGTACAGCCATTCAATATGACAGTGAATTACGGCAATATTATAAGAAAAAGCGGGAGGAAGGTAAGTTAAAGATGATTGCGCTAAACAATGTCCGCAATAAACTGTTATCCAGAGTGTTTGCAGTGGTGAAGAGAGGAACGCCTTATGTGGAATTACAAAGATTTGCAGCCTGAAAAAATTAGCACAAAAGGCTTGGATTTAACCTTGGAATACGGCTATCGTAAGTTGCGGGAGTTGGGACGCGGAGTTGTCGGTTTATTTGTTTTCTTTCCTGGTTTCTAAAATTACACATTTTCGGTAATACCCGTTATTTGCGATGAGCCGTTGTTGGCTGCTGGCATTAGTAGTTTAATAAACCAGAATACGGATCTCCTTGTATGTCCAATAATTTTGCGAACGCTGGTTCAGTTTTTAAACCTCTTCTTTTTAATTCAATTATAGATTTTCTAAACTCGGCATCTTTACTTTTCAATATTTCATTTTCTTTAATCATGTGGAGAAAGGCATCTTGTTGATTAGTAGGTATATTTTGTCCAAATATTTCGAAATCATAATTCTCCAATCTGAATTTAGCAACTACACTTTTTTTTTGATTAATATTTTTATTTGAAATCATGAATTTATTTTCTTTTGAAAAATTAGACTTTATATCAGTTTCGAATTTCTCTAGATTCCTGAAAAAACATATAATATCTAAATCGCTATCTTCAATGTCAATTCTTATTGGGATTGTTCCAACTAGTATAGGAGAATATTTTTCAAGTTTTTCTAATATTAAATTATCTTTTAAAATTCTATAAACTTCTTTTTGTTTAGAATTTCCGATTTTTAAATATTCAATATTTTTAAAATTTTCTTTCATCTTCCTTATCGTAGCATGTTTGCTTGCAGCCAACGGTCACGGTTATCGCCAGTTGGCGGAGTAAGGGACGCGGATTTGTCGGCTTAGTGTGTTTTGTTGATCAAGATAATTATTTTCCTTCTAACGCTACCGTCTATTGGCGATTAACCGTTGTTAGCTGCTGGTCTTATTTCTAAACTTGATATTACTTTCTATTCCTATCTCAATTTCACTTTTGGTACGATAATCTAGGGGAAATGGCATATAGGTAGATAATTGAAACATTTTGAAATTTAAATCCATTGGTTTATCAAAGTTTTTAAAACTAGTAATATTGTTAAGTTTATCTATTTCTTGTTCAGAGTCAATTGTCAAAACGTAACCATAAGGAGGATATGCTATTTCTGAACAATTTATAGGTATACCAGTTTTAAAATTACCTTTTACCACATGATGCATATACCTAATTTCTTCGGCTCTAGTTAGGTAACTAAAAACCTTAAATTTATCTGGTAATATTTTCGATTCTTTATCTGAAACAAATGTCGAGAGTTCAGAGTAAGCGTCCAAATACCATTCATCGTTAATTGCTAAAAACATTGAGATTATTTGTTTCAAAATTTTTAGAGGCTCAACTTGTTTAATTGTGTAATAATGCAAATGATATTCTTTGTCTAATAAAATTTCAAATCCCCCAATCACCCATTTTTTATAGGCTGGCACATATTCTGCTCCTAAGAAGTTATTGCATCTCTCACAAAAAGAATTGTAACCTATTCCACCTTGCTTAATTTTTCCTTTTGGAGGATCTGCTATGGGATTTTCAACTTTGATAAAATCTTCGAATGCTACTGATGAATACTTGGTACTACTATTAAATGTGGTTTTTGGCGGAACGTGTTCAAATGACAACATTGTTTTCATACCACAAAGTCGGCAAATTCCAGATTTCATCTTATGTCTACCCATAATCTTGATTTGACTTGCAGCTAACGGTCTCGGTTATCGCCAGTTGGTGGACTAGGGGACGCGGATTTGTCGGCTTAGTATTGGTTCGTTGGTCAAGTTAATTATTTTCTTTCTAAGGTGCCGCTTATTGGCGATTAACCGTTGTTGTGTGCTGTACTTTATAGGATAATCTTTCTAGTGTAGAATCAGTGAATAAATTTTATTAAAAACGATTCCTAATGTTATTTCAAGAGATCTCTGCTTTCAAACTATTCTTATTTTAATCCGAATTAAATTATGTTTTGCACCATATTCTGGTTTGATTTAATTTAAATAGTATTCATTGGAAAATCTAACTATCCATTTACCATTTTCATCAATAAATAGATATATGATTTTATAACTTTTGTCAATTTTAATATCGAAACAAGTTCCTTTTTGAATTGATTCGACTTTTAATACTGGAGTTTTAAAATCCTTTTGATAATTGTATCCGAAAGTTCTATCAATTTTATGAGAATCCGCTCCTATTTTTACGTATTCATCAAATACTAATTTGTCATTTACGTACCCTTTTATTCTCTCATTGAAGTCAGATAAAAATATAACTTGGAAATAATGTGATTTCTTGTCCGCTCGAGGGTTTTCATTTATAACTTTTCTATCCCATTGAATAGTTAGATCTCCGTTACAGGATATATTATTGAGGAATTTATCAGATGTTTTACAGGAAGAAACTGAGAATAGTAAAATAAGTAATATGTATCTAAAATCTTTCAAAAAGTATTGCACACAACGGTCTCGGTTATCGCCAGTTGGCGGAGTAAGGGACGCGGATTTGTCGGCTTAGTATTGGTTTGTTGGTCAAGTTAATTATTTTCTTACTTACGTTGCCGCTTATTGGCGATTAACCGTTGTTGCCCGCAGTTTATTCGTTATTACCAAAGTATGAAAGTACATTATTTTCCTTTGAAAGTTGAAAGTGAAAATGATAAGTTCCATCTTCGATAGGTTCCTTTAAATAGTATTCCCAATTTATATAATCATCTGTTTCATAATTTAAATGTTCATATGTATTTGGATTCGCCATTGGAATATTATAGCCTTCTATTATTCCAAGGTAATTTGTTGTGTTTCTTATGCTGTCGACAATTCTCTTTTTGTCCGACTCTGATATTTTTAGTTTGAAAGTGTGGGCATAATCTGTAAATCCTCCACTTTCGTTATCAATTATTTCAAAATCTTGTTTTAAATATATTTTTTGAAATGCTAATAGTTGTTTGGCTTCTTTAGAATTGAACATCCAATCATTTATCCAAGGATAATAAATCACTAGTATTACTAAAAAGGTCAGTGATGCTGAAATTATTTTTCCGATTTTATTTTTACCGTAAAAATTGAATATCCAGTAGCTTAGAAATATTATTTGGAAACCTAATATTAGTGGCCAGATAAAAATCACGAGAAAATCTAATTGACCAATTAATGTCCATAATATTATTATTCCTAAGATTCCAGCTGTTATTATAGCTATCCCTTTTTTTCCTTTTTTATATGGGAAATAAAAACATAATATTGTTAAACAGCATAATATTAAACTCGATATGATGTAAAAAGCATTCATATAAATTGAGGGCAACGGTCCCGGTTATCGCCAGTTGGCGGAGTAGGGGACGCGGATTTGTCGGCTTAGTATTGATTTGTTGGTCAAGTTAATTATTTTCTTTCTAACGTTACCGCCTATTGGCGATTAACCGTTGTTACCTGCTGGCTCCTTTTCTATATCAAAATACAATTGTGCATGATAGTTATTTGCTTGAAATCGTAAGCTTAAACTTTCATTAATGCTCCATACTCTCTTTTTCCATTCTTCTTTATAGAATTCATCCTTAGTAAGTTCTCCAGAACCATCGTTATCTAAACCAAAGAATTCTTCTAATCGTTGCACTAAATTTTTTATCTCCAAAAATGTCACAAAATAATTCGTTGGCTTATTTTGACTTAAATAAGTAAGTTTTGCCCCATCAACACCCTCAAATCTCGTAATTTTATTAAAAAAATCAAATAAGTAAATTGGAGGATACATTGTGTAAAATAGTCCACTGTCTGTTTTCTGTTCTATGAAATTATTGGATGAAATTAAATCCATAAAAATCTGTAAGTGAAGTTTGTAATCTCTACTACTCAAAAATTTATTATAATGATCTATAAATTCTTTTGGTTTTTGTACCCAAGTATTAATTTTTAGTTCATCATACACTTTAGAAGTTTTATTGAACGCTTTTTTATCATTTAATAAGTAAAAATCACAAGTGGAAGCGAAGGCCGCATGAAATGAATCTTCTGTTGTATTTTGAAATGTTTCTTTTCTTCCTTTGTTTATTTTAACCCTATCTTCTTGATAACCATGCATGTCTAACTGAACATATTCATTTGAAATTTCATTGAACCATTCAGGACTATGCTTTGACTCTAAGCTAGGTGTCTTCCTTTCGCCCCCAAATTTTTTGTAATGATTATCTAAAAAAGAATATGGATCTGAACTATTAAAAATTTTATCTCTATTCAAATTAGTACTCTCTTGAATAATATTTCTCAGCTCCTTATAATCTTCACCATCGTTCAATCCTTTAAGCATCTTATTAAAGTAATTAAACCATCCTTCCATTGTTAGATTATCCTTTAATCCTGGAAATAATCGGTTCATCATTTCTTTACTTTCTGGTTTTTCGAAAGCTTCTTTGAATGACGGGTCCAGTGGTATATTTTTTAGAGATTCCATAATTGGAATTCCTAGTTCTTTACCAACTTCGCTTGAGTTAAATAATTCACTTAATCCATCAATACTTATATCATTAAATAAGTCTTTTTGTTCGACGCGTTCTTGAAATAACTCTTTGGGATCATAATCTCCAGCTATAACTTTACCATCTGTAGAATTATACAAACATTTATTTTTAGTTATTTGAGAGATGAAGTCTAGATCAGAATCTATCAATTTTCTTTGTTCATCTGTTTCTTTAAAGCTGGAATAAATATCTGTTATATGTGATGTCGAATAAAATTTTAAAAATAAATTATCGTTTTCTAGAATTTCTTTTAATTCTGTATGTTGTCCATTTTTCATTTGGGACAATACGTTCCAATCTAAATAAATTTTAATCATTCTTCTGAGGAGCTTGCAGGTAACGGTCCCGGCTATCGCAAGTTGCGGGAGTAAGGACGAGGATTTGTCGGATTAGTTGTTTTAATAATTGGTCTCTAAAATAACTATTTTCAGCAAACTACCCGTTATTTGCGATGAGCCGTTGTTGGCAAACGTTTATTGTTACCCCTATACTTAATCAAACTATATATTTGTCCAATGCACAGCTGGAACTCTAAATTGATGTAGTTTATTCGATGAATCTATGTATATGTAATACAAAGTCTTTATTTTAGATAATCCACCTAAAAAGTACCAAGTATTTTGCTCTAATTTTCCTAATGTTGTCAATGTAAAATTTCTGCTTGGATCTAGATCTGGCCTCTTTCTCCATTTAAATCCATTTTCTTTGTTGAAATAGATCTTTCGTTTAGAATAATCAACTCCATTATGATGAACATTTGCAGTAAATGCGAAACTAGTATCGGTTTTTAATTTTTCAAAAAGTTCAGATGGATCAAGATTTGAAATATTGATTGTTTCACCATCTTTTACGATCATTCTTTCTAATAGTAAGGAATTGTCAACTTTGTCCCAATTCGGATTGATAATATAATTATTTGTAATAATTACATTTTCTTCCTCTGCACAACTACTAATAAAAAATAAGATAATCGCTATTAGAAAAGAACTCTTTACGTACTTCATAATTGTTAAATATAAACAAAGGCAATTATACTTGAAGAACTATTTCAATTTAGAGCTTTCATCAAAATTTCCTCGGCTTTTTATCATTTGAGTTTGAAATTCTAATTTTTTTTGATGGAAAATTTTTCATTTAAATGGTTGCCAACGGTCTCGGTTATCGCAAGTTGCGGGAGTAAGGACGCGGACTTGTCGGATTAGATGTTTTCTCTCCTGGTTTCTAAAATTACACTTTTTCGACAAAACCCGTTATTTGCGATCAACCGATGTTGCCTGCAGTTCTTTAGGATACTAAATATTATTAAAAAAGTTAATAGTTAACTAGCCTTTACTTTTCACCAAAACTTCCACCAGGCTTTGTGATTTTTCTGTTCAAAGTCCTCACTTGGATAAATATCAATTATATGGTTATAATTTTCAATATCTGTAGCGATTAATTCAAATTTTTCCTCAATTGAATTAAGGGCTTTTACTGAGCCTCCAAAATCAAAGACGTAGTTTCGATTAGAGCTATTCGTAATATGAACATTGTCATATTCTTTATCAGCCTTAGAAACGAAAACCATTATCCATTCGCCATTGTTAAAGTCGTAATTTTTATCAATCTGATCAGTTCTATAAAAACCCCGAGTAAATGGTGAGTGATTTTCAAGCCCTATTGATATTCAATATAATTTACGAAGTAATTGAAGCGTTCAATGTCAGGAGTATTGGTGAATATGATTAAAAACGAATCAGTAGAACCTTTTTTTCTAAATAGCTGAATTCCTTTAACAAACTCTGTACTAGCATACAAATTTGCTAAATTCATCAACACTTTTTCAATGATGTCAGTTTGGATATTCTCAACTATTATATAACATTTCATTTTTCTTCTTTGTAATACTATTTGTGAATTGCAGGCAACGGTTACGGTTATCGCAAGTTGCGGGAGTATGGACGCGGACTTGTCGGATTAACTATTTTATTTCCTGGTTTCTAAAATTACCCCTTTTCCGATTAAACCCGTTATTTGCGATCAACCGATGTTGGCAACTGACCTTAGTTGGTCCAATCTACAATCCTATTTTTCATATTTTCATATTTAATTCGATAATTTATATAGAATAGGCAAGTCCATACTGCAGCCACTACTATACAAGTAATTGAAATTAGAACAGTGGTGTTTTCAATTTCATTCTCAACCATCACTAATGAAAACAAAGTAATCAAAATCATTAGAATCAACATTATCGATATATAGCTTGCGACTTTTTCAAATCTCATTTCTAAGAAACCCGTTAGAAAATTCCAGCCTTTCAGTTTAGCAGAAATATCAGTTTTATTATTTGAAAAATCTACTTGAAATATGAGAGGTTTTGTAGTTGTTATTATAATATTATTTTCAATCTCAGAGTAAGATTCGCAGGATTTTTCTAAATGCTCGGTTAGTTGTGATTTTTTATTCATTTTATAAATCGAATTATTTGACTTTTCTAGACTGGTCTGAGTTTATTAAGAAGCAGCTTTTAATATTTTCTTTAAGTTCAAGTTTTCATTGGTTTGTTGCCAACGGTTACGGTTATCGCAAGTTGCGGGAGTAGGGACGCGGACTTGTCGGATTAACTATTTTCTTTCCTGGTTTCTAAAATTACACTTTTTCGGTTAAACCCGTTATTTGCGATTAACCGATGTTGGCACGACGTGCATCTTTTCTAATTATTTCTCTATAAACTTTTAATTTAAAATCAATTATTTCAGTGCTTTTCTCGTTTTGCTGGTCTCCGGTATCATCAGATAGTTTATCCCAGGTTATTTCATTAAGATATTCGGAGTGTAGAAATTCATCAATAATATCAACCTCGTTCGAAGTGAATTCTAAATCTGCTTCAAATGGTAATTCGGAGTGATTAGAATTGATAAAGTTTAATCGGAGTTGTCCGGCCATTTCATCAAACCATATGTAGTAAATTAAATTGGAGATAGTTTGAGAAACATTAATTTGTGACTTTCTATTCTTCTTTATGCGAGACAGAAAACTTATAAAATCGGTAACCTTGAGTTTAGCCAAATGCTTTTTAGAAATAGTAAATGATAGCATATTTTCATAAATCTCATTTTCTACTTGAGAAGTTTCATCAGTAAGAGAAATTTTCTCCGCGATATATGATTCGTATTGATTGAAATATTCTTCTTTACTCATAATCTTATGCATGCGTGCCAACGGTCTCGGTTATCGCCAGTTGGCGGAGTAGGGGACGCGGATTTGTCGGCTTAGTATTTTGTTGTAGGTCAAGTTAATTATTTTCTTTCTAACGCTGCCGTCTATTGGCGATTAACCGTTGTTGTTGTGCGTTTTCTTGTTACAATTTTGTTCGATAATCCTATAATCTAATTGGAATTAATTGATACTGTACCACTTTCATTTAAATATTATTCGATTGCAATAATGTGTTTTTATAGAACTCAGATCTTTTGCTTCAGAGCAATTTTTATATTTGATCTTTCAATTGAAAAGGTTGTAGAATTTTCATCTAGAAACTCCGATATCAGTATCGCTTTTTGAGCAATTTTTCTCTTGTTGTAAATTTCATAAGAATTATCTAATTCTAACTTTTGGATAATCTCATACATCAACTGCATTAGTTTCTCAAGGTTTGTTGAGTGAAGCTTTCTTAAATGTAGAATCAGATCAGAATTATTCATCTCACTTATTTCTAGAAGAGTGAATCCAATTTGATCATTAAGAGTCTGATTTGTATTCTGAATTTCACTTTCTATATTTATTGATTTTGCTCCTATGATTTTATTAATTAGGCTTATCAGTACCAAATTGAGTTTTTCAATCTCTCGCTTTATAAAATCTTTTTCCGTCTCCATATTTAATGAGATTTCGTTCTTGAAAATGCACTACAACGGTCTTGGTTAACGCAAGTGGCGTGGATTAGGGACGCGTTCTTGTCGGCTTTGTTGGTTTTTACTTGATGTCTAAAATATCACTTTTCAACTGATTGCCCGCTATTTGCGCTTAACCGATGTTGCCCACAGTTATTTTTTATGGGTTCTATAATACAAATTCCAACTGCCTGAGTTTGATTCAATGATATCTAGAAGTCCATCACTGTTCAAATCTCCAATTTCTATGTTGTATGTATCATCATTTAAATCTTCCCTCAATCCAATTTCTTGAAATCCTCCATTATCTCTGCCCATAAAAACATAATTCCGTTCTTCTGAATTTCCTTCTACTATGTCTAAGTTTCCGTCTTTGTCTAGATCCGCAACTTTTATAGATGAAGTCATACGATCTTCTTTAAATTCGAATGTTCTATCGAATGTCATTTCCTTATCGCCAAAATGAATAATATTTTTTGAGCCTAGATTTCCTGTAACAATATCTAAATATCCGTCTTTATCAAAATCACCAATATCAATAGAACGAGTTTCATCTTCCTCATTACCGAATTCTATTTTCTTTGAAAAATTCTGTTTTCCATCATTAAGATATATCTTGTTCTTAGTTTGTCTTTCTGCTGTAATTAAGTCTAAAAAACCATCTTTGTTTATGTCTATTATTTTAGTTTGAATTGTCTGGTTGGATTGATTTCCAAACGCTATAATTTTCTCAAAATTTCCTTTTCCGTCGTTTAGACAAATTTCGTTTTCAGCTTTTCTATTTGAAAGTATAAGGTCAAAATCTCCATCATTGTCAATATCTGCTATTTCAAGATTTCTTGAAGGAGATATGGAACCAAAAGAAATTCCTTTCTCAAAATTGTTATTAGCTGAACCGAAATATAGTTTATTGTCAATATTGTCATTAGCAACTGCAATGTCCATAAATCCGTCATTATTGAAATCCGCACTTTTTACAGCGTAAGATGCGTCAAGAATGTTTCCTATTGGAATTGCCATTTTAAAGCCTCCTTTGCTGTCATTATAAAAAAGGTAGTTCTGTTCTGCCCAGTGTCTTCCATTCGCAACAAGAGCGTCTAAATCTCCATCCTGGTCAATATCAAATAATGTTATTGATGCAGTTCTGTTTGATTGTGTTCCAATTGAAAAAACACCGTCAGCATTAAAAAATGATACGTCTTGTGAAAACCCATTTATTGAAAAGAATAGAGAGTTAAAAATTATTATATATAATCGAATTTTTCTCATAATTGTGGGCAACGGTTACGGTTATCGCAAGTTGCGGGAGTAGGGACGCGGACTTGTCGGCTTAACCATTTTCTTTCCTGGTTTCTAAAATTACACTTTTTTGACAATACCCGTTATTTGCGATGAACCGATGTTGGCAAACGTTAAATACCGAAATTCCAACTTAAGATTAGTTTTATAGAGTTAGTTTGTACTTTTCCATCTATACTTTGCGGAACTCCTCCAATATCTATTATTCCGAAATCATCTCTAATTTCTAGAATTAACCAATTTTTTTCATTTAGTGGTATATTTATTCCGGCACCAGCTGAGAATCCAGCATCTATATTATTCTTCTCTGTATATTCATTAATATTATCAATTGGAAAATCTGGTTTATAGGCATTATCTAAAAAGATATTCAAAAAACCTCCACCATTTAAAAAGAATTTGGAATTCATAAATTCATATTTTAATAAAACTGGGAAGTTTATAAATTGAGTTATTTCTCTAAAATTTTCTTTTCCTGTTTCCTCCGCGTTATAATCATAATAGGTTAATTGAAGTTTTTTAATTTTTCTTTCATAATTTAGATTTGATTTTAATGAAAGATTTTGATTCAAGTAATACTCAAGAGAAACACCTACTAAGTATCCTACTTTGAAATTATTATATTTTGCATATTCATTTCCTCTTATATCTGGATAATTTAATCCTGCATTAACTCCAATTTTAAAATCGTATTGATCTTGAGCATTTATATTAATCGAAGTAGTTAATGCAATAAGTAAGAATAAGAATCTTTTCATTCAATTATTTAATTATTAGTTAAGTACATAAATTTTAATGTTTGCCAACGGTCTCGGTTATCGCCAGTTGGCGGAGTAAGGGACGCGGATTTGTCGGCTTAGTATTGGTTTGTTGGTCAATTTAATTATTTTCTTTCTAACGCTGCCGTCTATTGGCGATTAACCGTTGTTGTGCTGCGTAATTTACTTAGAATAATGTTTGTCAAGTTCTTGCCAAACATTTGGATTGAAAAACGTTTTAATTTGTGATTTTGCACTTTTTGGATCCAGTTTTCTATTATGGGCGAATTTGTCTTCTTTTTTTATTTCTCTCATAATTGAATGGAAATCTGAATTTTGTTTGAAATCCTTATAACGCTTTCTACTTTTTTGGACAATCTCATTATAAGTCAATGGATATTTCTTTGTAATATCTTCCTCTGATAAATTGATTGGGACACCGTCAGAATCGTATCTCATTCCAATACCCTCAAGTGTTGTGTTCTTTTTAAAGTTAATATCAATTCCTATTGCTACGCTGAAATCTAAATCTTCTCCATCCGTTTCTGAAACTTTTTTCTTAAGGTAATTCAAGTAATTTTTTACTTCGTCAGTTAGAATAGCATTGGCCTCTATTTTCGAATCTACGTAAGCTAACGGCATTAGATAAAAATTATAATTTGAAAGATTAACCTTAGGTTCCCATTTTTTAATTAGTTCCATAAAGTTCTTAATACAAGCGAAACCTAATTCTTGTATTTCTTTTTCAATTTCGGAATCATTATGAAAGTGAATAGCATTGTCCCGAAGCTCTATTAAAGCGAATAAACTCTTGATCAAGTTAAGGCTTAGAGTTTCATTTTTTGCTCTTAATATATATATATTGACTCGGCTAAGCTAATTGTCATAGGGTTTTTAGCTCTATTCAATTTAGGCTGCATCAATTTAGACTTTTCTCCATTCTTCTTTTTTCTAGCTTCCAATTGATATATGGATTTCATATTATATTTGGACAATTTCAAAATCCTAGCTTTAAAAAGAAGTTCCCAACTATTTATGGTGAGAATAGCAAAAGTTTCCTCCCGATATTTGAAGTCAGGTTTATTATAAATCTCAATTGCTGAGAGCATTGAGTTTATAGATTTATCCAGTAAACTTTGGTAAGTTTTGTTAATTTTCATTCAAATATTTTATCGAAAGCATTCTAAATTATGCTGCACAACGGTTTGCGGTTATCGCAAGTTGCGGGAGTAGGGATGCAGATTTGTCAGATTAACCATTTTCTTTCTTGGTTTTCTAAATTACACTTTTTCCACAATTACCCGGAATTTGAGATGAACCGCTGTTGTGCACAGTATGACTATGATTCTAAATATTATTATTTAAATTCTCTTATCTAGATAGTAGGGTTCAAATTCACGACTGTAGCAGGGCTGCTCTATTTTAAATATTCCTTTGTTGTAAGCTTGTTTATGTATTTCTGGAAGCATTTTAAAATTCTTTTTTCTTTCCTTCTCAGATCGTTTTAAAGATTCAAAATCGTGGGTTCCGGTTAACATCATAATTACTTCTATTTGTTCACATCGGTCATCAAGCTCTATAGTTGCAGGATCTATTCCAACATATTTAAAGGAAATTTTATTTTTGTTAGCGGGTATTTCAATTTTAAAGAAACCATCTAAATCTGTTTTTCCAATTTTAATAGTATCATTTATAAAGATTGGAACACCAGGTAAAGTTTCCAAATTATTATCAATTACTCTTCCTTTAATAATTTTATTTTGAGAATTCAAATGACCAATTGAAACTATAGATATTATAAGTAAAGCTAGTAATTTCTTCATTGCAGAATTTCTGTTTTCATATTGTGCACAACGGTCCCGGCTATCGCAAGTTGCGGGAGTAAGGACGCGGATTTGTCGGATTAGTTGTTTTAATAATTGGTCTCTAAAATAGCAATTTTCGGCTAACTACCCGTTATTTGCGATGAGCCGTTGTTGTGCTGCGTTTAATAAATGCAATTTTGTTTTTTAGAAAGGTAATTCCTCTTCTTCAAAAACGGAATTAAATAATTTTTGATTTATATTTTGTCTTATAAATTGTACTTCTCCTTTTCTCATTTCAAAAAAAACATCTTTAGTTCTAATTGTTTTTAGTGCTGGTTTGTTGGGATAATCAAAATAAAGAGAGTAGATGTATACCCACCATTCTTCCTCTAACTTTTCATCTATTAGTTCTTTAACGAGAGCAAAATATTTATCTAATTTCAGATCATTTTTTTTTGAATATTCATAGCAAAGTAGAACGGGTAAACAATCTCGATCTTCAATCAAATATTTAGAATAATTTTCAAAATCTTCGATTTGAAAATCATATTTAAGCGAAAGATGTATTCCCCATAATGCGACATCGGATCGGGAATATTCTTTATGTTCTTTTAAAATAGAATTAATCTCTTTTTCTATTAACTCAATTATATCATAATGCAAAGAGTTCTTTGAAAGTATTTCATCAAAGACATCAATAAAATATGGATATATAAAGCAAACTCTGGATAAGTACATTATAAGCAGTATGTATAGATCTCTATCATTATATACTTTTTTAGATAAGATTTTTACGGCATATTTAATAGCAGAATCATTTGGATCTTTCTGGGCCAAACGTATTGCTAAGTCTATAAACTCACTAACGTAGTTTGTATGCTTATTTTTTAATTCATCCTCTTCAAGGAAAGTATTCGCATATGATTTTAGTTGTCTAATCCAATCTTCTTCTATTGGTACTGGAAGTTCGATTATTTCCGTCTTTTTTTGATTTAAACGCAAATTGAAATTTTCTAATTCCTTACTCAATTTATTAATAAAAGTATCTGCCTCCTCTTTTGATTTACAATAACATTTAAAATCATCGATATATCTAAAATATTTGTAATCAGATAGTTTTTTGTCTATTTGTGATAATATTAGTTCAGAGAATACACTTGAAGTGTCTGGGCCAATTGGTATTCCAACTGTTTCGTTTCTTTGTGTACTTCTTATTGCAAAATCTAGTTTATTATACCATAATCTTTTATCATTATTTCCCTTAGCTTCTTTTTTCCCAACTAAAGCCCAAGGTACTGCGTGAGAATAAATACTAGGATAGCAATTAGCAATATCAGCATGTACTAAATATTTAGCTTCAAAGGATTTTTCAAGAGTTAGAAACTTCTGATCGTTTGTTTGATCATAAGATAACATTGAAACTAATCTTTTACTAAGATTATTCGGTTTAGGAATAATCATACTTCTATCGAAATAATCATCAACTTCTCCTATTTTATTTGAAATTTCCATCCAATTATTTCGAATAGCTTTTGCTAATCTATGATATGCAATCGGATGTGGAATATTTAAAATTCTTGGAGCATTATTATTTCTTGTTAGGTGGAAAACTATGTTGGAGAATTCATTTTTTTGATATTTTTTAATATCATTTTCTCTTACCCAAGATCCGAAAGTATGACTAGTAAAAATTTTATCAATTTTTTCAGGAAATAATCCGTAGTCTAATAACTTTTCAAAAACTTCTTCTTTGGTTAAATCGTTCATTTGAACTAGTTTAATATTAAATGCTGCACAACGGTCCCGGTTATCGCCAGTTGGCGGAGTAAGGGACGCGGATTTGTCGGCTTAGTATTTTGTTATTGGTCAAGATAATTATTTTCTTTCTAACGCTGCCGCTTATTGGCGATGAACCGTTGTTCTACGCTGTTTTTTTCTCTCTTAATTTGAAAGCTTTTATATGTGTATAAATTCCAATTCCTAAGAATATGAATAAACAAGGTATTCCAAAATATGTAAAAAATAGAGGTGGGAAAATCCATAGTATACCGCTAATAATAAATAAAATTATCAGCCATTTATTTATGTCAATTTTCTCGGCTAACAGATTATTTGAGATAGCATTTGTGACTCCTATTATCCAGCCCGCGAAGAGTAAATAATCACTGTTCATATTTGTACTATCGAAAATAAAAGCTAGAACCAATAGAGAATAAGCAAGAATCAATGTTGGTAGTGCTATCTTTTGAAGAGTAGACATTTTATCTTTTGAAGATTAATTTCAATCTATTATTTTTTATCAAATTTTCTAAATCCGAATAGTTAGCATTTGAAATATCTATTCTATTTAAAGGTCTATAAATTTCAAAATTCCCTACAGAATAATCATCTTTAATAAATTGATATAAATCTGTTGAGTCGATACTTCTCTGTTTGATATTTATTCTTTTCCAGCTTTTTTCAATAACGCCGTAGTTTAAATTTGACTTATTTATAATTATATCATTAGATTCTACTTTATAAAATAACTCTTGATAATCTCCATATTGATCTTCTATTTCCATCGTATAGAATCCTAATCCTATAAAACCAATCAAAGCAAAGATTGAAATTGTCAGAACTATTAATCCGTATTTAATTTTTATGTTCAAATTTTTCTAAAAAATTGCGTAGAACGGGTACGTATATCGACAAGTGGCGCGGAATAATGGATGCGGATTTGTCGGCTTAGTAATTATGTTTATTATGAAAACTAATTTAATACTTTTCTTTCAAACCCGCCATTTGCGATATACGTTGTTGTAAACTGGAGCGACAGAAATTAACTTAAATTAGAAAATAAATACTTTAATATTCTGTTTTTTACTGATACTCATAAACTTTTCCGCTGTCTTGAATTTCAATCTTTTCTATATCGATCAAAGCTATTTCTCTAGTCAGGTTCTGTATTAATCTTGATCTAGCGCCTTTTAGCGTATCATTTTGTACGATTACAGTGTCAAATAGTAATATATTCTTTTTTCCATCTTTTTTTGTGATTCTCATTTCTAGTTTAGGGGAGTTTTCCAATTTCACTTTATTACCTTTTTTATCGAAAACCTCAATAGATTTTATACTATTAGCTTCGTAATTAAGGTTTCGATTAGAATTGGATTGTGAATAAAAACCAGGATGGTTTATTTCAACTGTTTTGAGTTGTCCAGAATCAGATTCTGTCATTTGTTTTTTAAAACTTTCTACTGGAACGGTATAGGTTTTACATGAGCTTACCAAAAGAAGTATCCCTATTAAAGAAAAGAATTTTATTTTCATATAAGTTTAAGTTATTGAATTTTGAACCACGAAAAAATAGTTAAATAGATAATTGGTTTCTATTTTATTTTTCCTACTTTTTTTAAAATCAATAGAATTATAGACATTATTATTCCAAATGCAATTGCTGCATAGCCTCCATATTTATCTTTATTTCCACGGATAAAATAAGGTTGCTCATTTCTATCAATAAATTGTACCGTTTTATTTAATCTTGAATCAGTATTCTTTTGAAATGGGGTTTTCTCTGCGTAGTAAACAGTTATTTCATCTCCGATTTTAAGCTCATCTAATTTCTCAAATTTAGGACTAAAATCTCCTGTTTCTTTTCCCACAAAGATGTCAAAAATAACAGGAAAATCTACAATGTGTATGAATCTATGATTCCCTTTATTCCTATAATTTATCTCCTGAAAAGTCTTGTCGAAATAGTCTATTTTTCCTTTGATACTCTCGAATTCGGATTTGTCCTTGGTTCCTCTTGTTGTAAGATATAATCCAAAAACTGTAATAAGTAAACAGGCAAGAATTGATTTTTTAAAAATTGGTTTTTGTTCTGTTTTTGCCATTAATTTTGATTTTCCCCGGCAAATATCAATCAAAATTTAACATGCTAACTTTAAAATATTCATTTTGTTAATAAAATTATTTGGCAATTTTTAATTAAAAAACAGTATAGAATATGGTCTTTTAGAAGCGAAAATTATGTGGAGCTCTTGTTTACAACGGTTACGGTTATCGCAAGTTGCGGGAGTAGGGACGAGGACTTGTCGGATTAACCATTTTCTTTCTTGGTTTCTAAAATTACACTTTTTCGACAATACCCGTTATTTGCGATGAACCGATGTTAGGGCAAGTTATCTTTTATAATGCTTAAATATTTAAATTCTTCGTGATCTAAAATATCCATTTCGTTTTTCGTTGCCAATTTGATTCTATTTCTACACTTTATCAATCTTTCAATCATTGGCTGTATGTAGGAATTGCTATGATTTACAAATTCATATAAATCTTTACTTGAACTTGGCAATTTATATCCTTTGTTTGAACTTGAAATTAGAATGCCTTTATCTCTCAATTTTGCGACAACTTTACTTCTAAAGTAATGCATAGTAATTGTAGTGCTGCGAAATTGATCAATATGATTAATTAATTCATATGTGGAAACATATGTTTCTGGATTAATGTTGGTGAAATGGAATATCAAATACTTGAGAAAACTTCTTTGGTCAATTGTAGCTGGATCAGTTGAATCTTTGGTGTCATCTAAAAATTGACTGGCTAGATTAATTCCTAGATCTGAAATTGTTGGATTAAAATTTTCAAAATCTCTTCCTGGATCATACGCGTAAGGTTTGTAATCAGGTGGCCAGAATTTAATTTCTGTTATTTTGTCTTTTAAGGTTTCGAGGAATTTTGATATATTATCACTTAATTTTTTAGTTTCATAGCATCTTGCTAAAGTCCCGGTAATGATATCTGCTAATTGGACTATTAAACTTGATTTGCTATTAGATAACTTAAACTCTGCCTGTTCAAATAAATTTGGAATATGTTTTCGATTGATATATTTGATAAAACCTTCTTTAAATTCCTGACCTCCGTGTTCATCTGCGACAACTTCTAAATCAGGAAAAACTTTAAAGATTTCTCTATCTACTAGAGAATGAAGAAATTTATAAAATGAACCTTTGTAATTAAAGCCTTCGCCTTTTAATTCTCTTTTATCAATTACAACAGAAAATATATGGTAATCTATGTCATTTAATTCTTTGAGAACCTTTAACCTTCTCGTATCATTATCTCCTAAACCAGAAGATTTCATTTCTCCAGTTTGGAAATTCGTTTTTCGAATAGTTTCAATTTTTTCTTCTACGTTCTCTTTTTTACTACTATCGATTAAAATAGCTGTAACTATAAAATGAGTGCTAACTCCTTCTTTTTCGAAATCGAGTCCGTTATTTCCGAACTCATCTATGTAGGCTATTTGATTCTTCATTGATAATTTGCCCTAACGGTCTCGGTTATCGCAAGTTGCGGGAGTAGGGACGCGGACTTGTCGGATTAACTATTTTATTTCCTGGTTTCTAAAATTACGCTTTTCCGATTAAACCCGTTATTTGCGATCAACCGATGTTGGCAACTGACCTTAGTTGGTCCAATCTACAATCCTATTTTTCATGTTTTCATATTTAATTCGATAATTTATATAGAATAGGCAAGTCCATACTGCAGCCACTACTATACAAGTAATTGAAGTTAGAACAGTGGTGTTTTCAATTTCATTTTCAACCATCACTAATGAAAACAAAGTAATCAAAATCATTAGAATCAACATTATCGATATATAGCTTGCGACTTTTTCAAATCTCATTTCTAAGAAACCTGTCAGAAAATTCCAGCCTTTCAGTTTAGCAGAAATATCAGTTTTATTATTTGAAAAATCTACTTGAAATATGAGAGGTTTTGTAGTTGTTATTATAATGTTATTCTCAATCTCAGAGTAAGATTCGCAGTATTTTTCTAAATGCTCGGTTAGTTGTGATTTTTTATTCATTTTATATATCGGGTTATTTGACTTTTTTAGACTGGTCTGAGTTTATTAAGAAGCAACTTTTAATATTTTCTTTAAGTTCAAGTTTTCATTGGTTTGTTGCCAACGGTCTCGGTTATCGCCAGTTGGCGGAGTAAGGGACTCGGGTTTGTCGGCTTAGTATTGGTTTGTTGGTCAAGATAATTATTTTCTTTCTAACGCTGCCGTCTATTGGCGATTAACCGTTGTTGGCAACTGGCTAATTCTATACTCTATAATTAGAACTATAACTTTTAATCGTTATTTGGTCTTTCAGGAATGTAAACGAAATTAATTTCGATATCATTTTTATATTGAACTATCATAGAACATAACACTGAGACACTTTTTCCATTGTCAATAGCTGGTTTCATAATTGGCATTTTTCTAAGCACTCTCAAAATTTCAGCTTGAATCGTTAATTCTGTATTTCTCACTTTCATACCGGTTAGATTTCCGTTTTCAGTAATTATGAAAAAGGCTTCGACCTTCTTTGGTTCTGAAAGATTTAATTCTTTCAATAAACTTGAGTTAAATTCACTCTCTACAAATTTCGCTACTTTTTCCTTGAAGCATTCTTTTGTTTCTTTTTCTGAGAGATCTTCACAACCATCATACACTGGCGCAACTTCTACATCTTTTAATATTATACTATCGTCAGAAGTATAGATTGCCATACCATCATCTTGCGATACTATGCTGCATAAACTTAATAAAGCCTGTTCCTCTTTTGCCGTCACATTTCCTTGCGCCATCACTTGTTCCTGAACAGCATTTATTTTCGTTATTAAATCACTTTCTGTATTTTTCAAGGAGTTGGATTCTTCCTTACAAGAAAAGCATGATAGAACAACAAAAATGGCTAAAAAGCCAATTAAAGTTTGGAATTCAAATTTTATATTTCGGTTAAAATTGTATTTCATAAGTTTGGATGTTTTAGCTTGTTGCCAACGGTTACGGTTATCGCAAGTTGCGGGAGTAAGGACGCGGACTTGTCGGATTGATATTTTTGTTTCCTGGTTTCTAAAATCACACTTTTTCCGGAATACCCGTTATTTGCGATGAACCGATGTTGTAAAATGTAACAACACTATTAAATTAGTTTGAAGTAACAAATCCGATTAGTCCCAATCATGTTGTATAACTAATATTTTATTGAATTTGCTCTTAAAAGTCTAATGAATCATTATAGATCTTTTAGTTTCCTATATTCTTTTTGCATTTTGTATGGTCTTAAACCTACCTTTAATCTTCTACTATCTAACTCTTGAAAATCCTTAATATTTGTGCTGTCAGCAGAACTATAAATCCCATATGTATATTCATCAGTCCCCCTTTTTCTACTATCAATCATAGCGGCCAAAACATCTGTAGGTGCTTCTCCTTTTCTAATGTAATCTATTAACCTTGGTTTGAACCAGATTGTATCATCAAAATGCATTAAAAGAACTGTTATATCTGGCTGTTCCTGAAAATATCCATGTCCAACGATATTTGAATTTGGATAACCATATTGGTTAAAAATTTCTTTCAAACGTTTTTGATTAACGCTATCGATTTCTTCCCAAAGTTCAACATTTCTAACTCTCCTTACTCTTTGATCCTCTGCGATCATTGCTAAAATTTCCTTTCTAATTTCCATATTAATACCTGCTTGAAATTCCTTTTCTAATTCAGGTGCTTCCTTTTCAAGTTTTTTCCACTTAGGTGTGGCTTTCAATTCCTCAAACAATTGGTTGTTTTCGATGGAGGAGAAGGAGTCCCCTTTTTTTAACAGTGAATATAAATAAGGAAAAGCACCTTCTGGTTTCTCCAATCTAACATAAAGCTCCGCAAGTATTTTAATCTCATAAATTGGAGGTTGGTTTAAAAGTTCACACCTGGATTCAGCTTTTTTTAAAAGATCAAAAGATTTTTGATATTCCTTTCTCAGATAGGCAATTTCTGCTTGATAAACAGTTTGATAATATTCTTCAATATAATTACAACCTTTCTCTTCCTTTGCTGACACAGCTGAAAGAATTTTGTCTTCACTTCCATTTTTACAATTTGTAGTGATTAAAAGTATTGCACTTATTAAAATAATCTGTAATAATTTATTCATTATAAACTTTTTTAATTGTAAAGATTTCTATGTTGTTATTTTTTACAACGGTTTCGGTTATCGCCAGTTGGCGGAGTGAGGGACGTGGATTTATCGGCTTAGTATTGGTTTGTTGGTCAAGATAATTACATTCTTTCTAACCTTGCCGCTTATTGGCGATTAACCGTTGTTCTATGCTGTTTTTTCACTTCGACAATTGGTAATTAGTTACTAATACAGATGCAGAAATATGTAGAATTCTCTCAAGTTCTCTAATCATATCTACCGTTAATCTTTTCTTTTTATTTAAAATTTCTGAAACTCTACTTTTTCCTCCGATGACACCAACTAAATCCTTCTGTTTAAGATTCATTTCTTCCATTCTAATTTTTATAGCCTCAATCGGATCTGGAGCCTCAATTGGATAATGCTCATTTTCATAATTATCAATCATCATAGAAAGAATTTCCGCCTCGTCGCCCTCTTTAGAATTAATTGGAGCGTCAAATATCACTTCTAGTCTTTCTAAAGCCTTATCGTAGTCTTTATCGCTTTTAATAGGTTTAATTTTCATAGCTCTAATTTTTAAATTGTGTTCGCATCTATTTTATCATAATCAGTGTGTGTTCCGACAAACCGAATAAAAGCCCATTGTCTATCATAGTTAAACTTAACTACTAATCGGTATGAGTTTCCTTTAATGTTGAAAACAACTCTACTATTTTTTAAAATGCTAGCATTTACATACGTTTTCTTGATATCACTTGGAGAAGCCCAATTTGAACTTTTTGCTGTTTCGTACCAAGTTTTTAAATACTGTTCTGAATCAGAATGTTTTTTCCAGAATTCTCGTAATGTACTTTTTGCAATTATTCTCTTCATTTGATAAAATCTAAAACAAAGATAATTAAAGTTCTCATAAGTAGAACTTTTTAGTAGAAATCTTTCTGAGAAAATAGCATAGAACGGTTGCGGTTATCGCCAGTTGGCGGAGTAAGGGACGCGGGTTTGTCGGCTTAGTATTGGTTTGTTGGTCAAGATAATTGTTATCTTCCTAACGCTACCGTCTATTGGCGATTAACCGTTGTTATATGCTGTGTTTTTAATAGAATCTATTTGATTTGGGTTCAAAATTTGACAAATCGGGTTTTCCTTCGATTTTGATGAATTCTTCTTCCTTCTTTAAAACTTTATCTTGCTCATAACTGTCAGTTTGAGTTCTGCGGATTCCAGTTAGGAAATCGAGATTTTGATAAAAGATCTTACCTCGTCCATCTGATGCTACAGAATTATATTCCATTAATTTAAATTTTCCATCCCTATACTGGAAATTATGTTCAAAATGTCCACGTAATAGTTCGTGTTTAATCCAGAGATTCCTATCAATAATTTCGATTTCCCAAAATTCCTCTCCATCTGATACATTCCTGCCACTAGGAAAATCAGGAAGAATAGCTTTTTCGGTCATTAGAACCAGCTTCTTATTCTTATCATCCTCCCCGAAAAATATTTCCAGTCTATATGGTCTTTTTTCGTTGATGGTATCTTGAGTTACAGCAACAGAATCTAAGGTTTTATCGTTATTAATTTTTCCAATTTCCGACATCACAAAATGATCAAAATTAGATTCGTTTTGGGCGAACGAATTAATAATGGGAAGAAAAAATAAAAGAAATAGTAAGTTCGAATCTCTCATAAAATATAGCATATAACGGTCTCGATTATCGCAAGTTGGCGGAGTAGGGAACGCGGCGTTGTCGGCTTAGACCTGATTTGTTGGTGAATTTAATTATTTTCTAACTAACGGTACCGGCTATTTGCGATGAATCGTTGTTGTTGCCTGTTTTATTTTCTCCTATTTTGATGCCAAATTCCTTTTCATTTAATAATGTGTAAACTTCATAATTTGAAGTCAAATCATTTCTTAATTTTATTTTATGGCAGCAACCATTTATGCAATTTGAGATATCTAATTCTTTATTTTTTAAATCAAAAGTATAAATTTTAAAGGCTGGGTTATTTGCAACAATCTCCCATTTTATTAGAACTAATCCATTTTTATTTATAGAATAACAGTACTTATCCTGCCACGATTCTTTACTTTTTATTTGAAACGGAAAATCTTCATCAATTATTAAATGGGCGATGTTGTAAGGAGACCCGTGTCGTACTTCAGATATTATATTAAATCTTATTGAAAACGGATTTTTCATAAATAAAATTGGCTACAACGGTTACGGTTATCGCAAGTTGCGGGAGTAGGGACGCGGAATTGTCGGATTAACCATTTTCTTTCCTGGTTTCTAAAATTACACTTTTTCTGCAATACCCGTTATTTGCGATGAACCGATGTTATGCCAAGTAATTAAATTCTAATCTCAATTTGATTAAATAATTCCGGATACCTTTTCTTCTTTTTTCTTATCAGATTTGAGATATACATCAATAACTCCCTACTAGCTTCTATAGCATTTGAAGCTTCCTACTCACCTGGTTCAAAACCGGAATGAACTATTCTGTTTCTTATCTTATAGGTTCTATTGTACCAATTTGTTACCTCCGAGTATTCTAATGTCAAATCCCAATTGCCTCCTAATCTAGTAGGTATTTCAGTTTTTATAAGTGTTTTAAAAGCTGTTTTTTCAATTAAATCATCTATTTCGCCAATTGCTATTTGTCCTTTTTCTAAGAAATAACGATACAGCTTTTTAATTTTTACCTCTATAGCTATTTGAGAAAATATTATCGATTCAGAGAATAAACCTGACTTTAGTTTAAAATGTGCATTTAAAATATACTTCTCTGGAATATAAAATATATAGTCATTTGTTACTAGGTAATCATGAAATCTAACTAAGTTTCCCAGTTGCCGTTTTGATAAAGTTTCTTTATTAATATTGATATTATTAGGATTAGATAATATCCAATTTTTAACTTTCCAGTCTCTAGTTCTTATATGTTCGAAACTTTGTATTTCATTTAGATCAAATCGGGTTAAATTATACACATCTTTATCTTGAAAATGAATAGCATAGGCTGTTATAATAGAATTGAGGTGTTCTAATGATTTTGAAAAGTAAAATTGCAGTTCAGGGACAAAAGTTTTTTTTGGATTGTCTTCGCTCTCTATTTCTGTGAAATCAAATTTTTCAGAAAACAAACATAAATTTACTACGGTTACCTTAGTATCTACATCTTCAACTCCATCGTAAACTCTGACGGAATAAACTTTTTTTCTCGATGAAAAATATAGCATTGAAGAAAAATTTAAATCTTCAAAAGGCTGAAATGTATTATAACCATCTTGAACTGGAATATGAAATGGTAATTCTATTTCATTTTGATAAATCTCTTTATAAGGTATTTTCATCTCATCAAGATAATCTCTAAAATGATTTTCGAAAGTGTCTTTATTTAATAGAGTTTCTCTCAATGATTATTTGGCATAACGGTCTCGGTTATCGCCAGTTGGCGGAGTAAGGGACGCGGATTTGTCGGCTTAGTATTGGTACATTGGTCAAGTTAATTATTTTCTTTCTAACGCTGCCGCTTATTGGCGATTAACCGTTGTTGCCCACTGGTTTTTTATTGAAATATCATTTGTCGAATTGATTTTTCAGTCAGTTTGATATATTCTTCTCCATAGCCCTTTAGTTCAGAATTTGTTTCTAAAAGCAATTTTGAGTTTTGGTAATAATATTCTTTTTCAATTGGTTTGTTTTTTCTTTTACCACGATAAAAATCTACTTTTAGTTTGGCAAAAATCAGTTCTCTGTTTTGATAATAAAACTCAAATTTTTGATATCTTTTGTAACCAGCTTCATTGTATAAAATTCGGATAGGAGGATTATCATTTTGTTTTTCATATAAATAATAGGCTTCCCAACCTCCATTTTTCATAAGTAAACTTTTATAAATAATAGGTCCTTCCGCAATTCCTTCTGAGTAATTTTTTTCTGTCCTGTTGGTTAAGGAAACTATCGAGTCAATTTTATTTACTTCCTCTTTTAATTTTGGTTTAAGGTTTTGTCCAGATATTAGGAAGGGTAAGAATAGAAGTCCTATAAAATATGTTATTCTCATTATGTGAAAACTTGTGGGCAACGGTCTCCTTTACTTCGCTTATTAATAAATATACCTTTGAGATGAAGAAGGAGGAGAACTAAAACGGTCTCGAGATTACAGATCCAATAGCCGTAAGAGTCCTCCATTCTTCATACGGGCAGCAAGAACCATTTGGAATACCAGGTCTTATTATGGACCCGTTAAAGGAGTTAGTTAATGCGCCCTTCAAATAATAATTTTTTAAAAATATGAAAAATTACCAAGAAGTAATCGGAATTGATGTTTCAAAAAACAAGTTAGATGCCTATGCTTACAATCGTAGTTCCCATCGGGAGTTCAGTAATGATGTGAAGGGTTATAAAGCCTTGTTGCAATGGGCTAACGGTAAGGAACAAAAAGTGTTTTTCTGTTTTGAGAATACCGGTCATTATTCCTTGAAGTTAGCGTTGTATTTATCTTCAAAGAAGCAGGTATATGTACAGGAAAATCCTGTAGTAATCAAACGTTCTTCCGGAGTGATCAGAGAGAAGAATGACGTGGTAGATGCCATGATGATCGCCAGGTATGGCTGGCTTCACCGTGAGGAACTTTCACCGAGTGAGCTGAAAGATAATGAACTATTAGAAGTAGGCAGGTTGCTGGCTTTGCGTGATCAGCTGGTTCGTAGTCGTACGGGATTGAAGAATACCCTTTCAGAGCTGAAAAAGTTGCTCAGCAGCAGTTCTACAGATACCTGTTGTAAAACGCTTGTAAGCTCTATTACTCACCTGACTTCTCAAATAAATAAAATAGAGAAGCAACTAAAATCACTGATAAAGACTTCTGAGGCATTATCGCAAAATTATAAGTTGATCACTTCTTTAAAAGGTGTTGGTTTAGTTGTAGGCGCCCAGTTGCTTTATCACACCAATAATTTTGAACGCTTTAATAGCTGGCGCCAATTCTCCAGTTATTGTGGGACGGCTCCCTTTGGTCATAGTTCGGGAAGCAGTATTCACAAAAAGCGAAAATGCCACCCGATGGGAGATCGGCAAATGAAGAGCCTGCTTAGCATGGCGGCCTGTACAGCCATTCAATATGACAGTGAATTACGGCAATATTATAAGAAAAAGCGGGAGGAAGGTAAGTTAAAGATGATTGCGCTAAACAATGTCCGCAATAAACTGTTATCCAGAGTGTTTGCAGTGGTGAAGAGAGGAACGCCTTATGTGGAATTACAAAGATTTGCAGCCTGAAAAAATTAGCACAAAAGGCTTGGATTTAACCTTGGAATACGGTTATCGCCAGTTGGCGGAGTAAGGGACGCGGATTTGTCGGCTTAGTATTGGTTTGTTGATCAAGTTAATTATTTTCTTTCTAACTGTGCCGGCTATTGGCGATTAACCGTTGTTGGCTTTAGTTATGTCGATAATCAAAGTCGAGTTCAAAGTTTTGGTTTAAAGTATCGATAGATTTTATAACAAACTTCATTTCTCCTTTTTTATAAGACGTTTCACCCACATAATCAATAGGCTGTATATAATATTTCCTGTCCTTCCAATCAAAAAATCGAACAAAACCATAGTGATATGCCGATGGAACATTTACCCAAACCGTTTGAGATTGTTTTTTGACTACTTCATAAGTAAGAACGGTATCAGGTAATCCGATTGTAACATTCTTTAAATCAAAATTAGTCGAATTATTGAGGCTGAATTTTAAATCTTTTCTAACCTCGATTATTTCCGCTTCTTTTTTGTCCGCCTTTAATTCTTCATTGTCTACATTATCTTTCTTTTCCATTTTACAACTGCAAAAGAAAAGTCCGATTATTAATATGAATTGAATTTTCATCATAATTAAAGCCAACGGTTACGGTTATCGCAAGTTGCGGGAGTAGGGATGCGGACTTGTCGGATTAAATATTTTCTTTCCTGGTTTCTAATATTACACTTTTTCGATAAAACCCGTTATTTGCGATGAACCGATGTTGTGCATAGTTTTGTTAATGCTCCTTGTAATTTAAATTTTGTAACCTATTTTTTATTTCCTTATCGATTTTAGCTTTTGAAGTGTAAAAAGCTAGAACATTTAAAGATTCGGGAAGTGGTTGCATTATAAAATTATCGAAATTTACATTGGTTTTATATATTCTTAATTGCTCAAGCGATTTTAGATTTATTAGACCTGATAATTTTGTAAAGGATTTACAATTGATCAATTTGAAGTTTTTTAAATATTCTAATGATGTATGGAAATGAAGTTCCTTTAATTTAATCTGGTCTTCAATCAGTAAGCTTTTAAGTTTTTTAAATTTTGAAACATTTTCAAAACTATTAAATCCTCTTACTCTTATTATTTCTAATTCCTCTATATTATTTTCTTCTATTTCTTCCAAATTTTCTCGTCCACCTAATATGATTTTTAAGGTTTTTAAGTTGATTAAAGAATTAATGAAATCTAACTTAACCTTAGAAATAGAATTTAAGCTTAAATAGGTTAGATTATTTAAATATTTTACTTTTTCAATATTTTTAGTATGACCAGAAATAATTAAAAACTTAAGCTTCTCATATTCTATTAAATACTCAAGATTTAAGACTTTTGTCTTAGTATCTCCAATAATTAAATCAGTTAAATTTTTAAAATTTTTGGAATCCAGTATCTCAGTTTCTTCAAGTTCGTAAATACCCAAACTCAATCTTTCAAGATTTTTTAGATTTGAAACTTGATTAAGATTTTTGCCTTTTATTATACAATCAATATATAGCGATTTTACGTTAGGTATATTTTTTACTATATCACAATCAAAGATTTTGGAATAATGACCATAAAACCTAATACTAAAATTTTTATCATATTTTGAACATAATTTATTGAGTTTGGAAAGTATTTTCTTAGAATAAATTTCATCAGAAAATTGAATAAATACGTGATCACCTTCTTTTAGGTGACTTTCAATCAATTTTTGATCAATTTTTTTCGGATTATCTATTCTTCTCTGTATTTCCATCAAAATTATGCACAACGGTTACGGTTATCGCAAGTTGCGGGAGTAGGGACGCGGACTTGTCGGCTTAGTTATTTTCTTTCCTGGTTTCTAAAATCACTCTTTTTCTACAATACCCGTTATTTGCGATGAACCGATGTTGTGTTGCGTTTTTTACTTCTCTTTTAGTTCAATTGACGGCTTCTCGAACGAAATCATTTCATTCAATAATTCACTTCTATTTGCTCCTAAATCTTTTAAAAATGGAGTTATATTTTCAGCGTATGCTCGTTCTGTATAAGCTGTCACAGTTACATATTCTTTGTTTTCAATTTTAATTGCCCGATAATGATATATATTAAATTCAACAATTGTCATTTTACCTTCTTTACTTTCGCTTAATATAAAGTCAACAATAGCCTCTTTTCCATCAGGGCTTTCTATCAATTGATATTGTACTACAGGATCATTTTTCTTGCGCTCAATTAATTCCTTTATTTTAATATCAACTGCTTCATTTATTTGAAGATCTGTATCGAAAAGATGAATAGTCAGCATTTCTTTAAAATCCTCTGGTACTTCACTAGCTAAAAAGTATTCTTGTATATAGTAATTCTCGTTTGGTTTGTCAGACCATTTAAGTTCATAGCTTTTACTATTAAATTCCAAGGGGTCCTCAATTGAAAAGTATTCAGGAACTTGATTATTTGTAAAAAGTATCAGAAAAGGTAGAAATGAAAGTATTTGTTTTATCATATTATTTTAATTAAAAATGCAATACAACGGTCTCCTTTACTTCGCTTATTAATAAATATACCTTTGAGATGAAGAAGGAGGAGAACTAAAACGGTCTCGAGATTACAGATCCAATAGCCGTAAGAGTCCTCCATTCTTCATACGGGCAGCAAGAACCATTTGGAATACCAGGTCTTATTATGGACCCGTTAAAGGAGTTAGTTAATGCGCCCTTCAAATAATAATTTTTTAAAAATATGAAAAATTACCAAGAAGTAATCGGAATTGATGTTTCAAAAAACAAGTTAGATGCCTATGCTTACAATCGTAGTTCCCATCGGGAGTTCAGTAATGATGTGAAGGGTTATAAAGCCTTGTTGCAATGGGCTAACGGTAAGGAACAAAAAGTGTTTTTCTGTTTTGAGAATACCGGTCATTATTCCTTGAAGTTAGCGTTGTATTTATCTTCAAAGAAGCAGGTATATGTACAGGAAAATCCTGTAGTAATCAAACGTTCTTCCGGAGTGATCAGAGAGAAGAATGACGTGGTAGATGCCATGATGATCGCCAGGTATGGCTGGCTTCACCGTGAGGAACTTTCACCGAGTGAGCTGAAAGATAATGAACTATTAGAAGTAGGCAGGTTGCTGGCTTTGCGTGATCAGCTGGTTCGTAGTCGTACGGGATTGAAGAATACCCTTTCAGAGCTGAAAAAGTTGCTCAGCAGCAGTTCTACAGATACCTGTTGTAAAACGCTTGTAAGCTCTATTACTCACCTGACTTCTCAAATAAATAAAATAGAGAAGCAACTAAAATCACTGATAAAGACTTCTGAGGCATTATCGCAAAATTATAAGTTGATCACTTCTTTAAAAGGTGTTGGTTTAGTTGTAGGCGCCCAGTTGCTTTATCACACCAATAATTTTGAACGCTTTAATAGCTGGCGCCAATTCTCCAGTTATTGTGGGACGGCTCCCTTTGGTCATAGTTCGGGAAGCAGTATTCACAAAAAGCGAAAATGCCACCCGATGGGAGATCGGCAAATGAAGAGCCTGCTTAGCATGGCGGCCTGTACAGCCATTCAATATGACAGTGAATTACGGCAATATTATAAGAAAAAGCGGGAGGAAGGTAAGTTAAAGATGATTGCGCTAAACAATGTCCGCAATAAACTGTTATCCAGAGTGTTTGCAGTGGTGAAGAGAGGAACGCCTTATGTGGAATTACAAAGATTTGCAGCCTGAAAAAATTAGCACAAAAGGCTTGGATTTAACCTTGGAATACGGTTATCGCCAGTTGGCCGAGTAAGGGACGCGGATTTGTCGGCTTAGTACTGATTTGTTTGTCAAGTTAATTATTTTCTTACTAAAGCTGCCGTCTATTGGCGATTAACCGTTGTTGTTGCGCGTTTTATTCCTCGTAAATCAATTCTATAGTTGTCCGTTTTTCACTCTTAATTTTCTCATTTGGTAGGTTAACAATAGATGTTCTAATTGTATTAATCTTATGAGGAACACCAGGATTAAAATAATATTGATATTCACTGGAATCAAATGTGTTAACTTTGGCTTCATTAGATATTGACTCTAGTTTATCCTGAGGAGCTCCCATCGCTTTTAAATATTGGACTGTAATATTTTTTACCATTTCTGGATTGAGTGAAATTTCTTCTTGAAATTCTATATAACCATTTTCTAAATCAACATAATTAAACGTCATTACTGCATCCGCCATAATTGGTTTACCACCAAGTAAATTTGGGTATTCTTGTTCATACTCTAAAGGTTCTGATATATCGTATTCGTAACCTAAAGGAGAATGGAAAAATTGGATTTCCGATACAAGTAATGATTCTATTCCTTCCGTAGAAGTGTATATATCCTTTATTGGTTTAATAGCATTTTGTAATCTAATAGAATCTTTTGGATTTTCTAATGTATATTTTTTTTCTATTTGATCAATCACAGTCTTAGCTAATATTTCAATTCCTTTTGAGTTTTCAATTCGGTTGAAAATCCCTAATTTATCGGTTGAGTATATAACAGAATTGAGATTATATTTTTGAAATATTGAATCTAAAGAACCATCTTTATTATAGTTCTCTCTTAAATTGGTTATCAAATCATTAACAGAACTATTTTTGACTGTCCATTGTATTTGATAGCTACTCTCTGTAGAATCTATTACCTTAAAATTGACTACTTGGTTTAATGAATCTATTTTCGTTAGCTTGCCATTTCTCCAATCTTTTTTAACCTTTGTAATTTGGAAATCATAACTGTCGCCAATCGACCAATAAGCAACAAATGAAACATTAGAAGTGTCAATCTGTGATACACAAATGATTGGGTAAAATAGAATTGCAAAAATTATTATTGTGTTTTTCATATAAAATGCGCTACAACGGTTTCGAATAATCGTCAGTTGTGGTTGTACGTATTCGGATTTGTCGGCTTAGGTTTTTGTTAGTTGGATTCTAAAAATACTATTTTATTTCAAATGGCCACAATTGCGAATATTCGTTGTTATATGCTGTTGCGATACGTCCGAGTAAGAACGGGAGATTTGCCGCTGTCAGGAATATCAAAAATTTGAATCTTTAATCATCTTCTTAACTGAAATCATTGCGCACGAGTGAGCGTCCGTCGTTGTTTTAGCGATCCGTTTGAAACTCCAGTTTGCCGCACTTTAAAATTTTTCCAGTTTCAATTGAAAATTCTTTAGTGTAAATATTCAATCAAATGTCAGCGTTCTTTCCCCTGAAATTTCTATTGAACGATAAATGTAAAACTTCATTTATGATCTGAATTTTGTAAGTTATCGATTTACTAAAAATTCTTACTTCGGATTTGTCAGATGAAGGCTTACATGCACATACTTGTCGGATTAGAAGAATTATTGTTCTTAGTAGCTAAAATTGTGCGGAGCAATAGCATATAACGGTCTCGGTTATCGCCAGTTGGCGGAATAGGGGACGCGGATTTGTCGGCTTAGTATTGGTTTGTTGGTCAAGTTAATTATTTTCTTTTTAACGCTGCCGCTTATTGGCGATTAACCGTTGTTATACACTGGTGCGACACGCTTAAGAAATAAGCGAAAATTTGTCATTTAAAGAAACAAATTCAGATCGTCAATTTTCGTCTTTAGATATATTGTCTATTCATAAAAACTCAACCATTCAAGTGTAGGTTTGAACTTGAGTTGAAAATTATTTTTCTCATTTTGGTCAAGTGAATTGTAGTATTTTTTAAACGTAGATTCCGTTAATGCCCCTTTTCCATTTATCCAAAATGTTTTATCAGGACTGATATTGGGATATTTTTCCCAGGGTGGTTTTATCAATTCTGTGTACTTTTCAATCCATTCAAATGGTAAAGAACCCACATCAAGATCCTTAGATTTTGAATTTATTTTGATACTAAATCGAGGTTTTGAGAATAGTCTTAATTTGATTTGGAATCGTTCATTTATGTCAGCTATAATATCCTCTAGATTCAATTCATTTATACTTATTAGAATATTTATTAAACAATCACTTTTTGATTTATAATTAGAAAGATTCACATGGAATATCACTTCATTATTTTCATAAAGCATCCATTCTCCATAAGTGGAATCCGGGAGAGTTATTTCCTCAACTTCACCAAAAATAGTCCGATATATTTTTACTCTATAATGCATTTTCACTCGGTTCTGATAATCTATAGTCTATTTCAAATTGAGTAACTATACTTTTTTGATTTCTAAATTTAAATATTAAAAAATTAAGTTCTTAGTGAATTTTACAGTGGCGGAGCACTTGTGTATAACGGTCTCGTATATTCGTCAGTTGCGGTAGTGAAGATACGGATTTGTCCGATTTATTATTTTAGTTCCTGGTTTCTATTAGACTTTCTTTTAACTCAATAACCGCAATTGCGAATATGCGTTGTTGTGTGCTGGCTTATTTCTCAATTACTGTATCCGAGTGCATACTAGCAATATCTTCGTAATAATTACTAGTCTTAAACAAAGAGTTTTTTCTATATGGCCAAATTCTGATACTCTTCTTGTCTCTACTTTCTGGAATATTATAGTTTTTTTCTTTACAATCCCGATAATGAGAAATTTTTATTCCCATGTTTTTAAGTTGAAGTGTTACGATATAAGAATCTCTTGTGGATTCATAAGGATCTAAATCTTCGTATTTTGTATTAATACAAACTTCCATTTGGAAATTCGACTGTTCCCATTTAAGCTTGTCTTCTGTGTTAATTATACCTATATCAACTTTTGTATTTCTTGGCGGAGTTCTATGCTTATAGAGATGTTCAAAATGATCAATAGGAATGATTTGTCTATAATTAGTTCCAGCATTAATCATCATTGCAGTTTTTAAACCCCAAATTGAAATAGTCTGACGATCAATTTTATTGAGTTGATGTAAATAATTATAATCTGATTCTATTTGAAGGAAAATTTTCTTGAACTCAACTTCTAAATTTGACATCCATCCATTATTGCAGTCTTCACAAATACTTCCAAAAACTAATGATTCTCCTGTTTGAGTTCTATCACTTATAACGCTAACAGTAGAAAAGGAAATGTGAGTTCCTCTATGATAAGATTTTGTATCTCCAGTTAAATGTTTTTGTAGCCATTTTGGCCATATGTGCTCTTTTGATCTCTTGCTGATTTTTGTACAGAAAATACATTTCTTTTTAGCCATATTTTCAATTAAGCTTGCACACAACGGTCACGGTTATCGCAAGTTGCGGGAGTATGGACGCGGACTTGTCGGATTAACTATTTTCATTCCTGGTTTCTAAAATTATAATTTTTCCACAATACCCGTTATTTGCGATGAACCGATGTTGTGAGCTGTTTGTTACACTAATATTTATTCATATCAATTTCATCGAAATCTTGTATTTCAGATAACTTTATCAAGTTTTCAATTTTAATTTTCTCCCAAGTTTCTTTGAAAACTTCCTCTTTATCTTGGGAATTCATATTTTCATTTTCTAAAACTTGTTTTTTCTTTGTTAGAAAATTAATACTTGTTTTGTAATTCACAATCGGTCCACGATTTTCACTTGATTCATAACCAATCAATTTAAAGTCTGATTTATCGTATCTAAAAACATACTCCCAATTACCATATCGGCCATGTCCGTAATGAATTTTTAAAATGTTGTTATGAAGATCAATTGAAAGTTCTGGAGGATAATAAACGCCGCCATCTTCATTTTCAGAGGAGAAGCAATCTAAATTCTTTAGAATTGATTCATAACCATTTTCAGTGCCTAATAGCACAATTATTCCTCTTCTATTACGGTCAACTACATCTCCAAATCTATTTTCAATTATATTTCCCTCTTTTGAATTCTTTATAATCAAAATACAATCCTCTAATCCATCCTCATTAACATCTGCACTATACTCTTTAAACAATAAATATCCATTAAGAATAAATCCAGTTGTTGATTCGGTCCGAGCATTTCCAATGCTGTTATAGAAAAGAAAACTTAGTAAAATTAAAAAATTGAAATTTTGGTTCATTTTTGTTATTCGTATTTTCACAAATTGCTCACAACGGTCTCGGTTATCGCCAGTTGGCGGAGTAAGGGACGCGGATTTGTCGGCTTAGTATTAGTTTGTTTGTCAAGTTAATTATTTTCTTACTAACGGTGCCGCTTATTGGCGATGAACCGATGTTAGAGGCTGTAATTTTTGTCGTAATTATCAGGTAAAGGCCAATCATAAATCTTGTTCATTACCCATAATGGTTGTAAACCTAAAGAATCTCTTCTTTTGTCAACGTTTTTCGGATCTTTCAAAGGAAACATATCATAGTTATGAGGGTACATTCCATAAAGCTGATATTTCTCATTGATAACATTTTCAAACTCTTCATATTGAACCCAGAAGCTTTTTCTGATTTTTCCTTTTTCAATTTCCTTATTTATGAAAGGCTTGAAATAATTCCAAACCCAATTTTGTTCCTTATAGGTTCCTCTTTGGTGCCATAGCAATAATTGTCCTTTATCTTGCCACCCATATTTTTTAGTGATTTCTATTAGACGAACAATGTTAGTTGAATCAGTTTTAACCATTTTTTCTGTAGAACTACCATCCGTGCGAACTTTTTGATCAGCATCTAGTAAACTATCAAGTTCTTTAAAAATTTCTGGGTGTTCTAAATTGGCATAAAATGTTTGAGTGTGTTTGGAAAAATTCTCATCTAATTCATTAAATATCGTTTTGTTTTTAAAAGGAACAAATTCTTTAAAATTGTTGAAATAATCTTGGTTTACATATGTATTTTCTAAAGCTGACCTGAGTATATTTTTGGCTTTTTTATCTTGGTTTAAATGAAAAGCAGCTGCGGAAGCATAGAAATATGATTTTTCATCTTCTTTAGGTAAAATATCTATGGCTTGTTCTAAATGATCTAAAGCACTTTTATATTCTTGATCTTTATATTCAATCAGTCCTTTATATAGTAAATCATCATATTCTACAAATCCTTTTTTTTGAGTTGAACAACTAATTATAAGGAACGCAATAAAAAAATATGTAATTCTCATCTGTGTAAAATTATTGCCTCTAACGGTCTCGGTTATCGCCAGTTGGCGGAGTAAGTGACGCGGAGTTGTCGGCTTAATATTGGTAAGTTGGTCAAGTTAATTATTTTCTTTCTAACGGTGCCGCTTATTGGCGATTAACCGTTGTTGTTGCAAGTTAAACCTTACACACTCTATAATTTTAGTTCCAAAATCTTTAGCATTAGGATTACTTGGAAAACTACCAATTACTTTGAGCTCTATGTTATTGCTTTTTGGAAATTGAACTATTATTCTATCTAATAATTAAGTACATCTGCAGAATAGAAATTTCCGAATGCTTTTAAGCTATCCTCTGGAACATCATAATTTACCAAATTTGGATCATCACTTGTAATTACTAATTCAAATCTCTCATTTTCAAATTGTCCGATTGAACTTATTCCACGTTGTGAAGCATTTCTAACTGTTATTCCTTTTGGAATTTTCAACATTGTAGAATCGGATGTGAATATACCTATTTCAATATCTTTTTCTAATCTTCCAATATCATAAGAAGGAGAATTTAAATAGCTGATTATAAAAACTATATTCATTAATATTGATATTCTAAAGATCCATTTTTTCATACGGAAATTTTAATGGTTTAATTTGCTACAACGGTTACGGTTATCGCAAGTTACGGGAGTACGGACGCGGACTTGTCGGATTAACTCGTTTGTTTCTTGATTTCTAAAATTACACTTTTTCGACAATACCCGTTATTTGCGATTAACCGATGTTGGCAACTGTATTTATTGTTCTTCATATTCTTTGATGTTCTTACTTAAACGGTTATACTTTTTAAGAAAATCAAATGAAATTATTATTATAAATAGTAGAAAAGGGATTTTTAAATATTTCCAATATTCAAAATCATCTATAATTGCGTGTATTATACTAGCAATCATTATGATTACAACTGAGGCAACAATGAACCAATTCTTTTTGTAATGATTGATTTCATTAATTGTAGTTTTCAGTTGAATATTTAAAGTTTCATTATCAGAAAATTTTTTTTCTTCCTTTTTTAGTGTTTTTAAATGTTTTAAAAGTTTTGATTCATAGAAATATCTTGGTCCATGTAGCAAATAAGTTATAGAAAAAATTATGACTACTGCTGAATTATTCCATTCTAGTTTATCGCTTAAAACATTAAATGGTAAAAGAGATTTTATAATGATAATAATTACCAATAAAATGAAAGCAGCAGTAAAAAATTTAAGTATTTCGACATATCTTAATCGATTATCGATTGATTTTTTTCTTTCTCCAAGGAATGATTTGAAAGATTCAATTATTGCAATTCTATTTTGCATTTCTCTTAAATTGAATTTTTCCTGTTATTGACCATATTAATCCTGCACCACATAAAATTCCGGCTAGTAAATGATAATTTTTATGGTCAAAATAATTCATTATTAATATACCAAGAGTTAGTAATAGTATACCTAAAATTCGTGTTTTGTTCATAATTGTGTCTGTATAAATATTGTTGCCAACGGTTTCGAATAATCGTCAGTTGTGGTTGAAGGTATTCGGATTTGTCGGCTTAGATTTTTGTTTCCTGGTTTCTAAAAATACTATTTTATTTGAAATGGCCACAATTGCGAATATTCGTTGTTATACACTGGTGCGACAGAGCCGAGTAAGAACCTGAGATATGCCACTGTCGGGAATACTCTCACATTGATGAAAAATCTCGCTCGTTTTGTTACAATTATAGCGTCCGAGTAAGTGTCCGTTTCTTGGTACTAAGCTTATTTTTGATGAAGTTCTTAGTAGCTAATTTGTTTTTGAGTAGCTACTAAAGGCTTCTTTACTATAAAAAGGCATTCTGAACGATTTGTCTGAATTTCCAATAAAACCAGAATTTTGAAAGTTACCGATAAACAAAAGATTCTTAGTTCAACATTATCAATTGAAGGTTTTAATAGTCAAATTTTTCATATTGGATTTTTAATGTTTTTAGTAGCTAAAATCGTTGTTATACACTGATGTGAAACGTGCGAGTAAGAACCAAAGTTATGCTGAAGTTGCACAAAAAAACTTCAAAATTTAAATTTTCACCTAAATAGATAACAATCTCATTTTTTTAGTTATTTCTATTTTAGTGAACCTTATTATTTTCTTTTAAAGTAAAGTATAATTCTCCACCAAATTAATAAGTTTAGTAATTGACTTAGACTAACAAATATTAGTTCAGAAGTCCAAGACTCAAATCCTCCATATCTTAATCCCCAACTCAAAAGCTGTCCTGGAATGACTAATAGACATAATATTAAATATAGTATGTTATCGTAAATACCTTCAAATGAAAATGGGTCAGAAGGTGAAATTGTGTAAAGCATTATGGTACTTAATCCGACGTAGATACAAGAATAGATAAGTGCAATCCTAGAGTCTTTCTTTAAATTCAAAATAACAGTTTTAATTATTTATTAGGACAGTTTACGCTACTTAAAAGTCTACCTTTCTTTAATCTTGCAGAATCTTTTTTAATATTAAGTCGTATAATTGATATTCAATAGGACATTTCTTTACTTTATTTATTTCGTATTTCATTTTTTATGGCGGAGCACTTGTGTATAACGGTTACGGTTATCGCAAGTTACGGGATTAGTGACGCGGACTTGTCGGCTTAACCATTTTCTTTCCTGGTTTCTAAAATTACACTTTTTCGACTAAACCCGTTATTTGCGATGAACCGATGTTATCTCTCGTTTTGTTGCACATTAATGTTTTTATTTAATAATTCAGCTTTTATATTTCGATTATAATTGGTTGGTAAAATAAGCACTTTTCTTCCTGACGACCACGCCTCAATATTAAGAACACCATAAGTCGGATTAAATAGAAACGGTCCGTTCCAATCCGTAGGTGGATCCACAGCGTAGTATAAATCAAATGCGATATTTGATATTTCCTTATTTATATATCTTTTAGATTCAATAATTTCATGTTTTTGACCTACAATGTAAATCGACTTATCATATTTAGCATATTGAGTAAATCCATAATTATCAAGCGTGTCATTTGTACCAATTAATTGGAATGTAATTGTCGAATCACGCTCCGTCTTTTTTAATATCATTTTAACTTTGCGTTTGAGAACATAATTTTGCAAATTCAAAGTGTCAAGTCCGTATGAGTATAAAATTCTATCATATCTTGATTCAGAATGGCTTAGTTTATTGTCTTCAAAAAATTTATCATCCGATTTTGTTTGAACTATTAGCACTCCAAAAAGTGTAAATCCAACGAAGCCCACTATTAAAATAGCAAGTAATATTAATAATATGTCAAAAGTTTTCTTCAAAATGAGAGATAACGGTTTCGGTTATCGCCAGTTGGCGGAGTAGGGGACGCGGATTTGTCGGCTTAGTATTGGTTTGTTGGTCAAGTTAATTAATTTCTTACTAAAGGTGCCGCTTATTGGCGATTAACCGTTGTTGCACACAGTTATGTTAGTTCAACAGCCACAATAATTTTCGATAGTATAATTATTTTCATTCTCTTTAATCTCATAATAACATCCGGCTTCTCCACCCTCTGGACCATAAATGGTTTGGTCGGAATTCCAAACATTTGGTATATCAGTTAATTCAGCTTTGTAAATTTTTTCAATCCAATTAGTTATTGATGATTTTTGAATTTTCGGAAGTTGAATTGTGTTTGTTATACCTCCAGCTTCTTGGCAGGATTTTGTTGAATATTTTATAACATTTTCAAATTCTTGTTCAAAAGCGCAAATACTGTAATCTAGGTAATCATATTTTTGAACACTTTCCCTTTCTGAGGTAGGTTTATAATTATTTGTCAGATATATATAAATTGGATCTAGTTCTTCACCAGAAGATTTTATTTCTTTTCTTATTTGTGCAGCATTTACATTTTTCAATTCAAAATCTTGTGCGATTAGAAAAGTCGGAAATATTAATATTAGGAGTAAAAAATCTTTCATCATAATTGTGTGCAACGGTTACGGTTATGGACAAGTAGCGGGATTTAGAACGCGGATTTGTCGGCTTAACCTTTTGTCTCTTGGTTTTCTAGATTACACTTTTTCGGCAAAACCCGCTATTTGCTATAACCGATGTTGTAAACTGGAACAACACCGTACTTTTAGTTATGAAAATCTATTTCTAATAGTTTAAATTTTGTTCTAATATTTCAGAAATCAATTTCTTGTATTCTTGAACATTTTTATCAAAATTCCTTTTTAGATGAAACCCTAATAAAACTCCTATTAGTAATAAAATTCCAGCAATTAAGTATGTATAAAAATTGTTACTGTATTCTAGAATTATCGCAGCTAAAAAACCTAAACCTAAAATTATGTGCCCGTACATTAATAATTTTGATAAAGGATGTTGAGAAAATGAAACTTCTACATCTGTTTCATTACCAGAACTAGTTTTAGAAATTTTTCCATTTACAATAATGTTATTTTGAGTGTTTATCTCAAATGGAAGTAGAAGCCTTTTTCTTAGTTTAAAGTTGATCAGATTATGTTTATTATTCTTCATATCAAAGGCAAATCTCTTTGCATTCTCGAGCGATGATTTTAACTGCTTGCTAATCTCTAAAGGACTATTTTTAACTTGAAAACTCCAGTCTTTCATATTCTAAATTTAAAATAGGTCTTGGCGACTTTTAAGTTGGTTGTTTGTTAATTTCAATTTAAAGCAATCTACGATTTAGTTTTTAAATTTTTCTTTTTACTCAAAATTTTGAAGTTGTTCTTGTTTACAACGGTCCCGGTTATCGCCAGTTGGCGGAGTAAGGAACGCGGATTTGTCGGCTTAGTGTTTTGTTGTTGGTCAAGTTAATTATTTTCTTACTAACGGTGCCGCTTATTGGCGATTAACCGTTGTTGCCTATCGTTGCGACATTTATACTTTTGTTAATTTACTATCATTAAAATTATTTTAGGAACTCCATTGTTTAATGCATGAATAACAATAGCAGTCATTATTCCTGAACTTAATCTGACATACGAATAAACTATACCGCTTAAAATTCTAGGTAATAGAATTATAGGGGAAAATATCAATAAATCTGTAGTTATCTCGTAATTTTTTAAGTGATAAAGACTAAATATCATTAATAAAGAATAGAATATTACTAGTTTATTTTTCGACCAAAATGTCGAGATCAATTTTATCAATTTATCCTGGATTATATAATATAGCAATACACCTATTGTAAAGCTTATAACTAAAGAGTATAAATAATCAAGTTGCAAGAATATCCTTAAAGAAATCAAGCTTAAACTAATTGATGCAATTATTAAATTCCTTTTAGAGAATTTTATTGGTAGTCTAAAAGCTAGTTCCTCTACGATTGGTGCATATATCGAAGAAAGTAGAAGTATTTCTAAATCCGATAAATTTTTAAATCTTGATCTATTTAAATTTGTTGGAATTTTATAGATCTCAAATTGATCCAAAATATATATTAGTCCGAACGAAATAATTTTGAATATCAATAAAATCAGAAATATTTTTAGAATAAATATCAAGGTTTGTTTCCAGCTTCTTTTTTGAGCTCCAACGAAACCACATTTTGCAAGTTTCCAAATGTCATTTAATTCTAGCAATTTTTTCTTTCAGGTTAATTTAGTTCAATTATTAATGACAAATTATTTTAAAAAATTATAACTAAATCATGTTGGAGCTATGATTGGCAACGGTCTCGGTTATCGCCAGTTGGCGGAGTAAGGGACGCGGATTTGTCGGCTTAGTATTGATTTGTTGATCAAGATAATTATTTTCTTACTAACGGTGCCGCTTATTGGCGATTAACCGTTGTTACAAAACGTTTTATTGTTCCAAACAATCTTCTGGAACAATTATCGATTTTTTAATTTTATAACAATTCTTTAATATGAACTTATATTCAATATTGTTCTGGTAATCATAGAAAATTTTTTCACTAAATATTCCATTTGGAATTTTCTTATTTATTTCCCATTCCTCAAAAGCTGTAGAATGTGTTAATATTGGTAGATGAAAAGCTGTAGAATCTTTTATAATATAAGTATTTGATCCAACTGGAAATGATTTTTTTCTTTTTCGCTTTCCAATATATTTAAGTTTGTATTGTCTTAGCGATTTATTATTTAAAATAGTATCCGGTAATAATTCAAATTCATATTCCTTGGTTCTAAATTTAAAGTCATTTCTATAGCTTAGGTTATAATCACAAGTAAGGTTAATTCCTTCTGCCATAAAAAAATCTTCTTTTGACACTTTAGTTTCAGCCCAAACTTTGTCTTGATCTACGAACTCTAAATCAAAGTACAAAGTGTCCATACTTTCAATTTTCGCGAAGTAAGAATTATCTTTTGAATTAGTGAGATATAATACTTCTTTATTACTAAGAGAATCTTTAATAGAATTGAATTCATATTCAATTAGAAAATCAAAAGAATATCTCTTTTGTGAGAAACAGGTAGATGTTATTAAAAGAAATAGGAATATAATATATCTCATAAAATGTTTTGTAACTGTCCCGGTTATCGCCAGTTGGCGGAGTAAGGGACGCGGATTTGTCGGCTTAGTATTGGTTTGTTGGTCAAGTTAATTATTTTCTTACTAACGGTGCCGCTTATTGGCGATTAACCGTTGTTAGGCACAGTTACAAATCTAGATGATCTTTTATTTCCTCTTCAGACAATTGTTTGTGACCAGTTTCTTGCCAGTCTAGATCTTTCTTTGGATTTATATTTTTACAAACATATTTTCCATTAGTTATAAGTGATTTTAAACCGTTTTTATATAAGGTAAGAGTGCTCGTAATCTTTGGATTAATTAATCGATCAACTGTTTCAGGTGGAACAACTATATTAATTCCAAAATAATCGGTTTGTACACTTGGGTACACAATACCTTGAACATCTGGGTGTAACATTACAATATTTGTATAAGCCGCACTAATTTTATAATCTTCATGATTTGTTACTTTTTTTGAAAACTCTTCGCTTATAAATTTTAAAAAATCTAAATGAAAATCTATCTCTTTTTGTTCTAATCCGTGTTCTTCTAACATTTTTATCTGTCTTTCATAAGATTTTTTTACGGCTTCATTATTGGCTAAAGCATACTTAGAAAATACTATTTCTACTGCGAGAAATTCATTCGATGTTTCCCACCTACTAACTGTAAATAAGTCTCCAGAATGTGAATTTAATTTAGGATTTCTGAATAATGTTGAAGTTTCTGCAATTGCTGTAAGCCTTGGTTTGTCTATTAAATAACTTTCTAATGCTCCGTAAAACATAACCTGATGTGGACAATTGGCTCGCCCAAATGATGTCAGAATTTTATCAATAACATCTTGATCTTTAATATAACCGAGATCATTTATGTGTTTAAAAAGCTGAGTGCCATCGTTTTGTCTAACTCTATCAATAAAAGCGGCCTTATGAATTTTTGCTAATGGTATTGGAATTGCTTTTATTCCACTTTTTAATAATTCATAGATTTCTTCATAAGTGTGATTTGACAAATCTTTAGAATACTCCCTTAATTTCTCAAACGCTTCGTATTTATCCATTCTGTTTTGTAATTGTGCCTAACGGTCTCGGTTATCGCCAGTTGGCGGAGTAGGGGACGCGGATTTGTCGGCTTAGTATTGGTTTATTGGTCAAGTTAATTATTTTCTTTCTAACGCTGCCGTTTATTGGCGATTAACCGTTGTTGTAAACAGTTTTAATTCTTATAACTTTCTGTAGAAGTAGCGTTTTCTACTAATGTTTTAAAATGTTCCATTAGTGGCAGTATGTTATCAAACACTATTTTATAATCTTCATAGGATACTTCGCGATAAGTACCGTGAGCAATATCATTTCTTGGATCTACCAATTTTTTGTCCAAGAAATTTTCTTTAGAACTAAAAAAATCGTCTTCAAAACCTAAGGATAACAGAATATCCTTAAGAACATAAAACCTCAAATTTGACTTAGTATCAATGACATCTTTATCAAAAATTTTACAAGGCTTGTCACTTTCTTCAATCACTTTTTCAATAAGTTCTATACACTCTTCAATGGACTTTTGCTTATTTAAACTTCTCATATAATTTAGAGCTGTAAAGTTTGTTTTTAAGTCTTTTAAGGGTATTTTTTTTGTCGATATATAACTTATGAAGATTGATGCTGCATTTTTAATAAATCCTTCCCAATGGGCATAACCCAATGCAATACCACCTCTAACCAAAGGTGTAATCTGGAGCGCGTTTTTATTTCTTTCGACAATAAATTTATAGTCAACAAGCTCTTTCTTACGCCACGAAATCTCAGCATCTAACTTATTTTGAAGTTCTGCTACAGTCCTAACTTTCATTACCAAATATTTCTCTTCCTACAGAAATTGTTTTGGGTAGTCTACCCGAAGCGCTATAACCTTTCCATGATATATTCTCATCACTAATTTTTTGCCAGCATTCTTTTATCTTACCTTCTATTCGTTCACTTCTTTCTTCCCAATAATCTAAATTATTCCCAATATTTATCGCGATCATTTCAAAAGCTGAAACTATAAATCCACCATAGAAAGAATCTTTTTCAATACTATATTTTTTAAAAGCGTCTGAACCCATTGAATCATCAATAAGGTTGAATGTCCTTCTAAAATTGTCAGTTACAGCATCCCAGTGTAAATTATCATTCTCGAAAAATTTCACTATTTCATCATCTAAAAATGTACTCAAGTCGCTTATAGAACTAAGTTCATCAGGTTCAAATCCTTTTAATACTAAGTAGCGTGTTGTTAATTCCTTATCATATTGTTCATCTAAGTTTTTATCTGAAATATTTATAGAATTAAGGAAGCTTTCTTCTTCTGATAATGATTTTAGTTTTTCAAAATTATCCTCCTCACTCATAATTAGTAAACAATTTCTAACTTCCTGAGGTGTTAAGGAACTACCACCTGTGTTGAGTCTCTGAAATAGTTCATATTTACTACTAGAGTCACTTTCCTTTTGAATTATCACAAAATTTAATCTACTTCTTTTAAAATATCTTTGTTGGACATCTGTAAACTCATCACCATTATCGCTACTCCAAACCTTGTTTTCAAGAGATGGTAATAAATTAGTTTTTTCAAGTTTCAATGGCGCTACCAATTCGTTATTCTCATTTTTTAAAATACCTAGAAATTCAAAAATTGTAGATAGTCTTTGTAATCCATCAACCACATCCCAAATTCCATCTGGACGTTGTGCCACGAATATTGACGGAATTGGGATATTTAATAGTATGGATTCAATTAACTTAGTTTTTTGTTGGTCTGACCATCTATAAAATCTTTGAAACTCAGGATGGATATCTAAATCTCCTTGTTCATACATACTAATTATTTCTCCTAAAGACATACTCAAATTTTCAGTATGTATTTCTTTTGATTTTAGTTCTATTTCATCTTGTAGAGCCATATTTCTATTTTAAAATTGTTTACAACGGTCTCCTTTACTTCGCTTATTAATAAATATACCTTTGAGATGAAGAAGGAGGAGAACTAAAACGGTCTCGAGATTACAGATCCAATAGCCGTAAGAGTCCTCCATTCTTCATACGGGCAGCAAGAACCATTTGGAATACCAGGTCTTATTATGGACCCGTTAAAGGAGTTAGTTAATGCGCCCTTCAAATAATAATTTTTTAAAAATATGAAAAATTACCAAGAAGTAATCGGAATTGATGTTTCAAAAAACAAGTTAGATGCCTATGCTTACAATCGTAGTTCCCATCGGGAGTTCAGTAATGATGTGAAGGGTTATAAAGCCTTGTTGCAATGGGCTAACGGTAAGGAACAAAAAGTGTTTTTCTGTTTTGAGAATACCGGTCATTATTCCTTGAAGTTAGCGTTGTATTTATCTTCAAAGAAGCAGGTATATGTACAGGAAAATCCTGTAGTAATCAAACGTTCTTCCGGAGTGATCAGAGAGAAGAATGACGTGGTAGATGCCATGATGATCGCCAGGTATGGCTGGCTTCACCGTGAGGAACTTTCACCGAGTGAGCTGAAAGATAATGAACTATTAGAAGTAGGCAGGTTGCTGGCTTTGCGTGATCAGCTGGTTCGTAGTCGTACGGGATTGAAGAATACCCTTTCAGAGCTGAAAAAGTTGCTCAGCAGCAGTTCTACAGATACCTGTTGTAAAACGCTTGTAAGCTCTATTACTCACCTGACTTCTCAAATAAATAAAATAGAGAAGCAACTAAAATCACTGATAAAGACTTCTGAGGCATTATCGCAAAATTATAAGTTGATCACTTCTTTAAAAGGTGTTGGTTTAGTTGTAGGCGCCCAGTTGCTTTATCACACCAATAATTTTGAACGCTTTAATAGCTGGCGCCAATTCTCCAGTTATTGTGGGACGGCTCCCTTTGGTCATAGTTCGGGAAGCAGTATTCACAAAAAGCGAAAATGCCACCCGATGGGAGATCGGCAAATGAAGAGCCTGCTTAGCATGGCGGCCTGTACAGCCATTCAATATGACAGTGAATTACGGCAATATTATAAGAAAAAGCGGGAGGAAGGTAAGTTAAAGATGATTGCGCTAAACAATGTCCGCAATAAACTGTTATCCAGAGTGTTTGCAGTGGTGAAGAGAGGAACGCCTTATGTGGAATTACAAAGATTTGCAGCCTGAAAAAATTAGCACAAAAGGCTTGGATTTAACCTTGGAATACGGTTATCGCCAGTTGGCGGAGTAGGGGACGCGGATTTGTCGGCTTAGTATTGGTTCGTTGATCAAGTTAATTATTTACTTTCTAACGGTGCCGCTTATTGGCGATGAACCGATGTTGTGAATAGTGTTTATTGTAGATGATTTATTTCATCCAATATATTCATTTCTAAATATTCATTCATAGAAAACTTTTGATCATTATACTCATTGAAATATATAAGGTTTTGTCTGTTTTTACGCACTAATTTCTTATAATCTGATGAATTTTTGAGTTTTTGAAATTGTTCGTTTTTAAGTTTTTGATATTTTCTAAAACTTAATTCTAATGTTTTAATTACAATTCCATTTTCAAAATCAAATACGAAATAGTCTTTTTTGTAAAAAAAGGTTCTTCCCTTTATATCTCGTTTAATTTGGTCGCCATATGGAATAACTTGAATATCTGAATAGTTCTTCATAAGAACTTTATCAGTGTTTGGAAAATAAAGATCGAACACTGATTTCTCTCCTAGTTCTGGTATATCATCTTTCTCAGTTGAAATTAATATTTTGACGTCAGTAAGATATAAGCAATCATCTAAAATTGAGTACGTGAAAAGGAAAATACCATAATTGGCAGTTGTTTCGATAGCTTCCTCTGGAGCTTTGAACTTTCTTTTTTCAAATAAATCGACAGCTGGCGAATACCCGTTCCAATCATAATCAGTTCCGTTATAAATTAATATGTCAGGAATTTGTGGGGTAGAACTTACAACTTTAAAAGAAGTAAGAATTAGAAAAATTAGAAGTCGAATTCTCATATAAATATTATTCACAACGGTTTGCGGTTATCGCAAGTTGCGGGAGTAGGGACGCGGACTTGTCGGCTTAAACATTTTCTTTCTTGATCATTAAAATTACACTTTTTCGGCAATACCCGTTATTTGCGATGAACCGCTGTTAGGCTGCGTTATTTTCTAACGGCTTTATGTTATTAAACTCTTTCTCTTTTAAAAATCTTTCCTCTTCCAAATCATAATCATCTTGCAATCCCAACCAAAATTTTGCAGTAGTTCCAAAATATTTTGAAAGACGAAGAGCTGTATCATCAGTTATTCTTCTTTTCTTTTTAATGATTTCACTTATTCTTGTCTGCGGGATAAATGTTTCTTTGGAAAGTCGGTATGCTGTAATTTCCATCGGATCTAAAAACTCTTCTTTTAAGATTTCTCCAGGATGTATGTTTTCAAGTTTTTTCATTTTTCTATTTTTTTAAGTTTAATGGTAGTCAACAATTTGCACCTCAAAAGCATTGTCATTTTTCCATTTGAACATTATTCTCCATTGTTTATTAATTCTAATGCTATGAAAACCTTCTAAATTTCCACTCAGCTTTTCCAAATGATTAGCTGGAGGAATTCTTAAGTCATTTATATTTTGAGCATTATTTACCATTCTTAGTTTTCTTCTAGCTACGTTTTGAATATTAGCAGGAAGCTTTCTTGATTGGGTTCCATTCCAAATTTTGTCAGCTTCTTTGTCTGCAAAAGATTTAATCACAAATAATTTTGTTTTACGTTACTAACGTCAAAGATAAGTAAAAAATTAGAAGTTTCAAGCACGATAAAAATTATGCTGCCTAACGGTCTCGGTTATCGCCAGTTGGCGGAGTAAGGGACGCGGATTTGTCGGCTTAGTATTGGTTCGTTGGTCAAGTTAATTATTTTCTTACTAACGGTGCCGCTTATTGGCGATGAACCGTTGTTGTGCACAGTTTAAATAATTGTTCATCTACTTCTTCAAGGTAAGCGGCATAATCTCCTAATTCGTTGTTATGACGTAGATATTCTATAGCTTTTCTATCTGCGAATATTTCATCACAATCTTCTAATTCAATATTCACCATTATTCTATTCAGTCTTACAGTAAGTTTTTCTACATTATCGCCATTCTGCTTTGAAAGGCTAAAATTCATTATTTCCAATGCTCTTGCATAATCCATTTGATCATAGTAAGTTAAACCTAGATTTGTTGCGGCCATTATGCTTGTAGAGTCAGAAAACATTAAAGATTGATTAAAATATTTTATTGCAGTATTATATATACCTCGATTATAATATGTTAATCCAATGTTGTTTAGAATTATTGGATTTTTCGGTTCTTCAAGAAGAGCTTTCTTCAGAACTTTTTCTGCTTCTTGGTATTTTTTCTTTATACCTAAATCAACTCCTTTACTATTTAATTTTTGGACTTTACTGCCTTCCTTAAAACCAAACTCATTATCTTTTTTGAAAGAAATAATATCATTTCCTGATTTTTGATAATTTTCTCCGGAAAAACTATTTGTATTATTTGAAAATTCACAACCTAAAAAGAGTGGAAATATAATTATTAGCAGCTTGTATTTAATCAAAAATCTTGCTTTTTAAATTGTGCACAACGGTTACGGTTATCGCCAGTTGGCGGAGTAAGGGACGCGGATTTGTCGGCTTAGTCTTAGTTTGTTGATCAAGATGATTATTTTCTTACTAACGCTGCCGCTTATTGGCGATTAACCGATGTTGGCTAGCGTCTTAATTGTACACAATTTCTGTTATAAATATTCGCTTAATTATTTGTTGATTGAAGCTCACATTTGCTTTTATCATATTCTCCGCTATAATGTAAAAGGCTATATCGCCAGCAGCTTCTTTCAGATAAATATAATCGTTTAAAAAATCACTTTTCGGATCATGAGATTTTAATTCATTAATGTAATTACTATAATAATTGAAAGAAATTTTATTTTTAAATGATTTTACAATTGAGTCTTTATCCATTCCAGGTTTAAAATACCCGAAATCACTATTTTTGTATTTGTAATTCTGCGTTGAGTAATCCCAACATTTTTCTTTCAAGTGTACAATGGAAAGATTTTCATCGATCCAAACAGAATCTGTTGAGCATTGCAATTCTTTTTTCAAAGTATTCTGAAATAGAGTCTTTCCCATTTTTGTTTTCAAATCTGATATCTCAATCTTTCTATCTAGAATATCTTTAAGAAGACGATGATAAGCCTTACTCGTTTCTAAATTTGGATAAATTTTATGAAGCTTATTTTTCTCAAAATCATTAATGAGGACTTTATACGGATGTACCTCTTTTCTATTAGTATTTTCATTAGTCTTACTTTTCTTTTCTAGAGATGAACAGCTCATATATAGGAAAGACAGAAGAAAAATTATAATTCGACTCATAGTATTAATATGCTAGCCAACGGTCTCGGTTATCGCCAGTTGGCGGAGTAAGGAACGCGGATTTGTCGGCTTAGTATTGGTTTGTTGGTAAAGTTAATTATTTTCTTTCTAACGGTGCCGGCTATTGGAGATTAACCGTTGTTGTGCTTAGTTTTTATACTCAAATTAATGTATTAACCACTACGGCGATTAACGGAATAAAAATTAAACTAACTACTCCATTTATAAAAGCATCCTCCTTTAAAAACTCTTTAAATTTTTTATCGGAGCTCCATAATCTTGTAATTGACCATCTGATTGCTGCTCCAGGATACCTTAAAATCAATATTACGATGGTTTCGAATATAATCTCCATTTGATTAATCTAGGAATGTTTCTGCTAAGCTACTATTCAATTTGAAAGTTCTACAACCGTCAGTCGAAATCATATAATTTTCTAAAACCAAATCCTCAAGATTTCTCGAATGAGAATTTTGCCCCATTCTATAAGTTTGTTTTACATTCTGAACTTTTTCTCCTGTAATAACATACTGTTCGCATAACTCAAAATAATTAGCGCAGTTTCCAGCTTGATTTTGATTTATTAGGATTGTTCTTGAATTTAAATTTTTGCCTTTAATCAAAGAATCGATTTGAAAAACTACTATATCTTCCTCATAATTATTTTCTGATGCAATTATTTCAGTTGGAAATCCAATTGCAATTAAATCACTTTTCTCTTTCAACTTTTCAATTGTTCTTGCATTTAATGGAAAGCAATCGCACAAGTTAAAATTTAAGGCTAATGTTGAAAGAATTAATGTATAAAGTAGTATTCTCATTCTTAAAAATTAAGCACAACGGTTACGGTTATCGCAAGTTGCGGGAGTAGGGACGCGGACTTGTCGGATTAACTATTTTCTTTCCTGGTTTCTAAAATTACACTTTTTCGGTTAAACCCGTTATTTGCGATTAACCGATGTTGGCACGACGTGCATCTTTTCTAATTATTTCTCTATAAACTTTTAATTTAAAATCAATTATTTCAGTGCTTTTCTCGTTTTGCTGGTCTCCGGTATCATCAGATAGTTTATCCCAGGTTATTTCATTAAGATATTCGGAGTGTAGAAATTCATCAATAATATCAACCTCGTTCGAAGTGAATTCTAAATCTGCTTCAAATGGTAATTCGGAGTGATTAGAATTGATAAAGTTTAATCGGAGTTGTCCGGCCATTTCATCAAACCATATGTAGTAAATTAAATTGGAGATAGTTTGAGAAACATTAATTTGTGACTTTCTATTCTTCTTTATGCGAGACAGAAAACTTATAAAATCGGTAACCTTGAGTTTAGCCAAATGCTTTTTAGAAATAGTAAATGATAGCATATTTTCATAAATCTCATTTTCTACTTGAGAAGTTTCATCAGTAAGAGAAATTTTCTCCGCGATATATGATTCGTATTGATTGAAATATTCTTCTTTACTCATAATCTTATGCATGCGTGCCAACGGTCTCGGTTATCGCCAGTTGGCGGAGTAAGGAACGCGGATTTGTCGGCTTAGTATTGGTTTGTTGGTCAAGTTAATTATTTTCTTTCTAACGGTGCCGCTTATTGGCGATGAACCGATGTTGGCACTCGTTAAGTTATATTAAGTATGTTGATTTAGCATTGTTTATAATCTCACCCATTTTACTATGATCAACCACCATAGAAAAAGATGACGATCCGAAACTTGTGTATCCAAAAATTCTCTCCGTGGGAAAGATTATCAATTTTTTGTTTATTAAAGCAAAATAAAGAGGTGGAACCGCTATCAAAATTTGACCAACTCTGTCTACATCTTTCCAGTTAATATCAACTTCTTTTCCATTCTCTTTATAAATAATTCTGCTATGATTTACTTTAACACTTTTTATTCTGTCGAATAAAATTATATTCAGCACAATCAATAACGATCCGATTCCACTAAATATGATTAGATTTTTCCAATCAGTTATATGACCAGGATTGTAAAATTTTAGAATACTTAGACTAAAAAGTAATACTCCAATTATTAGAGTTAAATATCTGGATATGGAGACTAATAATTTATTGCTTTCTATCAATTTACATCTTCTTTAATGAGTGCCAACGGTCTCGTATATCGACAAGTGGCGCGGAATTATGTATGCGGATTTGTCGGCTTAACGGTTTTGTTTATTATGAAAACTAATTTAGTACTTTTCTGATAAACCCGCCATTTGCGATATACGTTGTTGGGCGAAGTTATTCTCCTCTTGATATAAATTCTATTGCTTCTTGAATATTTCTATCTAGAAGTAAATTTTCAAAATTGTCTTGTTTTGAAACTTTGACATCTGGAATGATTTGCTCATAAAAATTCCCATTTCTATCGCAATCATACCCAACGGTTAAAGCCATATATGCCCCAAATGGTAAATTAGCAAGCGTATTCGTTGTTGTTTTACCATTCGTTTTTTCTCCTATGAAATTCACATTTTTTCTTCCTTTAAAAGCTAGTGCCGTTACTTCACCTGAACTACCTGTAGCTAAATTGGTTATGATTGCAACCTTAGCTTCATCAAGCAACATTCCTTTTGGCTTTATGTAAGAGCTTTTCTTAGAATTATTTATATATTTTCCATTTAATAATTTTACGTTCGTAACTTTCTTTTTATTAATATCAAGTACACCCCAAACATCATTATCACCTAGAAAATCATATAATGCTAAAAGCATAGGTGTAATATTACCACCCGTATTAAATCGTAAATCTATAATCCAACCTTTAATATTTTTTGAACTCTTGATATTATAAATTTCATCATACATCGGTTGTGATAGTTTATGAATGTTTTTCGAGCTAACATCTTCAAACATCATTCCTGGCAACAGTATATATCCATATTCGTTATCTAGTACTTTAACTTCAAAATTTGGTTCAGTCGAGTACTTTTTCACCCATTGTTCACTAAAATCTTTTTGAGTTGGTGTTTCGAAATTGCCAGAATAGGTGTTTTGATTGTAATAAACTTTACAATGGTCTGCATTGATAAGATTAAATAAAGTTGCCACTTCATCTAATGAACTATTGAAATCTGAATATTCTTTTAAATTTTTCCGAACTTTTGGTTCTATTTCTTTCCAATTTACATTGTCTTTATATAAATATTCATTTTCCATAATAGAAAACAGCTCATCATAAAAGACTTTAATGCTATCTTGAGAAGTATTTAATTTTTGTGCGTTACAATTGAATGCACAGATTATAATAAATATAAACACTAAAAACTTTTTCATTGATTTTAATATAATTAGGTCAGCAGAATTTTTGTGAATAATTGCGCCCAACGGTTACGGTTATCGCAAGTTGCGGGAGTAGGGACGCGGACTTGTCGGATTAACTATTTGCTTGCTTGGTTTCTAAAATTACACTTTTTTGATAATACCCGTTATTTGCGATGAACCGATGTTGTAGCCAGTTTTAATGTACCTAACATTCATTATAGTTAGAATTAAAAGTACTGGAATTATTCCTACGTCAAATGATTGATAATTAGTAATCCAAATTAAAATACTTATGACGAGCAACGTAATCAATATGTAAGCTATGTACTTCTTTAATTGCTCATTATTTTTAAGTGGAATATAAATTAGATATAATGGATTTGCCCATAAAATGTTCAAATTATTCTTTACTTCTGGATGTTCTGAAAATATCCACATTAGTAGTAATATTAATCCAATAGTACCTATACATAAACTAAAAATTGTTTCCAATGGTTTATAGAATGTGAAAAGATAAATTATTAGTAAAATTGAAAATATTACAATCGGCGAAGTCCATTTATACAATTCACTTTCTTCTTTAGATTTCACATTGTTCAAAGATTTTCCTGACTTTACTAGCTTTTGACCATTTATTGTAGAATTATTAATTTCTTGTTCTAAATACTTGGGAAGAAACATACTTTGAAATTTATTGCTTTTTTCATCTAATGATTTTCCTAACATCAAATTGGTTCCGAACCGAAGCCACGGTTTTGTTATCAGATGAGAATTTATTAAATCTCTGTTGCTTTTTTCTAAGTTCGCTTTGGGAAATTTCACTCCATTTTCTATCAATAGATCACGAATTTCAGTAGAACAATTTTTTTCTTTAAAAGAGTATGTGTAATATCTGTTTTCAGGTCTGTAAAGGAAGTTTAGTTTTTCTATTAATTCATTTTTTTGTTGCTTTTGAAGCTTTAATCTTTGTTCTGATACTTTTCTATTCTCATCTGAATAAATTTTGATGAAATTGGCGGTTTCTTGAATGCCTAATTGATATTTTAACCGACCAGTAACAAATTTTAAAGTAAAGTTTGGTGTATCAAAGTCAAACATTCCAAAATTGTATATAATATCTTTATCGTTATCTACAATTCTAATTGCTGAATGTCCGAAAACTGAATAAACTTCTTCGCCAGGATAACAAGTCAAAATACTGATTTCAGGAGCATTTTGTGAAAAGCAAAATTGAGTTATTAAAAATATAAATATGATTATTTTCCTCAAATTTTCTCGTTTTAAAATTGGCTGCAACGGTTGCGGTTATCGCAAGTTGCGGGAGTAAGGACGCGGACTTGTCGGATTAACCAATTTCTTTTCTGGTTACTAAAATTACACTTTTTCGTTTAAACCCGTTATTTGCGATCAACCGCTGTTATTTAAAGTTGCACAAACTAGAAACATGTTTAGAGTTCATATTAATTGAAATATGATTCTATTATATTCTTCCAGTTAAATGCTAATAGGAAAGCGACCGTAAATAGTACAAATGGTATCGAGCTTAATACAATCCATTTCACATTTTTTGACGCATCTTTTCTTCTCAGGAGTTTCAGAGAGTTTATAAATGACATAACTACAACTCCAACAGTGAGTAGCACGAGAAACAATCTACTATTTTCAAATAACCATTCATTTAAAACTCCTCTCAGGAATTCCGTTATACAGAATATTAGTAAAAGAGAGATACAGAAAATTGAGAAGATCCAAACAGAAAGCTCCTTATAGTCAGTTTTCTTAGAAATGTTGTTATTCATTCTTATTATAAATCAAAAAATTATTAAACTAAAACTCAAATGTGCAATTTTATATAACGGTTACGGTTATCGCAAGTTGCGGGAGTAGGGACGCGGACTTGTCGGCTTAGTTGTTTTCTCTCCTGGTTTCTAAATTTACACTTTTTCCACAAAACCCGTTATTTGCGATGAACCGATGTTAGGCAATGTTAATTTGTTGTTGCTTGTAAAAGAAACGAAGTATTTTTTTGTCCTTTTCAGAGTAATAGGTTCCATTTAAATTATACTGATTCAGTATAGTTTCTATTTCTTGTATTGCTATACCTTGTAATTTTTCTAACATACCATAATTATCTGAGTTTTCTTCGTTTTCAGAAATTTGAACACAATTCATTGAATTAGAATTAAAAATAAATTTCATAAGAACTTTTTCCTCCTCATTTTCTAATTTCAATATTTCGTTTAGATCCTCTTTTAAAAACTTTAAAAATTCTTCTGTTTTAAAATTTTCAAAAACAGCCCCAATATGAATTACTGCTTTGATCCCATCTACAATGCTTTTTAGGTGAAATTCAGCGTGCTTTTCTAATGTTTCGAAAGAGTATTCATCTTGTTGATTTTGGGCTTCTGGAATTAAATTTTCCTTTTCCCAATTGTTCACATCTTCTGTCCAACTTTCCAAAAGATTCTTCCACTGAGACCAATTATTAGCCTCTATACTTCTCGGCATTACTTCTTCTTCTAAATCTTGTGTAATTTTCTCGTCAGACCAGCCGAAATTTTGCAAAGCAGTAACATAATTGTTTAAAATAATAGAACCTTTTTGGTTATCCCAATATGAAAATCTATTTCTGCAAATACCTTTTATATAAGCTAATTTCTTTTTTAGCTCTGGCATATTTTTTAAAGCACAAATACCTCCAACTTTATTAAATGCATTTTCCACACTCTCTTTTGTGATTTCGCCTTCTTCATCAAATTTTAAATATTTTTCGTTAGCTACATCGATTGCTTCCAGAACATCTTCAATAGAAAACTTTCTAATTAATTTTTCTAAAGTTTTTTTTCCATTTTCATTTAAAGAAAATGGGTGCATAAGAGAGCCCCAATAATCACTTATTATTTCAATTTTGTCACTTTCTAAATCGGTTAATGATTTTTTCCATTCTAACATCAACTCTAATTGCTCTCGTCTTTCTTGCAACTTTTCTAATTGTTTCCTTTGTTTTTTTATAACACTATCATCACTTAGAAGTCTTGCTTTTTTTCCTTGATTGCAGTCAAAGCAACTTGTAATCAAATTAATTAAATCATTGGATCCGCCATTGGCTACTGGATCAATGTGATCTACATTTAGCACGATATCGGGGGCTGATTTACCACAATACTGACATTGAAATTTATCCCTTTTAAAAACTTCGAATCTTACTTTTTTTGAAAGAGATTTTCTTTTAGACATTTAAGAAGAATTATGATTATTAATATTGCCTAACGGTCTCGGTTATCGCCAGTTGGCGGAGTAAGGTATGCGGATTTGTCGGCTTAGAGTTTTGTTGTTGGTCAAGTTAATTATTTTCTATCTAGCGCTACCGTCTATTGGCGATTAACCGTTGTTGTAAAGCGTTTTGTTATTTAATTGGTATTGTTGGTTCTTCAATATAAATATACCCGTATTCCTGTAATTTTATTTTAAGTGGTATCGAATCTCCTTTTGTATTTCTTATTCCGTTGAAAGCATTGGAAATCTTTAAAAGTTGCTCCTTAATATCTATAGATTTAAATAAGGAATCTTGGTGATAAAATATAATTGCCTTTTCAATACTCGTTGAGTATTTTGGATTCTTTCCTTTATTCAAAATATGATTATTCAATACTTTCTCAATGCTATCAAATGGTTTTGACATTTTATCGTTAATAATTATTGAGTCGCCTTGTATAAATATGATGTTTCGTTCTTTGTAATCGGCAATATTAAAAGCGATTAAACAATCTTTATCTATTAAAAATTTAAATATGGCGTCTTTATTCTCGAAATAAATTGAAGGTGATTTTGTATCACAGACAATTTCATCTGCTATGTTCAATAATTCTTCAAAATTATCTAAGCTGTCGAGCTCTACTTTTTTTAGTAATGTTTCGTTTTGAAAATTTGCAACAGTTGGATAATAAAAAGTTTCTTTTGTAGAAGTCTGATCTTGTTTAACTGTTTTATCACAATTAAATAGAGTCAGAGATAATAATAGTATGTAGTAAACTTTCTTCAAAATGCTTTACAACGGTCTTGGTTATCGCCAGTTGGCGGAGTAAGAGACGCGGATTTGTCGGCTTAGTATTGGTTTATTGGTCAAGGTAATTATGTTCCTAATACGGTGCCGCTTATTGGCGATTAACCGTTGTTACTAAACGTTATGATTGTTCAACTGTTGAAAAGGAACCACTATAGCTACCTTTAATAATTGTTCCATTTTCTTTGGTAAAGTTAAATTCAAATTCTATTTCCGAATTTGAGACTGATATTATTTCTACTGTAGTAGAAGTTGCTTGTATACCATTTGTTGTATCATCTAATACAACAGTTCCATCAGTTATTTGACCATTATTTATTGATGCATTAGTCACAATTCGGTAATCAGGAATTTCATTTACTATTCCTTCTTGAATTTCTACACCTTTAAAATCAAAATACACAAAGTTTACTCCCGAATTTTGGTTAGAATTTAATATATCTACATTGCTCATGATTATTGCAATATCACTAGGCTCATTATTCTCAACATTTTCATCATTTACATAGACATATTCTGTTTCTAAAAATGAATTATTCATAGTAAATCCATTATTTATAAGTTCTGGTGCGATATCATCGGGATTGTCTGTTGAGCAAGCGACTAGGAAGGAACAGATTAGAACAAGGCTGAAGAATTTTTTCATTTTAATTTTGGAATTTATAGCCAATTGATAGGCTGATTACTGAATTTTTATAGTTTTCATTTTCAAATATTTCCTTAACTCCGTAGCTGTATCGAGCTTGTAAAAAGATATTTCTTTTAATCTGATAGCCAAAACCGCCATTAAGAGCTAAATCTAAAACTTTGGGGGTTGTTTCTACTACATCAGAATTGTATTCTGTTTTTTCTGCTACAAGAAACCCCACTTGAGGTCCCAGTTGAAAATTTATACTTTCTAGAATATTTATTTTAGCCATGATTGGAATGTCTATGTATTTAACCTTAGAGGTAGCTCTTATAACCATCTCATTTCCTGGAATTGTATAATTTCCTGCTTTTTCATTAAATATTAATTCTGGTTGAATGCTCAGGAAATTTGAAATTTTATGATCTACAATCAAACCTGCGTTTAAACCAAATTCTCCAGTATATGTTGAAGTACCAGTATGAAAACCTGTGAAATTTACTCCTACTTTTACTCCCAATGAAGTTCTATTTTGCGATAAACTCTTTGTGATACTTAAGGAAGTTATCAATAATAGTAGTAAAAATCTTTGTATCATAATGTTTTGTAACGGTTACGGTTATCGCAAGTTACGGGAGTACGGACGCGGACTTGTCGGATTAACTCGTTTGTTTCTTGATTTCTAAAATTACACTTTTTCGACAACACCCGTTATTTGCGATTAACCGATGTTGGCAACTGTATTTATTGTTCTTCATATTCTTTGATGTTCTTACTTAAACGGTTATACTTTTTAAGAAAATCAAATGAAATTATTATTATAAATAGTAGAAAAGGGATTTTTAAATATTTCCAATATTCAAAATCATCTATAATTGCGTGTATTATACTAGCAATCATTATGATTACAACTGAGGCAACAATAAACCAATTCTTTTTGTAATGATTGATTTCATTAATCGTAGTTTTCAGTTGAACATTTAAAGTTTCATTATCAGAAAATTTTTTTTCTTTCTTTTTTAGTGTTTTTAAATGTTTTAAAAGTTTTGATTCATAGAAATATCTTGGTCCATGTAGCAAATAAGTTATAGAAAAGATTATGACTACTGCTGAATTATTCCATTCTAGTTTATCGCTTAAAACATTAAATGGTAAAAGAGATTTTATAATGATAATAATTACCAATAAAATGAAAGCAGCAGTGAAAAATTTAAGTATTTCGACATATCTTAATCGATTATCGATTGATTTTTTTCTTTCTCCAAGGAATGATTTGAAAGATTCAATTATTGCAATTCTATTTTGCATTTCTCTTAAATTGAATTTTTCCTGTTATTGACCATATTAATCCTGCACCACATAAAATTCCGGCTAGTAAATGATAATTTTTATGGTCAAAATAATTCATTATTACTATACCAAGTGTTAGTAATAATAAACCTAAAATTCGTGTTTTGTTCATAATTGTGTCTGTATAAATATTGTTGCCAACGGTCTCGGTTATCGCCAGTTGGCGGAGTAAGGGACGCGGATTTGTCAGCTTAGTATTGGTTTGTTGGTCAAGATAATTATTTTCTTACTTATTGTGCCGCTTATTGGCGATTAACCGATGTTGGCAGCTGGCATTTAGTAATAATCTTCTTGAATACATTTAAACCCTTTGTTTTTAAAGAGAAACTATTTTTTTAATCCAATTTTCATAAATCCTTCTTCCATTTTCATTCTGAGATACAAAATTTCATTACTCATAGAAAATGGTAATGTATCATTCATTGTATTTTTTTCTGATAATATGACGTAATTATTATTTCTATCTATTTCGTAAGTTCCTTTGATTTCCGCCAACATTGGATGAAGCATTTCGTATTCATTATTATCTTTAAAGGTATAAGTAACAGGTAGAATCATCATTTCAAACATTTTTCTAAAATTCTCCGCTTCTGTCTTTCTAGATTCATCTTTATAATAAATTGAATCTGTCGTTTGATTATAATATACAATCTCGTCTTCATAAGATGTGACATTCCATGTACCGGTCAATTCCTGAGCGGTGATATTGGTTGATAGAAATAGAAATAATATTATAAGTTTTTTCATAATGAAATTTTTAATGCTTGCTGCCAACGGTTACGGTTATCGCAAGTTGCGGGAGTAGGGACGCGGGCTTGTCGGATTAACTATTTTCTTTCCTGGTTTCTGAAATTACATTTTTTCGACAATACCCGTTATTTGCGATGAACCGATGTTGTGCAAAGTTTTTATGTTCAAATTAATCTTAATAATATACTAGAATTTTAAGTGATATTTCCAAAAACTTAATTGTTTCACCTGAAAGGTTATTTTTCAAGCAAAATCACTTAATTTCTTTTCTTGAAATCGTTTATTTCAACGTAGGTTTTTTCTGTTGGGATATAAATAGTTCCATTCCTAGTATCTAATAATACAGAAGAATCACCTCTAAATATAAATCTTCCATTATTTGAATAATTGTGTAGAATAAATAGAAATAATATGCTAAAGGCGGAAAAAATTATCAGTTTTAATTTTTGGTATTTCGTTATCTTCATTTGGAATTTTTATATTGAAAATTTAAGTTCTTGCTTTAAAGGACCTTCTAGAAAATCATCGCTGCGTATTATCAAGTCTGCTATTATTTCATCTATTTCACAGAAATCAACAACTATTTCTTTTTGAAAAATTTCTTCTTCTTTTTGATTTTGGAATAAAGTAATTGGGAACTTCTTTGTTTTGGGATTCATTTTAATAACGTAATAATCCCATTTTTCTTCAAACGTTATGTCTAGACTTGGTAAAATTTGAGTATGTAATCCAAATCCAAATGAGGAACCCTCATATTTCTTTTCCTCTATTTTTCTTAAAATCTCTGATCTTTCAGATATTTTATAACTTTTCAAATCTCTCTTTATTCGTAACTCTATGTCTATGTCTATAGATTTATTTGAAACATTCGATATATGAACTTCTAGAACTGGATGTCCTTCTAGATCCATATCATAATTAAATGTTTCATAATTAATTTCCAAATCTGATTTTCTATCTTTTGCTTTAACTTTATCATTATAAATAGAATCAAAATCCTTTCTAATTAGTTTTCGAGTAGAAGTTCCCATTCGAATATATCCATCTCCAGCTCTAAATTCTACTTTTTTATCAGTTGATCTTTTCAGTTCTTTCTTGAAAAGATATGGACGATTCTGATTATTGAATATTCTAAAATAGGTTAATTTGTAATCTTTATAATTGAAACTTTTATACTCAAAGTTAATTTTTGGTTCAATATTACTTTCTATAAATTGTTGATATTTAGCCTCGTCTGTTACTTTATCAATGTTTCTAAAATCTTTTGCTAATCCATTTTCTTCAATGACACCAATTATTATTAATTTTTCATCATTAGAAGGATGATTCGCTAATGCAGAAAAATCTTTTAGGATTTCGTTCTTTTTAGGATTATTTCCAAGAGAATATTCAATTTCCTTAAAATCAAGCTTATGACTTTCTGATTCATAATCAATAATTTTCTCAATTTCATCACTCATATTCTTCTAAAAAATTTTGCACAACGGTTACGGTTATCGCAAGTTGCGGGAGTAGGGACGCGGACTTGTCGGATTAACTCTATTGTTTCCTTGGTTTTTAAAATTACACTTTTTCGACAAAACCCGTTATTTGCGATTAACCGATGTTGTAAAAAGTTTAGTTCTCGGATTCTTTCTTAATATGTTCCAAAACTCTAATGTGGATTTTATGAATTATGAAGTCTGACCACAATTTCCAGTAGAACTCTGGATAAATATCATTTTTATACCAAGTTGTTCCTTCAAGAATTGTCGCATTATTATTTTCTTTTGTGAGTTTAAATTGTCCTTTATATGATTTGAAATAGCCATCTAAATGTGGTGGGTGAATATCCCAAAATGGATTTATTTCATTCATTGGAATTGGTTGTTCTTTTACATCAAACTGTAATAAATTTGGTTCGTTCCAAGTAGTAATTGGTTCTACAAAGCTACCTGTTGTAAAATTGCAATATCTGATTGCTCCTACACCTGTTCCTTCTATTGTTGCATTTGTCGGATAAGATATACCTGTTTTAAATATCCAGTTTTCAGGTTCTTGTATTGTATCAAATGTCACTACATTTTTCCAGACAGTTTCAATTGGTGCGTTTACTTTAACTTTTGTAGTTACAGGAATCAATTTTTCAGGTTTATTAATTGTGTCAAATCCTAAAAATCCAAATGAAAGAATTACAATTATTATAGTCAGGTTTGTTGGATTAAGTTTTTTTGTTCCTGATAATCTGTATCCGAAATATGATCCAATCCAACCTGCTAAAAGTAATAATGGACTGGCCATTGCGAGACAAATCAGTCCTTCAATTGCAAAAATTAATAATAGTAGCGAAGCAAAAATAAATGCCACAAAACTTAAATTATAAGCATCCGATTTAGAAAGTTTTATTTTTCTACCAGAAATAAATGGAGGTAAAAATCCTAAAATTATTGGTATTAAGATAAATACTGTCCATCCGTAATCTCCAAAATAATTAATAGATATATATCCAAGAACTTGTACAATAACCAATGTTATAATCCAGGATTTATAGTTCGTTTTGTTCCAAATTTGATTCACGAAATTATTCTTCTAAATTTTTTACAACGGTCTCGGTTATCGCCAGTTGGCGGAGAAAGGGACGCGGATTTGTCGGCTTTGAATTGGTTTGTTTGTCAAGGTAAATATTTTCTTTCTAAAACTGCCGCTTATTGGCGATGAACCGTTGTTCTACGCAGTTTAATTTAGGTAAAGTTTAGTTGAACAATTTTATTTAACTGAATAAAATTTTGAAACAATAATAAAACAACAAACCCATTACAATTGTCCAAAAAATTCTAGCCGATTTTTTAAAATTTTCATCAGTCATAAGTAAATCCTGCTTTTTTTATTTGAATAGTATCAATTATTTCTTTTTCCAAATTAATCAAACTATAATTAGGGTCGATTTTAGATACTTCTAATTGATAATATTTTCCAATAAATTTTTTACTATATAGAACGTCTGCGTTATTAGATCCATTATACTTTACATTATTAAAATAAAATACATACTTAACAGAGTTTCCTGATGTTCGATGAAATCTAAATCCTGTTACCTGACAAATTGTATAGACTGTGTCTTTGTAAATATAGTCTCTAAAAATCATTACGCTCAAATAGAATAGTACGATTAAAACGAAAACATAATCAAGTTTATAAATTTTGTATCGTTTCTTCATTGATTACTTTTCTTAATAAGCAAATCTTGATATTAAATTGCGTAGAACGGTCTCGGTTATCGCCAGTTGGCGGAGTGCGGGACGCGGGTTTGTCGGCTTAGTGTTTTAATCGTTGGTCAAGTTAATTATTTTCTTACTAACGGTACCGCTTATTGGCGATTAACCGTTGTTGTTGCCAGTGCCCGTTTCCAAAAATTAAATAATATTACGGGTCAAGTTTTCTAAATTGATCATTTTAAAATTAGTATATGCTATAATTCTAATAACCCTCTCAATATTTTCAATTTCTTCTAAATCTAATTTTCGGTTTCTACGATCTTTTAGATATTTATCTAATACTTGATATCCTCCAATATGAAATTCCCAAACACTAGATGGAACATTGTCGAAATATTGAGTTTCATTTATATATATATACGACCGTTTTCATCTTCTCTATTGATTACAAACTTTCTTTGTGAAGCAATATCATCTCCTTTACCTTTGAAATCTCCATAAGGATATTCTTTGTACCCTGGTACTTTTTTGAATATATGTGCATTTATAATATCCCAACCAATTTTTGATAATTGATAAAATTGAGATTTATCTTCAACGAATATTATTCTTGGGAAATCAATATCTAGAAATGATCGATATTTCTTTCTATAAATGGGGGAATATAATATTGAATATATATACCCTATTATTTCTTCTCCAGTAGGATTATCGTATTTTAAGTTTAATTTATTCCTAAAATCGGGAGTGAAATTTTCAGATTTTATGAACTCACTATTCTTTTGATTATTAAATAAACCATTGGGTTTAGAATAAATGTAGAGAGGATATAAAACTTCGCCACCTCGATAAAATAGATTAAGATCAATTATATTTTCACTTATATAGGCTAAATTCCATTCAACCGAAGCATTCACATTTTGTCCAGCTCTGCCAACACAAATGCCAATATTTTCGTGTAGCATATTTTTCATTACTTCGGTTCGAGGCCAATCAATCATAATTGAATTATAAAAGATATGTCTATAATCAAAGGGTCTATAATTGATTAATTTAAAATGTTCTTCCCAATTTTCTAAGTTATTTAAAGACTCCCTAGCTTTTGAAATTTTCCAACCACGAGTATCCTTTATTTTAAATTTCTCCTTAATTTCTGTTTCCGAAAGATTTAAATCTTTGAATGTTTGAAGTCTTTTCCTTAATGGATCAAGTTCTAAATCGGTTATAAATTTATCTCTTGAAGTTTGAACACCATTGACATCCTTTTGGAATATTTGAGACAAAAACAATCCTTTTTCATAATCTTCCCTATAATCATTTTCATCTTCTATAAACAAATAAAATGGGCTGGTTGGATTAATTTCTTTCCACTCAACAGTTTCTATATCGTTTTCTAGACAGAAATCATATTTGTCTGCTCGTTTTCCAAATAAGTCTGATTGAAATATTTTTTTATCTAATCCTTTTTTCTTTACAAAAAATGATATTGCTACTCCTTGCTCTATATCAAAAACGTTTTCATCCGGACTACCATCTGGAGCAAACTCTTTAGGTTTATTACTGCCGTGTAAATCCAGTAAATAAATTTGATCAAATGATTGCATTAAAGATTGTCTCATTCCTCGGAATGTTGGGTTAGATAGGAACCGATGATTAGTAATAATACCAACAACGCCTTCTTCTACTTGATCCATTTTCCATTGTGCAAATCTTATGAATTTAACGTAATCATCACCTAACCAATGCTTTTTTTCTTTAAAATGACTGCCATCAACGTATTTGTATGTCTCTATAAGATCAGTAATCCATTTTCCTTTATTTTTTGAAACACCGCTATAAGGAGGATTTCCAGTAATTACCAAAATTGGTTTATCCTTAACTTCCTGCGCCGCTTTTGATTCTTGGGATAAAGAAGGAAGTAATGGAATATTCATTTGTTTATTTACAGGTTCTAGAGTATTGGTTAGATAAATTTGAAATCTATCATCGTCCTCAAGAAGATAATTTTGGTCTTTTAAGAATTGAGACAGTTTTAAATTAGCAACAGTATATGGAGCAATCAAATATTCAAAACCATAGAAATTTTTTAATATATGGTGTTTAATCAAAGAATCTTTTTTCCCACTTCCTTTGGGTAAATCATTAAAAGCTTCTTCCAAAATTTCCAGTAAAAAAGTTCCTGTTCCTGTTGCGAAATCGAGGACTCTAACTTTATCCTTATTAGCAAAACCATTATCAATTTGAAAATCTTTTTTAATTAAGATATTAAGTGATTTGACAATAAAATTGACCACCTGAGGTGGTGTATAGTATACTCCTTTAGTCTTTCTTAATTTTTTGTCATAGGCCGCAAGAAAATGCTCATAAAAGTATATATAAGGATCTTTATAAGAGATGTTAGATTCATCAAATAAATTTGAAGTTCTAAATTTTTCATAGGATAAATTCTTTATGATTTTTGCTAGATTGAGCGTATTCATAACGCTTAAAATCTCTTCAACTATCCATTTTGAATCTTTATATTCTCTTTTTTCTAATACATCTAGAAAATCAACTAATTCACTTATTAGTCCAAAAGCTGGTAATATGTATTTTTTTGCATTGTATAAATTTATAACATTAGTGTCAGCATTTAACTTCGAAAGAAAAAGACCATATACTAATGTCTGAGAAAATGCATCAGAAAATTCCTTAGTACTTAATTCTGAGAATATATTTTTCTTAAAAGTTTTGTACAATCCATATAACCTCCCCTCAGTATGCTCAACTTCCTGCCTTTCTAATTCCTGATTTAAAAAGTCTCTTAAGAATCTTGCTCTTATTGCTAATACTTCTGCTAATTGCTTAGGAGAAGAAATTCCTTTAGGAGTTTGGCTATAGAAGTTTTCAATAATTGACTTTACCCTTGAAATTTTATTTGGATCTAGAAAGAAGTTCATTTTACTTGAGATATCCTCAAGTTGACAAAGCTTAGCTCTATCTATGATTTCTCCATCTTTAATCCAGACCCACTCAATAATTTGTAATTAAAATATTGTTAGATAAAGAATTATATTTTTTAATCTGATCAGACTTGACAGTTTTATCTAAATCCTCAGTAATTTTTTTATTCTCAACATATCCAATAATAGATTCAACAGTTTTAATCTTAAAGTCAGGCGCACCAAATCCGCTTTCTCTTTTTGGTTCGTGTTGTATTTTAATACTGGCATTCTTAGTAGTTGCTATTACTTCGAGTAAATCTTGAAGTTCTTTCCTATAAGTGTGTTCGGTGATATCTTCTAAATCAAATTTTTGTAATGATTGAATATACTTTTGAAATGTATCCATTAGTTGGTTAGTTGTTTTAGAATTTCAATGCAATTTAAAATTAAAATTGAATTGTGAAAGGGCATTGGCTACAACGGTCTCGGTTATCGCCAGTTGGCGGAGTGAGGGACGCGGATTTGTCGGCTTAGTATTGATTTGTTGATCAAGTTAATTATTTTCTTTCTAACGCTACCGCTTATTGGCGATGAACCGATGTTATATGCTGTGTTTTTAATAGTATCTATTTGATTTAGGTTCAAAATTTGACAAATCAGGTTTTCCTTTAATTTTGATAAATTCTTCTTCTTTCTTTAAAACCTTATTTTGCTCATAACTGTCAGTTTGAGTTCTACGGATTCCAGTTAGAAAATCGAGATTTCGATAAAAGATCTTACCTCGTCCATCTGATGCTACGGACTTAAATTGCATTAATTTAAATTTTCCCTCTCTGTACTGAAATTTGTGCTTAAAATGCCCTCGTAATAGCTCATGTTTGATCCAGAGATCCCTATTAATAATTTCGATTTCCCAAAATCTTTCTCCATTTGATACGTCTCCGCCATCAGGGAAATCAGGTAGAATAGCCTTATCGGTCTTAAGAGCCAGCTTCTTATTGTTATCATTCTGTCCAAAGAATATTTCGAGTCTATAAGGTCTTTTTTCATGGATGGTATCTTGAGTAACAGCAACGGAATCTAAGATTTTATCATTATTAATTTTTCCAATTTCGGACATCACCAAATGATTGAAATTTGATCCGGTTTGAGCGAATGAATTAATAATTGGAAGAAGAATCAAAAGAAATAATAAGTTCGAATTTCTCATAAAATATAGCATATAACGGTCTCGGTTATCGCCAGTTGGCGGAGTAAGGGACGCGGATTTGTCGGCTTAGTATTGTTTTGTTAGTCAAGTTAATTATTTTCTTTCTAACGCTGCCGGCTATTGGCGATTAACCGTTGTTACCTGCTGGCGGTTTGCACAATCATTCATTTAAGTCCCAAAGGAAATATGAGTTATTAAATTTCCTAATTATAGCTAAAGAATAAATTACATTTCCTATGGTTTGATCTGTTTTAGTTAGTGAATTGTTTATAAAGATATATCCATTTTTATTCTCGATAAAGTAACAGAATTCCCAGCTCATTTTTTCACTTTGTGAGAATGTTTCATTAAAGTCATCTCTGAGAATTTGATCTATTTTCGAAATCAGATTATCAAACTTTTTAAATTCTTGACTTTCATTTTCATTTAATGTTTCATCAACTTTTAGATTATTTGAATTTTTTAAATGCTTTTTTATATAGGATGAAATATCTATTAATTTTTCTTCATCAATTTCTTTAAATCGGACATCATATTTTTTTAAATCGAAATCTTGAATTTCAATATATTCTTTCTTTCTAAAAAACTCTTTTATTTTTTCGATTATGTTCATTTACGATTTTTTGTCCGCTTGCAGGTAACTATCTCGGTTATCGCCAGTTGGCGGAGTAGGGAACGCGGATTTGTCGGCTTAGTATTTGGTTGTTGGTCAAGTTAATTATTTTTTTACTAACGGTGCCGCTTATTGGCGATGAACCGTTGTTCTACGCAGTTTTTATTCCTCAGGTTTAATTGTTTTCCTCAAGAAGGTTTCTAATTCCTTTCTCATCATCCCATTTGAACTATTTATTTTAACATCAACCCATTTATCTTCAAATTGGTGAAACTCTTTTATTTTTAAGGAGTCTATAAAGCTGGATAAACTGATATCATTTGCTTCAATATAGAATATTGTATCTTCATTAAATTTGCTTTTATAGTACGTTTCATTCTTGTCCACATATGCTTGTTCAATAATTTTTATTGAAAAGTCTTCATTAGATTCTTCTGTAATAATTTGGTTGTGGGAAATAATTAATCCAAATAGTAAAATAACTAAATTGAAGGCAGAATGTTGGAGAATTGACCAAATAAAGCCCAATTTTATTCTAGTATAACTCAAAAAAACACCTCCAATTAATTGACTACCCACTAAAATTGGTGATATAATAAAAAATAAAGTCTCGCTATTATTATAATTTGGTAAGTGAATCATTCCAAATACTATAACTGACAGGTATAAAAAATACTTAAAAAATGAACCCCACCTATCTTTTAGCCATCCTCTAGATAAATAGTTTATAAATTTTAGTAAATAATTTCTTTTATATTTTAGAGGGAATCTGAATATGAATTCTTCAATCATGGGAGCTATCACAACCATTAATAAGAAGATCAGTATTAAATGAGAATCATCCAATGGCATATCCAGATTTAAAACATAAGAATCTATAAGGTAAATTAGTCCTAGAAATAGTAGCCCTACAAATAATTCTAAGATTAATATTTTTGAGACTATTTTTATTTTTTCTCCTGAACTTAGAGTTAATCTTACCTCATCCGGATGCTTTATCCAGTTATATACATCATAATAAAGTTCTCTCATATATGAAAATTGCGTAGAACGGTCTCGGTTATCGCCAGTTGGCGGAGTAAGGGACGCGGATTTGTCGGCTTAGTATTGGTTCGTTGGTCAAGTTAATTATTTTCTTACTAACGGTGCCGCTTATTGGCGATTAACCGTTGTTGCCTACAGTTATGATGTTACAAACTTTCAAATTGACCTTTTAAATAATCTTATATAAGTTTCAGGATATGTGCGTAAGAACCAGTTCATAAAAACTTCCTTTTCTTTTTTTGAAGATCTGTATTTTTCAATTACACCATTATATTTTAAGTCTTTTAATTCCTCAATTTGATCCAGTTTTAATAAGTGGATTAAATAATCAAATTTCTGCTTTTCATTTTGATGATATTCAATCTGTCTAAAGTCATTTAGTTGCCAGGAGTTTCTATTATCTTTTGTTCTTTTAGACCAATTATTTGGAATTCTACCAATGAAAAGAAAACACAGTTTCGGAAAAAAAATGACTAAATTTTCGTAAATCTTTTCTACGGTTTTAGCTGTTTTGATTTCATTTATTTCTTCATTTATTAGAATGTCAATTTCTTTTAAATGAGACGAATCTGTATTTAAACATGTTTCTTTAAATGATTTTCTTAATGTGTTTAAGAGCTTTATAAATTGCTTTTTATAATTCGGAAGAGTGGTTGTTTCTTTAAAATTATAATACTCATCTTCACCATAAATTGAATTAAACAGCAATGTTAATCCAATGTCTATGTCATAATATCCTTTTAAATATTCACTTTCTTTCATAATTGTAGGCAACGGTCTCCTTTACTTCGCTTATTAATAAATATACCTTTGAGATGAAGAAGGAGGAGAACTAAAACGGTCTCGAGATTACAGATCCAATAGCCGTAAGAGTCCTCCATTCTTCATACGGGCAGCAAGAACCATTTGGAATACCAGGTCTTATTATGGACCCGTTAAAGGAGTTAGTTAATGCGCCCTTCAAATAATAATTTTTTAAAAATATGAAAAATTACCAAGAAGTAATCGGAATTGATGTTTCAAAAAACAAGTTAGATGCCTATGCTTACAATCGTAGTTCCCATCGGGAGTTCAGTAATGATGTGAAGGGTTATAAAGCCTTGTTGCAATGGGCTAACGGTAAGGAACAAAAAGTGTTTTTCTGTTTTGAGAATACCGGTCATTATTCCTTGAAGTTAGCGTTGTATTTATCTTCAAAGAAGCAGGTATATGTACAGGAAAATCCTGTAGTAATCAAACGTTCTTCCGGAGTGATCAGAGAGAAGAATGACGTGGTAGATGCCATGATGATCGCCAGGTATGGCTGGCTTCACCGTGAGGAACTTTCACCGAGTGAGCTGAAAGATAATGAACTATTAGAAGTAGGCAGGTTGCTGGCTTTGCGTGATCAGCTGGTTCGTAGTCGTACGGGATTGAAGAATACCCTTTCAGAGCTGAAAAAGTTGCTCAGCAGCAGTTCTACAGATACCTGTTGTAAAACGCTTGTAAGCTCTATTACTCACCTGACTTCTCAAATAAATAAAATAGAGAAGCAACTAAAATCACTGATAAAGACTTCTGAGGCATTATCGCAAAATTATAAGTTGATCACTTCTTTAAAAGGTGTTGGTTTAGTTGTAGGCGCCCAGTTGCTTTATCACACCAATAATTTTGAACGCTTTAATAGCTGGCGCCAATTCTCCAGTTATTGTGGGACGGCTCCCTTTGGTCATAGTTCGGGAAGCAGTATTCACAAAAAGCGAAAATGCCACCCGATGGGAGATCGGCAAATGAAGAGCCTGCTTAGCATGGCGGCCTGTACAGCCATTCAATATGACAGTGAATTACGGCAATATTATAAGAAAAAGCGGGAGGAAGGTAAGTTAAAGATGATTGCGCTAAACAATGTCCGCAATAAACTGTTATCCAGAGTGTTTGCAGTGGTGAAGAGAGGAACGCCTTATGTGGAATTACAAAGATTTGCAGCCTGAAAAAATTAGCACAAAAGGCTTGGATTTAACCTTGGAATACGGTTATCGCCAGTTGGCGGAGTAAGGAACTCGGATCTGTCGGCTTAGTATTGGTTTGTTGGTCAAGTTAATTGTTTTCTTTCTAACGCTGCCGTTTATTGGCGATTAACCGTTGTTGTTGTGCGTTTTTATTGTAACTCTCTAAAATTTATCACATTAACCAAAGGTTCTGAAATATTATTTTTATTCATTTGCTCAAAAAATTCTTGCTTAGTTAATTGACTTGGTTTTTTAGAAGCTTTTATTTCTTTATTCAAATCAATTATATAATAATAGGTCAGATCTTTTAATATTTGATCGTTTCTATTTTTAGGATGTTGCTTTGCTATTATGAAACGTTCATTGTATTGAATTTCAAATACAGTTTCATCAATCATTCCAACGTAACTATTCCCAGAGACTTTATAACTTAAACTCATCTGGTTCATCACGTCTGTAGCAATTAAATAAATATTATTATCAATTTGTTTCTCATATGTGAAGCCAAATCCTCCACATGAAAAAATTGCAACAAGAATAATTAAGAGTAAGTTGAATTTGACAAATTTTAAAATCATTACTTTTTGTGAAAATGCACTACAACGGTTACGGTTATTGCAAGTTGCGGGATTAAGGACTTGGATTTGTCGGATTAGTGATTTTAATAATTGGTGTCTAAAATAACCATTTTCACCAAACTGCCCGTTATTGGCAATTAACCGATGTTGTAAAATGTGGTGCGAACGAGGATATTTTTTAAATTTTTACTCCATCCAACCATTAGCCTCAGCTAGCAAATCATAATCATTTTTATGTAATTCCTTTTTGTAAATTTTTATTCCTCCAATCATGTTTCCAGGAATTCCCTTTGAGTATTCAAATAGAATATACTGAGAGTTCTTGCTAACAACTAAATTACTTATCGTAAAATAATATATGCCTGTTTCTGGTGGTATTCCATTTTTTGAGTTCTCTTTATTTAGTTCATTTTTAAAATTCTCACGTTTAATATGGTTTGGTAATTCTAAATATTTTAGAACATAATTATTGGTTAATTGAAGCTTAAAATTTTCTACCTGACTATCATTAAAAATAGCTTCAAAATTTTTAAAATTTATACGAGTTGATAGATCGTCAAACTCATAGTCTCCACTATTTAAAATCTTATTTTTATTATTTATAAATTGAATTAAATTGTCATTTCCAGCAGTTTTAAAAATAACTCCGTCATTACTGATAATTTCAAATTCTTCATTTAAAACATTTTGAATAATCTTAATATGATTTTGTGCTAAACTTTTATAGCATAAAAAAATTAGACTAATATATACAACTATCTTTTTCATGTTTAATATTCCTGAGGTTCATTTAAAATCTTCAACGCACCATTTTTTACAACGGTCCCGGTTATCGCCAGTTGGCGGAGTAAGAGACGCGGATTTGTCGGCTTAGTATTGGTTTGTTGATCAAGTTAATTATTTTCTTTCTAACGCTACCGTCTATTGGCGATTAACCGTTGTTAGCCACCGTATTTTCTAAATTACTTTCTAACCAATTTGCCATTTTAGTTACAAATTTCCAATCTTTGTCTTGATTCTCAGTTAAAACATGATTTATCATTTCACCTTTTAGTCTATTATCGATGAAATGATCAATTTGAAATCCATAATCTTTATAATCATTCAAAATTGCATAATTATCATTCTTATTAAAGTTGGAATAAATAACTTCACATGTAGGAGATTGTTTATGTGGAGGTAATAAGTTGGTATCATATATTATTTTATAACCATAGTTTTCAAGAAATTTAAATTCTGTTTTAATCTTTTCGAGAAGTTTATCTCTCCTAAAGCCAGATTTTACTTGCCATTTATTTAATGATATTTTATCAATTGTTGCTCTATCAATCCAATAAGATCCCTCAATAAGTTTTAACCAATGTATTTTAAGTAATTCAATCATTTCCAAAACATACTTTCGCTTTTTCTCTTCTGTGAACACAGCATGTTTAATATGATTAAAGGTTTTTGGGTCAGCCATTAAGTCTAAGTCTGTAATACTAACTATATTTTCATTGTCATAAAAATCAGGTATCATAGAACCATTTAGCTTTTTAATTGTCCAAAGTCTGTAATCGCTATTTCTATGAATTATAATTTCTATTTGTCTTTGCCTCTGATAATTGGTGTATTTTAAATAGTAATATTTTGCGCCACCCGGATATTTATCAAATTCCTTCTCCAAACTTTGCGAAAAGTCAAAATCATCAATTAAAAATTTCAACTTCTTTTTAAAGAACTGTATCAGTTCTATTCTTTCAGTTTCAAGTCTTGATTTCTTATAGTTCCACATGTCTGTTTAATATGGTGGCTAACGGTTACGGTTATCGCAAGTTGCGGGAATAGGGACGCGGACTTGTCGGCTTACCGTTTTTTTCTTGGTTTCTAAAATTACACTTTTTCGACTAAACCCGTTATTTGCGATGAACCTATGTTGGCAAATGTTATCTTTCTAATTCTTCCTTAATTTGGCGATGGAAGAAGTCTTCTATTTCGTTTTGTGAAAGTTTCCTGAAATACTTTGCATTTTCTTTATCGTATTTCATTCCAAAGAAACCTCCTGTATTAGGAATCGAAAAATCTAAAATACTGTCTAATTTAATATTTAAATTACCTTCATCATTTTTCATCAGATCTATTCGTGTCATAATATTTCCGTCTCTTTCAGGGAACTGTATCCAATAATATAGAGCCTCTATACTATCGTTTCGGATTATTCTTAATTTTTTTACAGCGTCCTCATACTTAATTTGAGTATTCAATTTATAATCAGATTTCAGGTTGTATTCTTCTGATTTTTGCTGAATTGTAGTTGCTAAAAATGAAAAGCAACAAATTGTTATAACAATAGGTCTAAATATTCTTTTAGAAGATAGTTTAAAATTACTTTTTGATTTCCAAAATCTATATGAAACGGGGATAATAAATAATGCAATTAAATCAGAGTAATCAATTACTCTATTTACTAACATTCCATGATCATTTAAAATATCGATTACTTGCTGGGAATAAGGTGTTTTCCACCAAATAAATAAGAAAGCAGTTAGAATATATATCGCTCTAATTCGCTTTTCAAAAACAGTTGCAATAAAATAAGGAAAGGCAAATAGTCCGGCAAAGTCAGATAATTTTCCAGTGAACTCATTATGGAATTCATACTTTAAATAGAAATCATTTATTAACAATATCAATAAAGATATTAGAAATGATAACCTCAATAATTTATCTTCTTTTTTCACTCCTCTTGATAATTTTTGCCAACGGTCCCGGTTACCGCAAGTTAGGGGAGTAAGGACGCGGATTTGTCGGATTAGTTCTTTTAATAATTGGTCTCTAAAATAACAATTTACAGCGAACCACCCGTTATTTGCGGTGAACCGTTGTTATATGCTGCCGCCTAGTTTTCTTTAAACTTTTGAATTTCTACCTCTCGATAATGATTTTTTCTGTCATCGTTATTTCCTGTAGTGGGTAGATATTTTATGAATTGATTTTTAGTATATCGTTTGCTTGGTTTTGGATCAAGGGAAAATGATAAGTTTTCTTTTCCATTTTTTCCTTCAAGTTTAATTGAAACTGGATGTTCGCTGTGGTTAGAACTTTCAAGGTCTATATTACATTCAAATTCAAAAAAGTTCCCTGTTAATTTAATTTTAGAGTTATCGTAGTTTTTTTCAGGAATAATAAAATTTCTGATCTTCTTTTCATCTTGGAATTCGTAATCAATTCTTGCTGAAGGGACTTTAAACGAACCATCTTCTTCTGTATGTAAATAAGTTCCTAGTAATCTAGAAATTTCATAGTCATTACCAAAAATGAAGTCACGTCCAAAATTGTCACCTATATATCTATTAAAGCCAATAGTTTGACATAAATCTTTTAAACCCTCCTCATCATTACAAATTTCTTTTGTGCATAAATCTTCATCAATTTCAATTTCAAAGGCAATTATGAGCGATTCTAATTTTCGTGGAATCTTGACATTGAAGGTAGAAGTAAACTTTCTGTTATTTTTCTTCATTCTTGAATAAAGAGGTAACGCACCGTCGAATTGATGATATAGAACTTCAAGCGCAGATACAAGAGGATGATTAGATGAATATATAACACCAAAACTTTTTGAAGGATTAAATCTTCCTCCTTGCATCGCGTTATAATCTAAGCTTTTCGTGAAGAAATCTGTACTTGAATTATCACATATATCTTTGATTATTAATCTTTTATTTTCAAGATGTTCATCATAAAACCACCAGTTTTGTAATTTTTTAGCCTCATCGAAACTTAGTGATTCCCAAACAAGTTTTGCGTAATCTGAAGTAAGCCAAATTAGTTGGCTAAATTCAATTGCTCTGTAAATTTTCATATTTTTCTTCCTGTGGCTAGTTTTGATTCTATTTGGTAAATGGTATTCACAACATTTTCCTGGGCGTTTAAAATAAGTTCGTCCAGTTCATTATATGAATCCCTTGCCTTTTGCATTCGATCAGATAGACTTTTACTGCCTTTATCTGATTGTTTTTCTTCTATCTTGTTAATTCTTTGAACCACATTATCTTGATTTTTTTCTAATGTATTAAGTCTTTCAATATCTTGTCTAAGTGAGGACATTGACTGAATACCATAAAAATATGTTCTAGGAATTTGGCCATTTAAAAACCACTCGTGTATATTTTCAGTGGACATATTTGAGTTAGCAAAAATTGCAATGTCTAGAAATTTTTGAGCTAATTCTTTACTATTTTGAGGATCTGTCTTTTCAAGAAAATCTAAATAAAGAGTAGGAAAAATGTTTTTATTTCTTAAATCTACTAATGCACTGAAAACATTTTTGTTTTCCGGATTTAATTGACCCTTTACATCTTTTTTGGAAAGTGGTTTTAAGTATTGAATTTTTTCAAATGTCTTTCTCATTTATAAAATAATTTTTGTGGCGGTTGCATATAACGGTTACGGTTATCGCAAGTTGCGGGAGTAGGGACGCGGACTTGTCGGCTTAGTTATTTTCTTTCCTGGTTTCTAAAATTACATTTTCTCGAGAAAACCCGTTATTTGCGATGAACCGATGTTGGCAATAGTTTATTGTTCTACTGTCACGTACATTGACATTGAAATTCCTTTCTTGATATCCCAAGTTCCGAAACTAGAAGATCTAGTTATACTTTTACCTAATAATTGTCCGCTATAACGAAAAGGTTCTTCCTCGTCTTTAGTTTTAGGAAGATATTCTAATGTGATAAATACAGGGTTCTCAAATTTTAAATTAAATTTTTCTAAGTCAAATGAATTCCATCCGTTTTCTATATTTTGTTCTATAATTATATTCTTAGAAGAAATCTTTTCGAAAGGAAGGTCATCTTTAATACTGTAAAAATTCACTCTAAAACTTGTAGTATCTACATTCACATTAAATAAGTTAATATTCAAATCTAGGATTTTAGAAGGCTTTTTAATTTTAAGTTCCTTTGCAAATTCCTGGATGTTCTTGTTTTTGTCATTGTCAGCACGAACATAACCTGCGACCATTGATACGTAAGAAGTTGTGCCCAATTCTTTCTCCTTTTTCTTTTTTGTATGAATAACAATTTCATCTAGTTCGGTAGATTTTTCTTTCAACTTGAAATTCTTAATATCATTATTTATTACATCTGATATTCTCAAGTTTAATTCTCCAAAACCGACATAAGAGAAAGATAAAGTATCTTCTTTATTTTTATCATTTATAACTAATTGAAAGTTTCCTTCTTCATCTGTAATAGTGCCAATATTTTTATTTTTGATTCCAATATTTACAAAATCTAAATTTTCATTCTTTGAGTTTGTAACGATTCCTTCTATAACTCTTTCCTGAGAAAAAGTTACGTACGAAATTAGAAATACGAAATAATATACGGATTTGATAAGTAGATTTTTCTTCATCTATTTGATAACTGCGTTTTCTAGTAAATTATTGCCAACGGTTACGGTTATCGCAAGTTGCGGGAGTAGGGACGCGGACTTGTCGGATTAAATATTTTCTTTCCTGGTTTCTAAAATTACACTTTTTCGACTAAACCCGTTATTTGCGATGAACCGATGTTAGGCATCGTATGTCTCACTTAAATTCGTTTTAATTTATAACCTTCTTTCTGAAGTAAATGTAAAACTCCTTTTTTTCCTGCTAAATGTCCAGCTCCAACGGCGATAAATGTTCTGTCTTTTTCAATAAGTGTTGCTATATTATCTATCCAATTTTCATTTCTATCATCCACCAATAATTTTGTGGTTTTATCTCCTGATTGAATTTTCATCTCTTCATATAATTTCTGAATTGATTCTGCTTCGTAAAGTTTTGACATTTTTTGATAATTATCTAGAATTTGTTCATCGGTTAAGTTTTTTTCATGGATTTTGACTCCTGAATTTTCTTTCATTATCAAATAAATCTCTTTGTTGGATTCCAAACCTGTCAAATGCATATTTGATTCTTTGGATATTTCAGTCAGTTCGTGTTCCATAAATGCAAGTTCATCTCCGTAATTTTCATTAATAACTCTATACCAATTTAATAAAGAATTCGGCGTTGTAATCTCATTAAACCTTTTTCGATCTGAATCGTTCATTATATCAGTTTCCAAAGCAAGCACGTTACATTTTTTTAGTTTTGAAATAACATTTTCTGAAATTTGGATATCACTACTTGAATACAAGTGAGCAGTTCCAAATATGAATGATACAATTCCACTTTTGGATTCGATTCTCCATAAATTTCCATATTCAAAATCTGTCTTTGAGTTTTGGCTACAAGAAAGAAATAGAAGTAAGATTATTATTGGAAGCAGGATTTTTTTCATATGATGCCTAACGTTCTCGGTTATCGCCAGTTGGCGGAGTAGGGGACGCGGATTTGTCGGCTTAGTATTGTTTTGTTGGTCAAGTTAATTATTTTCCTTCTAACGCTGCCGTCTATTGGCGATGAACCGTTGTTGGCAACTGGCTTTACCACTTTATAGTCAGATAATATTCAAATATTCTTAACCCAACAAAGATTCCAAATGCAATAAGAAATTTTAAAAATAGTTTTGTTTTAGTTTGTTTTATTTTTTTCTTTTCTAATAAAACCTTTAGAACTTTTTTAATTCTTTCTCTATTTAGCCATAAGATAATCAAGATAATTAATTGATACAAAATTGCCGCTCTTAAAGCTCCGATAGGTATTTCAAATATTATATCTTGAATTATAACATTGATAAGGATTGTAGAAGTAAATAGACATCCAATAAGTCTAGTTCGTCTAAATAAGATAAGTATTCCTCCAACTATTTCAAAAACTCCTAGAGTTAAAGCGAATGCTTTTGAATATCCATAAAAGGCCCACATTAGTTCCATTCCTTTTAATTCAGCAACAGTTTTATCAATTTCAGCAGCTCCATCAAATTGAAGTATTTTACCAAATCCATAAATAAACATTCCTAGTACAACTATCCAACTTATTGCGTTTTCAAAAATTACTACTTGATCTTTTTTATTAAAATTCATTTATTCAAAATTTTTCTGAAGCTTGTTGCCAACGGTTACGGTTATCGCAAGTTGCGGGAGTAGGGACGCGGACTTGTCGGATTAACTCTTTTTTTTCTTGGTTTCTAAAATTACACTTTTTCGACAATACCCGTTATTTGCGATTAACCGATGTTGCCTGCAGTTCTTTAGGATACTAAATATTATTAAAAAACTTAATAGTTAACTAGCCTTTACTTTTTACCAAAACTTCCACCAGGCTTTGTGATTTTTCTGTTCAAAGTCCTCACTTGGATGTATATCAATTATATGATTATAATTTTCAATATCTGTAGCGATCAATTCAAATTTTTCCTCAATTGAATCAAGGGCTTTTACTGAGCCTCCAAAATCAAAGACGTAGTTTCGATTAGAGCTATTCGTAATATGAACATTGTCATACTCTTTATCAGTCTTAGAAATGAAAACCATTATCCAATCGCCAATTTTAAAGTCGTAATCTTCATCAATCTGATCAGTTCTATAAAAACCCCGAGTAAATGGTGAGTGATTTTCAAGCCCTATTGGATATTCAATATAATTTACGAAGTAATTGAATCTTTCAATGTCAGGAGTATTGGTGAATAAGATTAAGAATGAATCAGTAGAACCTTTTTTTCTGAATAGCTCAATTCCTCTGACAAACTCTGTACTAGCATACAGATTTGCTAAATTCATCAACACTTTTTCAATGACGTCAGTTTGGATATTCTCCACTATTATATAACATTTCATTTTTCTTCGTTGTAATACTATTGGTGAATTGCAGGCAACGGTTACGGTTATCGCAAGTTGCGGGAGTAGGGACGCGGACTTGTCGGCTTAACCATTTTCTTTATTGGTTTCTAAAATTACACTTTTTCTACAATACCCGTTATTTGCGATTAACCGATGTTGGCAATAGTACTTTTTATTGTATTTCTAATTTTAGTAATTTTCTGTTTATTCTCATCCAATTCTTTAATACTAGATTCATATGTTTTAATTTTCTTCAAGTCTGGAAAGGATAATTTTTTATGAGAGAAAGATTTTGTGAAAATCAGGTTTGGATAATTTAGAAGCAGGATAATTAATTGAATTGTATCCATTTTTTGAACTTTGAAACCGATTTTATTCGCCGTTCTTTCGTTCAAAATATATGTAGTTCCTGTAATTTTTAAGTTTGGTTTTTCTATGTTTGATTCAATTATTTCGAGGATACCATTTAAATATTCTAAGAGAATTATATTTCTTCTTTTACTTCCCTTATCTTGATCGTTTAAAACAAAGTAATAGTCAAATAGCGATCCTCCGTGTATTTTTATTTGGTTGTTTTTTTCTTTTTCTGAAATTAAAAGCGATGATTCGTATTTCAATTTTCCATTTTTAATCATTGATGGTATATCGAAAAATGGAGCTGTAATTGAAAGTAGGATCCAGAAAATTAATGGTGCTAGAAAATAGATTTTGAAATAAAAAGAGAGTGCAAAAACGGGAATGAGAATCACTAAAATAATAGTAGTCAGATTTAGATAGAACTTCCTTTTTTCCTTTTGAGATAATTGGTAAAATCTATTTTGCAATTCAATTCGCTGTTTAAGTATTATTGCCAACGGTTACGGTTATCGCAAGTTGCGGGATTAATGACGCGGACTTGTCGGCTTAACTATTTTCTTTCTTGGTTTCTAAAATTACACTTTTTTGACAATACCCGTTATTTGCGATTAACCGATGTTGGTTGCTGTTTTTTTTCTAAAATGCTCTGGGTAAATTGTCTTTTCGTCAAATCTTTCTAGCCATTTCAAATTTCTATTTAACAGATTAATAATCATGGATATCCCTCCTAAATCATAATTGAATAATAAAATATCATCTGAAACCTCTTTAAATCTCAGTTTACACTTTATCTTTTTTAATCTGTATTTATCTAAAAATGTGGGAATACTTTTTGAACCTTCTAAAGATTTATCGGCGGTTATAAATACCCAATCCTTTGTATTTTGATTAGTAAGATATTCTTTTAACTCCTTGAAATCATATCTATAAAAAAGTTTCTTTTGAGATTTGTATATTGATTCAATTGCTACCATCAATAGAAATTTTGATACAGCATTTTCACTTTGGTCAAATGCTTTAACGTAAACTTGACCAATTCTGGTTTTAGGATTATAATTTTTAAAGTTTTCTTTATCTAATCCTTTAATGTCAACATGGTCTTTCTTGAAATCTTTATTTCCTTCTATTTCTAATTTGTCAACTTTTCCCTTAGCAGTTTTGCCTTTCTTAGTTTTTATTCCCAGTCGAGCTCTTTCCATAGCAAATACCGAATTTGACAATGCTTTATTCTCAAATTTGGAGAATAAATTATTGCACTTATCACAAAGTTCTCCTCTTTCTAGAGTATAATGTTGATTTCCTAGACTTTCTGGGATAATATGTTCAATCGAATTTGAATCATTTTTAGAATCACAAATAATACAATTAGTCATTAAATATTTATCTGTTTAAAAATTGCAACCAACGGTCTCCTTTACTTCGCTTATTAATAAATATACCTTTGAGATGAAGAAGGAGGAGAACTAAAACGGTCTCGAGATTACAGATCCAATAGCCGTAAGAGTCCTCCATTCTTCATACGGGCAGCAAGAACCATTTGGAATACCAGGTCTTATTATGGACCCGTTAAAGGAGTTAGTTAATGCGCCCTTCAAATAATAATTTTTTAAAAATATGAAAAATTACCAAGAAGTAATCGGAATTGATGTTTCAAAAAACAAGTTAGATGCCTATGCTTACAATCGTAGTTCCCATCGGGAGTTCAGTAATGATGTGAAGGGTTATAAAGCCTTGTTGCAATGGGCTAACGGTAAGGAACAAAAAGTGTTTTTCTGTTTTGAGAATACCGGTCATTATTCCTTGAAGTTAGCGTTGTATTTATCTTCAAAGAAGCAGGTATATGTACAGGAAAATCCTGTAGTAATCAAACGTTCTTCCGGAGTGATCAGAGAGAAGAATGACGTGGTAGATGCCATGATGATCGCCAGGTATGGCTGGCTTCACCGTGAGGAACTTTCACCGAGTGAGCTGAAAGATAATGAACTATTAGAAGTAGGCAGGTTGCTGGCTTTGCGTGATCAGCTGGTTCGTAGTCGTACGGGATTGAAGAATACCCTTTCAGAGCTGAAAAAGTTGCTCAGCAGCAGTTCTACAGATACCTGTTGTAAAACGCTTGTAAGCTCTATTACTCACCTGACTTCTCAAATAAATAAAATAGAGAAGCAACTAAAATCACTGATAAAGACTTCTGAGGCATTATCGCAAAATTATAAGTTGATCACTTCTTTAAAAGGTGTTGGTTTAGTTGTAGGCGCCCAGTTGCTTTATCACACCAATAATTTTGAACGCTTTAATAGCTGGCGCCAATTCTCCAGTTATTGTGGGACGGCTCCCTTTGGTCATAGTTCGGGAAGCAGTATTCACAAAAAGCGAAAATGCCACCCGATGGGAGATCGGCAAATGAAGAGCCTGCTTAGCATGGCGGCCTGTACAGCCATTCAATATGACAGTGAATTACGGCAATATTATAAGAAAAAGCGGGAGGAAGGTAAGTTAAAGATGATTGCGCTAAACAATGTCCGCAATAAACTGTTATCCAGAGTGTTTGCAGTGGTGAAGAGAGGAACGCCTTATGTGGAATTACAAAGATTTGCAGCCTGAAAAAATTAGCACAAAAGGCTTGGATTTAACCTTGGAATACGGTTATCGCCAGTTGGCGGAGTAAGGGACGCGGATTTGTCGGCTTAGTATTGTTTCGTTGGTCAAGATAATTATTTTCTTTCTTAACGCTGCCGCTTATTGGCGATTAACCGTTGTTGTGTGCAGTTTTACATTTCTATATTCTTTTTGAAAGAACTAATCAAAAAATCAAATTTGTCTGTATAATCACTGTCTTCAAATAATTCTGATGTCAAAATTGAGTGTAAAATTTTGCAAACTAATTGATATTGTGAATCATTGAAATTGTTCCAGTCAGTATCTAAATAATGCTCTGAATCATGAATATGTATTTTATTTCTTAATTTTCTAAGAGCATTTATACTACTGTAGTGTTGATAATTTTCTCCTAGTAGTTTTTTCTTCTCTACCTTTTTTGCCATTTGGTCAAATGACATTTGCATATCTTTTTCTGAATCAAGTTTTTCGTGAATAATAACCTCGTTTTTAAACTTCTTATTTTCTATTTGATATTCAGATGTATTTAATGCTCTGACCTTAGACCATTCAGTTTTGTTGGCTAGACCATTACACTTAACTAAATAATCAAATATTGATTCAATTACAGAAGCTCCTTGAATGACCAAAGCTTTTACATTTTGTGTCCATAAAACGGAGGTCAGATTAATATCTGAAATAACCTTTTTTATAAACTGAATATATTGAAGGGAGTACGATAAATTCTTAATTCTTGGATATAACTCATCATTTTTGACATTATCATTTTTCTTGATAAGGACCATAAAATGTTTATCTAAAAACTGAATACTATTTGGGTACCACTGGAAACCTTCCTCAGTTAATAAGAATAATTTGCTTTGATCTTTCATTTGTAAAATTGCATACAACGGTCTCGGTTATCGCCAGTTGGCGGAGTAGGGGACGCGGATTTGTCGGCTTAGTATTGGTTTGTTGGTCAAGATAAATATTTTCCTTCTAATGGTGCCGCTTATTGGCGATTAACCGTTGTTGTTGCCAGTTTTATCAACTACTAATATGAATTTACCTGATCATTAATTAAATTGAAATGTACTATTTTTAGACCATAACAGTTATAGTAATAGTTACTTTAGAAAGTTTTCTAGTAAACTCCGTTTTTAAGACGGGTATGAACCGATTTATTCCTCAAATATGAAGAGTCTAAAACCAATATTATTTATTTCATTTCTTATGTTTAGTATATCTATTCATGCTCAAATTAAAGACTCAGCTTTAAATACCAGTAATTTAAGTTCTGACATTTCTACTTCAAGTCCAACTTATTTCGCAAATAATCAAGATCTTTATAAGAGCAAGTATACTTTAGTATTATATAATAGTACAAAAAATTTATACGACACATATTCCGCGACTAGTGATGTATATAATTATAGTGGTTCTACTAATATATATAAACCAGAAACGAACTTTCTCACTACACTATTTTTGGAAGATGATTCTATCGGGGAAAGTGAAATGGTTTTGGAACATAGAAGCATGTTATTAGACGATGACGTTAGTTATAGAATACGTGACTCTTTTAATCCACATGGAGCTTCCAATATGTCCGAAGCTTTAGTCGGTGGAGTATTTGGTTTGCTATTCAATTAGCAACATTTGAAGCTTTATTCTTCTTGAGTTTTTCAAGTTACAATCCTGAATCCAAATATAAAATTGGCTACAACGGTCTCGGTTATCGCCAGTTGGCGGAGTAAGGGACGCGGATTTGTCGGCTTAGTATTAGTATGTTTGTCAAGTTAATTATTTTCTTACTAACGGTGCCGCTTATTGGCGATGAACCGATGTTAGAGGCTGTAATTTTTGTCGTAATTATCAGGTAAAGGCCAATCATAAATCTTGTTCATTACCCATAATGGTTGTAAACCTAAAGAATCTCTTCTTTTGTCAACGTTTTTCGGATCTTTCAAAGGAAACATATCATAGTTATGAGGGTACATTCCATAAAGCTGATATTTCTCATTGATAACATTTTCAAACTCTTCATATTGAACCCAGAAGCTTTTTCTGATTTTTCCTTTTTCAATTTCCTTATTTATGAAAGGCTTGAAATAATTCCAAACCCAATTTTGTTCCTTATAGGTTCCTCTTTGGTGCCATAGCAATAATTGTCCTTTATCTTGCCACCCATATTTTTTAGTGATTTCTATTAGACGAACAATGTTAGTTGAATCAGTTTTAACCATTTTTTCTGTAGAACTACCATCCGTGCGAACTTTTTGATCAGCATCTAGTAAACTATCAAGTTCTTTAAAAATTTCTGGGTGTTCTAAATTGGCATAAAATGTTTGAGTGTGTTTGGAAAAATTCTCATCTAATTCATTAAATATCGTTTTGTTTTTAAAAGGAACAAATTCTTTAAAATTGTTGAAATAATCTTGGTTTACATATGTATTTTCTAAAGCTGACCTGAGTATATTTTTGGCTTTTTTATCTTGGTTTAAATGAAAAGCAGCTGCGGCAGCATAGAAATATGATTTTTCATCTTCTTTAGGTAAAATATCTATGGCTTGTTCTAAATGATCTAAAGCACTTTTATATTCTTGATCTTTATATTCAATCAGTCCTTTATATAGTAAATCATCATATTCTACAAATCCTTTTTTTTGAGTTGAACAACTAATTATAAGGAACGCAATAAAAAAATATGTAATTCTCATCTGTGTAAAATTATTGCCTCTAACGGTTACGGTTATCGCAAGTTGCGGGATTAGGGACGCGGACTTGTCGGCTTAGTTGTTTTCTTTCCTGGTTTCTAAAATTACACTTTTTCGGCAATACCCGTTATTTGCGATGAACCGATGTTGGCAACTGGCGTTTAACCCCTAACATCTAAATATCTTAAATTAAAAAGTGCTTGTGGATCTTTTTCATTTGTTTTAAAAATAACATTGATTATATTCTTCATTTCCAAGCCTAGTTTAATCGGATCGTTTGTCTGCTTAATAAATTTCACAAATGTTTTTATTGGAGTGTTTTCAAACATTTCATCATGTTCCAGAAGTTCTAAATCTGACTTTTTTAATTCGATATATTTTCGGTTTTTTTCTAATTCTTCCTGATCTATAATAAAGAATATTGCATATCCATTTTTAAATTCTTCTTGATCTATTTTGAAAATTTTAAACCATGAGGGAGTATATCGGAGTGAATCCACTTGAAGTAGAACCTGGTCTTCTCTAATTATTTCTAATTGAACACGGCTCTTTTTACAATCATGAATAAATCTTTGGACAAATTCAGTCGGATTGTTTGGTTTCCTTTTTAAAGTAAAATTTAGATTTTTCCAAAATGCCATTATTCTTTGTTCAATTTATGTCAAGCTTGTTGCCAACGGTCTCGGTTATCGCCAGTTGGCGGAGTAAGGAACGCGGATTTGTCGGCTTAAAATTTTCTTACTTAAGAGCAAATTAAGCAGCGTTTAGAAAAATTATTTGAAATAACAGGAAATTAAGATAAAAAGAAATTTGACTCTGAGCAGGTGATTAATCCTGCTTTTTTTATAAATATTTCTTTTATATTCAATTACTTTAGTAATTAAATCTTATTCAATCTGAGTAGCTTTTCCGGCTATAATTCCCGTGAAACATAGTATAAAACACATTACTAATAGCAGAACAAGCGAAAATATCCAAGATTGGGTGATATCAAAAGAAGCACCAAACAGCGGTGGACCGCAAGCTGCTATAAGATATCCAAATCCTTGTGCCATACCGGACATTTCAGTTGCCTGTGTTGTATTTTTGGTACGAAGAACTAAATATAACATCGATAAGCTATAAGCCAAACCACTTGCCAGACCAATCAATATACTCCATAAAACAATATACTCTGTTTTAAAAAAAAGAATTCCTACTATTCCTGTCGCATACAAAACTCCTATTATCACAGCAAGTAGTTTTTGGTTCTTCATTTTTCCGGCTATAATAGCGCCAAAAAGTGCCATTGGAAGTTGTGCAAAATGAACATAAGATAATATCCATCCAGAATCTCCTTCCGCCATACCCCAGGTTTGCATAATTTTAGGAAGCCAGGCCGCAAGGCAATAATACATCAGGGATTGTACGCCCATAAAAACAGTAATTGCCCAGGCCAGCCTAGATTTATATAGATTTGTGACAGATCTTTCTGTTGACACCTTGAGTTTTGTAGCCTTTCGATTTTCTTTCACCTGAGGTAACCATATAGGAATACATATAAGTGATAGTACAAGCCATATTCCAATGGAGCCTTTCCAGCCTAAACCAGAAATGTTACCCAAGGTAATACTAAAGCCTGCAGCCAGGGCAGCAGTCAAGTTCATCATAACCGAATAAACCCCCATCATAGCACCTATGTGATTGGGAAATTTATTTTTTATAAAAGCAGGCATTAATACATTACCCACAGTAATAGCCGCTCCTACCAAACCGGCTCCCAAAAATAGGGTGACGATACTACCCAGGGAACGAAAAGTAAGCCCGATGCTCAATAATATTAAAGACCATAATAAAACGAGTTCCATTCCATATTTCTTTGAAAACTTAGGGATGATCCCTGATAATAAGGAAAATGCGATTAACGGTATGGTCGTGATTAATCCCGCCGCCGTATTGGAAAGCGATAAAGCTTTGCTTATTTCATCTACAACCGGACCAACAGAAGTGAGTGGAGCCCTTAAATTAGATGCCATAAAAATCACCCCCAATAATAATAGTAAACCTTTAGAATTAATGCTCCAGGGAATACTTTTGCTGCTTTTGTCCTTTTTAATTTTTCGAGAATATTGAAATGATAACCTCATAGCAATAATTTTTTATAGATTTTGGTATTCGTTGTTGGCGTAAGCTCTTGTGTTTGTTAACACCAGCGTACTAACAGGTGAGTTCATGACCTGAACATAAACTTGAAAATGACTTATGAATAAATAGGTAGGGAATTAGTTTTTAAATAAGATTTTACTCCACTTCAAAAATAGCTTGTATCTCCACTGACGAATTTATCGGAATAAACGATGCTTCATAGGTTCCCCTGGCGTGCTTATGGCTTTTTATGCACTAACCCGAATAATTTTTCCGTTTACTTTTCCCATAATACCTTTTACATAAGCATTAATGACTTTGCTCATCGGTACAGGGTTATGGCCCGGAAAAACATCCTTATATTTTTCATAAGCGTCTTCTACCATATCTGGAGAAACTACATTGACTCTCAAATTATTCTCCATTTCCAAAACTACTGCTTTTACAAAACTGTGAATAGCACCATTTACCATTGCAGCACTTGTTGTCTGCACTACTGGTTCATCAGCCAAAATACCTGTTGTAAGCGTAATTGAGCCTTTGGGGTTTAAAAACTCTTTGCCAATTCTCACAAGATTTACCTGACCCATTAGTTTACTTTTTAAACCAATATAGTAATCTTCCTCGGTCAGTTCGTTGAAATTAGCCCATTTTGCTTCTCCTGCAATGCAAATAATTGCATCCAACTTTCCAGTTTTCTCGAACATTTCCCTAATCGATTTACTGTCGGCAATCTCCACAGTTAACTCTCTATTTTTGCGCCCTGCGATTAAAACCTCATTATCTTTTTCAAAATGAGAAACTACTTTTTTTCCTATGGTTCCGTTTCCTCCTATTATTAAAATTTTCATATCTTAAGTTATTGGTTTTTATTGTGTCTTTAAACGTTAGCAACTGTTGTTTTTATTCTAGATATATTTTACCGGTTAAATACAATCTTCCCCGACCTTTTATTTCAACTCGGTCGTTCAAATATTTACACTGTAAATATCCTTTACGAGCTGAAAGTTGTCTTGCTGTTAGAACATTTTTATTGAGCTGTTTTGCCCAGTAGGGGATTAAAGTAGTATGTGCCGAACCCGTTGCCGGATCTTCGTTAATGCCAGATTGTGGAGCAAAAAAACGAGATACGAAATCAACCTTATCACCTTTAGCAGTTACTATAACACCCCGGCCTTTTAGTTCTGAAATAGCACTGAGTACAGGAATTATTCCTCTTATTTCATCTTCATTTTCAAATTCCAGCAGGAAGTCTGTTTTACCTTTATAGGCAGCTTTGGGCCTTATATTAAATCCAGCTTTTATCTCCTCTGAAATTTTAATTTTTTCAACATTCCTGGCTGGAAAATTCAAGGATATCAATTCCCTTTCCAAAGTCACCGTTAAGGACCCACTTCTTTTTGAATAAAAATTAATCGTATTTCCGTCGTGCTTTTCATAGTTAAATAATACAAAAGCTGCTGCCAAAGTGCCGTGTCCGCAAAGTTCAAGTTCAGCAGTGGGGGTAAACCATCTTATTTCATATTCTTCATTTTGTTTTATAAAAAAAGCGGTTGCAGCCAAATTATTTTCCATTGCTATTTTTTGCAATATGTCATCACTCAACCACTGGTCAAGTGGACAGACCGCTGCCGGATTTCCTGAAAAAACCTTATCAGCGAATGCGTCTATTTGAAATATTTTATGTTCCATAATTATCAAATTTTGTGATGAATAGGTCACTTTTATGTAAGCATCCTTAGTTTTATACTTCCTTACTTCTAGAAATGTAGATATGTTATTTTATTTTTTTTTTATTTTATAAAGTCTAAATATTGTTTGATTACATCCTCATTTCTTTTTAGATAGGACCATTTTCCGTGTCTTGAAGAAATTAAAAGCCCACATTTTTCCATATTTGTTAAGTAAGTGGAAATTGTGGATTGAGACAGTCCCGATTTTTCTTTTATGTAAGTTACACAAACACCATCGTTAAAATGTTTTAATGTTTCGTGCGGCGGAAAATTTTTTTCGGGTTCTTTCAACCATTCCATTATTTGAACCCTAGTTTCATTAGACAAACATTTTCCTATTTCAGTTGCTGACTTTAAATCCATATTACAAATATATCTATAAATCTAGATATATAAAAATAAATTTATTTTTTTGAAGTTCAATTATTTTCAGCTTGTTGCCAACTGTCTCGGTTATCGCCAGTTGGCGGAGTAAGGGACGCGGATTTGTCGGCTTAGTATTGGTTTCTTGGTCAAGATAAATATTTTCTTCCTAACGCTACCGTCTATTGGCGATTAACCGTTGTTGTGTGCTGTTAAAATCCCGTGATTTTCTTAGTACGTTGAATTAAAATTCTAGATTTTATTTCATGTCAAATTTCCCTGTATCTCCTAATTTTTGATTCAAAGCCTCTCTTCGTTGCTTTATTTTTTCAGGTTGTACATAATAGAAGTCGAACAACATTTCTAATACTTCAAGATTCCATTCAGCTTCTCCGGGTTCAACTTCTACAATTTTTCCAGTCGATTCACTTTTCGACGGATGGGCAGCAAAATTTCCTATATTTCTTATAGCATCGATACTTTCTGACAAGTAAGATGGTAAATTGTTACTATCTAAAACTTGTTTAATTTCATTTGCTAAATTTCCGTTTTTTATATCTGCTGCATCTCTCAATAAATGTTGTAATGCCCTTCTACTTAATGCAGCACTTGCTTTAGGGCTATCAGGTAGTACTAAGCAAGCCTCATCATAATCTTTAGCAATATCTTCCGGAACCTCAATTGGTACTGGTGGTCTACTAGACCCTTTTGGTCTAATTAAATTCCTAGATGTTATTTTTTCAAACCCGTGTTCATCTTTACTTATGAAATACATGAAATTATTTCTATTATGATGGAACTCTCCGTTTAAAAGAAAATATATATCTTTTTTACATTTAGGATTTGGACATTCAAATTTTTCAATTGCCCATTCTCCTTTTGAATCTTTTCCCAGGAAAATTATTTCTTTTTTATCGTGAAATTCTACTAAACAATGAGGACAGTTCATTTATTGGATTTTTATTTTTTAATTGCACACAACGGTTACGGTTATCGCAAGTTGCGGGTGTAGGGACGCGGACTTGTCGGATTAACTATTTTCTTTCTTGGTTTCTAAAATTACACTTTTTCGACTATACCCGTTATTTGCGATGAACCGATGTTGTGCAAAGTAATTTTCTAGAATTCCTTTAAACCTAAAATTCTTCTTGACTCATTTAAATCGTTCATAGCTCGTGGTTCACTTTGTAAAATGAAGTCAACATATTGTTTTCTATCATCATCTTTAATCTGTTTCATAAATTGACTCCATGTTTTGGACTTTATCATCATTTCGATAAACTCATCAATTTCAATTCCGGTTTCTGTATTTATAAATTTAAACCACTTGTTATTTTTGAGTTCTAAACGTATTGTAGCATCCTCTAATCTTTTCTTCTCAGACTCAATAAGTTTACTAGAATTATCTGGTGATGACCCTGATAAAACTGCCTCTAGATATGTTTTTAAGGTTTTATTAATTTCTTGTAATTCACTAATTTCTGTACTGAGTGTTTTAATTTCATTTTGTCGCACTTTAGTAGACAATAATTCTTTAAAACTTCCAGCCCATTGTTCTTTTAGCCATTTTTCAATTTGCTCAAATTTTTCAAAGTGATGAATTGGATTATTCCTAGGTTTAGATAAAATTTCTTCAATAAAGTGAAAAATATTCACTGAGTCTACATGGGCATAGTTAATCGCCTTGTTGGATTTATTTTGAAGAAATGTTCTATATTCCGAGTGCACATTTGTTTCAATTAAAATATAAATAGGTATATCTTTTTTGAAAGCTGTATCATATTCTTTTTTAGTTATACTTTCATATCTATCAAAGAATTTTTTATCAGGTTTTTTATCTCCTTTACTTATTTCTGATCCGTATCTACCTCCAATTATTAATACAAATATATCTATGTTTTGGATTTCCCTATAACATGATTCGTCTAAAGGAACGTCAAAGGAGTAAGCGATATCACCTTTCTCTGATAAGATTGATTCATATCCAAGACCATCAATAAAATTATCCATGGATGATCGAATATGTTTTAAATCATAAAATGTAGAACTTACGAATATTCTTGGCTTGGCCATATCTTTCTAAATTATTTTGCACAACGGTCTCGGTTATCGCCAGTTGGCGGAGTAAGGGACGCGGGTGTGTCGGCTTAGTATTAGTTTGTTGATCAAGTTAATTGTTTTCTTTCTAACGCTGCCGCTTATTGGCGATTAACCGTTGTTAGCCAAAGTTATTTTACTCATACTTACTGAGTCTTCTATAATTTCTTTAGGATAATCATATAGCTCTAAAATTTTGATTGCATTGCCATTTTCTGGTTTACCTGGTTTGATCTTATGATCAAAATATAGTTTATCATTTTCAATTTTTTCTGCAAAGTGATACAAAGCATATCCTCTATTTTTAAGTATGTCAGTAAGCTCCAAATCGTGCGTTGAAACCATAACGATATGTTTGTCCCTATTTAAATATGATAAAATTGATTGTCCAGCGGCTATTCTTTCTAACGTATTTGTGCCTTTAAATAATTCGTCTAAAATAAAAAGATGGTGATCATCACTATGGGAAGCATCGACTAGTTCTTTTATTCTTACCACCTCTTCCAAGTAGTAACTGGTATTATTAATTAGATCATCTGCAATTCGAATAGAAGAATAGATCTTAAAGAATGGAGATTCAAACTTTTTCGCAAAACAGAAATTTAATGTTTGTGCTAGAATAGCATTAATACTAAACGTTCTAATAAATGTCGTCTTACCCGACATATTTGAACCTGTTAATAATAAACTTGTGCCATCTAATACAAGATTATTAGGAACGCAATTTTCAATAAGTGGGTGATACATTTGATCTGTGATGACGAGCTTATCTTTGAAAAATTTAGGTTCGCAATATTTATCAAAACCGGTCTGTACTGATGCACAAGAAATAGCTGAATCTATTTCTCCAATGAATATAAATAGTTCCTTAAGGTCTTCTTTTTTATTCTCCAATGATTTTTGAAAACTATAAAAAAGAATGGGTTCTAAAATAAATGTGATCTTTATAATTTCTGATATAAACCAGAATAATAAAGCGTATTCGTTATCTAACTTTTTTTCCCACTCAATGAATCTTATATTAGATAAAATAGACTTTACGTTCTTTAGGTATTTGAAATCATTGTAAAAAGATTTGATCTCTTCGGAAGACTTAAGTTCACTAGCAACCCGATAACTCGTAGCTAATTGGCCTACGCCACTCAAATACATCTGTATCGATGATTTGTTTTTGTAATGAAAGATTAGATTGATAAAGAATAATGGAATAAGGGCAAGAAACCAGGTGGAGTTCAAGAAGCTGAGGATAATGATTGCAATTGCTGAAATCGATAAAAATCGGAATAACCAAATTTTTTGAGATTTCTGTACTTCCTTATCACGAAATATTTCTTCGAAGAAGTATGCTTTATTATTTGATAGAGACGTTAATTGTAATTGACATGCATTTCGCAATTGCTCATTTAACCTGAAGACCTCCGTCAACCTTCCAAACCTTTTCAAGTCAGAACTATGTGTGATTGTTCTGATTTTAAAGTACAAATATTGTTGTCCAATCTTAGAGCTAGTTCTATCTAAGAATTTGAACACTTCGTTCATGTCTAAGTCTAACCAAGTATGATCAGAAATTACCTGATATGCTGTTTTCTTTAATTTATGGTTTTTAAAAAATAATTCAATTAACTTGAAATCGAAGTATTTCTCTGTTTTGGGTTTTCCCCATTTCTCAATCAACGATTTACTAATAGATTTATTCCGCGCTTTTCTCAATCTATTACTGAATAGATAGATTAGAATGAAAACTATAATAGTTCCTAGAATCCAATTCATGTAATAACGATTCTCATAATAAATAATTTTGGCTAACGGTTACGGTTATCGCAAGTTGCGGGAGTAGGGACGCGGACTTGTCGGATTAACTCTTTTGTTTCCTGGTTTCTAAAATTACACTTTTTTTGCAATACCCGTTATTTGCGATCAACCGATGTTGGCAAACGTTTGTTGTACGTCATAAGTTTATAATCAGAGGTATTTCAGGTCTTAAATCAAATGTTTTTCCCTGAATATGATTATCGAAATAAAGTTCCATTAAATGTTCTTGACCATTTTTCACAGTTAAATTTGTTATTGCATTAACCGCTTTTATTGTCTTTGTTTTTAAATCTAAATCAGTTGATGTGATTATAATATTTGTAATCTTTTCCGCTCCATTCGGATGCTTATAAAAATCTCTTGCAAATGCATAATCGTCTGGAATAATACTTAGCTCTGACATATTTTCAAAGCTGTCCGACTCAATTTCTGGATAGACTATGAAAATTGAAGGTTCTTGAAGAAGTTTTTTTGAATTCCTAGCTGCGTATATATTTGCATTATCGTCCATCCAATCTTGATGATATCTTACTTTTTCAAATGGAATTTTTTCTGGATTGTAATTTTTCATTTTAAGCGCAATGCTAAACGGTAAAGCACCATTTTTCCCAAAGTCGGCTCTTTTTATAAAATCTAGATTTTTATTTTTCTGAATGTTTTCATCCAGCTCGTTTTTATCATAAACAAAAATCAGTTCTAGGTAGCCATTCAAAAAATTGAAGTACTTTCCTGCTGTTCCTTGACCTTCATGTACTGCTGAGAGTGAATCTGGAACCGAAGTAAATCCAATATTAATTAATCGCTCTTTAGCAATGTTTGGGTTTTTAACCCAAATATTTAAATGATCAACCTCTAAATTCGAAGAAGCACTTTCTTTTAATTCAATGGTACCCTTTCCTTCTTTTGCATCCTTACAAGAGGAAAAAAATATGATCAATAATAGAAATATTGTGTAATTTCTCATCTCTACAAATGATTGCCAACGGTTACGGTTATCGCAAGTTGCGGGAATAGGGACGCGGACTTGTCGGATTAACCTTTTTCTTTCCTGGTTTCTAAAATTACACTTTTTCTTCAATACCCGTTATTTGCGATGAACCGATGTTGGCTGAAGTTATTTTCTTCATACCCACAAATACTAATACTAAACCAATTAGCACTAAACTCCAGTAGACATAATTAAAATTAAAACCGTAGATCCAACTATCATAAATCTCTGCATTCAATAGAATTATAAAGTAAAAGCTATTCCTTAAAGCATGGAAAACTATTGAATAGATGATTTTACCAGTATTTAGAAATATTATGCTACTCAGAATTCCAAAAATTAAAGAGGGAATCAAATTATTAGGAGTTTCAATGTGGATTAATGAAAAACACAAACTTGATATTATAACAGATATAGAGATGTTGTATTTGATTAAGAGTTTTGATAACAAAAACTTTCTAAAGAACAATTCTTCTAAAATTGGAGATACTATTAAGATTGCTGCGAATTGGTAAACTAAGTCAATTGAATTTTGTGAGTAATGAAAATTTTGAATAGCTGGTATACCCGTTTTATAAAATTCAACCATTTTACTGATATCGTATAAGGGTTGATTTATTAATTCTAATCCTATCGAAATAATTATAATAAAAGTCAGAATTTTAAAACTAAAATCACTTCTTAACTCATCTTTATTCGAAATCTTCACTTTCCAAAAAATTTTAAATAGAACTAGGTAGCTTAGAATTGGAGCTACAGTTTTACTCAGTCCTTTGAGATGTAAATTAGATAAAGTTATTGGTTGATCATATAATTCGAATAATGCAATTACTCCCAGTTGAACCAGTAAATATGCTATCATTAATAGCAAAGTCAGAAAAAATGCTTTAGTTACACTCACTCTAAATAATTACAGCCAACTGTTACGGTTATCGCAAGTTGCGGGAGTAGGGACGCGGACTTGTCGGCTTAGTTTTATTCTTTCTTGGTTTCTAAAATTATACTTTTTCGGTAATACCCGTTATTTGCGATTAACCGATGTTGTGCAAAGTTTTATAGATTCTCTAGATTATAATCTGGCACAGAAATCTTTTTTACAAAAATTAATCCATCATACATTTCTGAAATCTTTTTCGGTATTAAATGAAAATCTTTAGGATTATATCCTGGCCCTCCTAAAATTAATTGTTTCTCTTTTTTATTAAAGAAATCAATTTCATCGTCTTGCGAAAGTTTATTTATATCTAGAAAAAAGATATTCGCATTCGCTTCAAATAGCGTTTTTGAATATGTTCTTTTGAAAGGTTTATCGACGGTAAAAATTTCCCAATGATGTGGTTTGTTTTTTTCTGCTACATATCCTAACAAATTGCCTACTCCGAAATCGAATCCTACGCTGTAGTAATCATTTTGATACCGTTCATTTAAATGTGCTCCTAGACTAGTCCAACCGCTTCCGTATGAAATTCTTTCAAGATTGTTTATATGTTCATTATGTGCCCAAATGAAAGCTTTCCCGTTTTTAGTAAGGCTATCAATAATATGTTCAGCATTTTCAAACATTTTCAAATCTCGAACATTACTACCATTATTTTGAACATAATAGGTGTAGTCCATTAAATAGTCTAAAGATCTAAGAACATCCCTAGTTTCTTGATGTGAATTACTTGAAGATTTTATCTGAGAATCTAGAATTATATTTTTAATTTTTTGAAGTTCTGGGTTATGTTTATCCGCCCAATCGGATGTAGCGTTGTAGTTAACTTTTTTATTTACACATTTATCTAATACCGAAAGTAAATTTTCATCAATTAAAATATTTTGCGCTTTTGCAAACTCACGGATTTTAATATTAATGCCTTGAACATTTTGAATATCAATACCATAAAAACGAATTTGTTCTTCTCTAGGTTTATTCAAATTATAACTTCTCATCCATTTTAGAAGATTCGCAACTTCTTGTGTCCGCCATGGGAGAATGCTGAAATTTTCTGCGATAGAATTTATATCTCCTTTTCCTCCACTTATCCACTCATTAATTCCCGACTCTGCTGGATAAGATTCTTCCATCAAAAAAGCCCTTACATTTTTATTGACGACTAAGTATTTAAAGAATTTTGCCTTTATATTAAAAAATTCCTTACCGTGATGAGTTGCTTCTCCAAATCCGAATATTTTCGCGTTTTCAAATTTGTTAGGAATATTATCAATGAAATTTTCTGGAGAAGAATCCGGATTTGAATCTTCAATTTTTATCAAATTGTTGTTTATCCAATTAACTGTTTTTTTGTTTTGAGAATAACTTCTTGTAATTGTTAGAAGTAAAAATACAATTAATAAATATCTCATTATTAGTTCGGCTTTTCATTAAAATTTTGCACAACGGTTTCGAATAATCGTCAGTTGTGGTTGTACGTCTACGGATTTGTCGGCTTAGGTTTTTGTTTGTTGGATTCTAAAAATACTATTTTATTTCAAATGGCCACAATTGCGAATATTCGTTGTTATACACTGGTGCGACAGAGCAGAGTGAGAACCTCAGATAGACCACTGTCGGGAATACTCTGACTTTTATAAAAAATCTTGCTCATTTGGTTACAATTATTGCGTCCGAGTAAGCGTCCGTTTCTTGGTGCTAAGCTTCTTTTTGAGGAAGTTCTTAGTAGCTAATTTGTTTTTGAGCAGCTACCAAAAGCTTTTTTACTTATTAAATCTTTCCTGAACGATTTTTTAGAATTTTCGGTTGAACAAGGATTTTCTAAGTTTACGATAAACGAAAGATTCTTAGTTGACAATTATCAATTGAAGCTTTTAAAATTCGAATTTTTCAGATTGGATTCTTATTGTTTTTAGTAGCTAAAATCGTTGCGGAGCACTTGTGTATAACGGTCTCGGTTATCGCCAGTTGGCGGAGTAAGGAACGCGGATTTGTCGGCTTAGTAATGGTTTGTTGGTCAAGCTAATTATTTTCTTACTAACGGTGCCGCTTATTGGCGATGAACCGTTGTTATTTAAAGTTGCACATTACGAAATCCTGATTTGAAATAATTTTGACAATTAGACCCTGATCTATATTCAAATTATCTTCATATAGCAATCTTCGAGTAACGTTCTATCTTAAGTACGTTTTCAAGATTTTGTCCAAAATCAATTACAGTCAGTGGAAAGATCGGTTTGCTTTCGACTTGATATTTGTAATTCTCTTTTTCTTTTTGGGACTTAATGGTAATGACATCTCCCCAGGATTTTCCTGTAAAACCAGTTTTTATTTTAATAATTTGATTCGATTCATGAAAATTGACTTTACGGAATTGAGATCTTCTTTCTATAGTATTATAAATCTGTTCTGGAGTTTTATCTGAAAAGAATACTTTTTTTTGGCTTACTTCATAATCTGGATTTTTCAATCCAAATTCTTTAGCAGTATTATTGACTTGATATTTATGAAAGGAAACTAAAGGTAATGTCATACCAACTCCAAATATTAATATTCTTATAACTATATCGTAGAAAATTATTTCTCGACCAGTTACTAAGTCTAATCCAATCATAAGAACTGAATAAGTTAAAGCAACTACAATGAAATACTTTATATACAATGTGTTTAGTTTCATATTTTAAATTATCAGAATTTTTCAAATATAAAGATTAAAAGATAAAATCTTCAATGTGCAATTTTATATAACGGTCCCGGTTATCGCCAGTTGGCGGAGTAAGAGACGCGGATTTGTCGGCTTAGTTTTGGTTTGTTGGTCAAGATAATTATTTTCTTACTAAAGCTGCCGTCTATTGGCGATTAACCGTTGTTATGTGGCGTTTTTTTTAACGAGAAAATATGTCAAAACTATAATTATAAATATTCCTGTCAGGAGTAATCCATATTCTATTAAACCTGAAACTAAAAAGATAAAAAATCCGTTCGTTCTGAAATCTTTAGCTTTTTCAATTAAAGAAGATAAATATTTTGAATTATGAAGGATGAAAAATGTGAAAATACAGATTAAGCTTAGTAAGTATAATCCAATAATTTTAAACCTCTTCATTACAATTTATCTCTTTAATTTTTTCCACTCATTTAATCCTACAACATCATCTCTAACTTCTTTAATCCATTTTTTGCCATACTGGTCTGTCAAATAACTGAATATTATTTTGTTGTAATCTTCTATTAAACTTTGATCAGGACCTGTACAACCATATTCGTAAAAATATATTTTATACTTATCCTCAAATTGTGGATCAGTAGCTATTATTACTGGTGCAATTCCTCCTTGTAGAAGCAAAAATGGATTTCCATTTTCTAAATCCTGTTTTGCTAAGTTTCTTATTTCTGACTTTTTAGCAAATAATAATTTTGCTGGACCGCTCGAATTAATTTGTTCGTCAGTTAAATTTCCAATTCTTGAAAAAACAATTTCTTCTTGTCCATTTTCTTGAGCAAATGAAGAATTAGAAAATATTAAAGTCAGAATTATAATTACTTTTTTCATCGAATCATCATATAAAAAATGCCATATAACGGTCCCGGTTATCGCCAGTTGGCGGATTAGGGGACGCGGATTTGTCGGCTTAGTATTGGTTTGTTGGTCAAGATAATTATTCTCCTATTAATGCTGCCGCTTATTGGCGATTAACCGTTGTTAGCTTTAGTTTTTTTCCCTAATCATTGATTTTTGTATAACCGCTAATAAATCTGGTTCCAATTTCGAAATGAGTTGTTTAATCATTTCTATTTGCCAATTTTGACAAAACGGTGATATCATTATTCCTTCTACGAAATTCTTTAGATCAACTTTTTTTGATATGATTTCAGGGGGATTATGAAAGACTGGTTTTTTCAAATCATCATCAAATGTCATCGCTACAAAATTTGAAAAAACTCTTAATTCTTCTTCATCTTCGTAAGCTATACTCTTAGTGTGCAAAAGTCTACCAGTTTCAATATCATTAAATCCAATCTGTTTCTTATATATAACTTCTTGAATTGAAAAAGTAGATTCATTCCAATCTATATATTGATAAAGATTACCAATCTTTGATTTTATTGCGACTCCGATGCCATCTTTACCTAGATAATGTCGCCATAACGAAATTTTCTCATTTGGATTTTTTGTCCAAGAACTAATGAAATTATTTTTAAGATGTAACTCTACGAATTTTTCTGCACCGGCTCGATGTTGCTCATTTTCATCCTCTATTGTATCTAATATCCATCTAACCTCATTTTGGTCCGACATTGAAGAAAGTGGAGTGAAAACTATTTTTTTATTTAATAATAAATCAATGAATTTATCTAAGCTTATATATCTCCAAATTATTAGATTTTCATCCATATTTCAATCTTAAAAATTAAAGCTAACGGTCCCGGTTATCGCCAGTTGGCGGAGTAAGGTACGCGGATTTGTCGGCTTAGTATTGGTTCGTTGGTCAAGTTAATTATTTTCATACTAACGCTGCCGCTTATTGGCGATTAACCGTTGTTGCCTAGCGTTTTGTTTACTGATTTTTTATTGAACTTTCTACTGGTAAAGGAGGAGGTGGTGGTGGAGGCGGAAAATTCGTTCTATCAAAATCTTCAAATAGTATATTGTATTCGAAAAAGTTAGACTTTTGATTCGAATTTATTTTTTGAAAATTTTCTATAATTTCTTTTAAAACTTTTTTGGTCTGATTTATATTTTGATTTTCATCAATATACAGATGAATTAATGCAGGTTTTAAAACCTGTTTATTATATTTAAAATTATGTGGTTTAGAAATGATATCATTCAATTCGGTTCCTAATTCTTCAATTGGGACTTTCTTTTTATTAAATAGATCTGTAACAATTGAATCATTTTTTATCATTATGGTGTTTCTTCTAAAATAACACGCAACTCCATTAAATGTTGGGCACTCCGAGAATCCGGTCAAAAAGAACTTTTTATCATTAACTGTAAAACTTAGTCCGGACATTAAATCTTGACATGTGCATTCCCCCATTTTTGAAGTCAATTCCTTAAAATTCTGAAAAGAATCGATATTTATAATTTTGAAATTTTCTTCATTTCTTAATTCTGTAAAATGGTCAGAATAAACTTTTTGAATTTCAGGTTCTTTTTGCTCTAGGTATGATTCACAACTACTAAAAGTCAGAATAGGCATTAATATGTATAGGATTTTTCTCATCAAAATGCTTGGCAACGGTCTCGGTTATCGCCAGTTGGCGGAGTAAGGCACGCGGATTTGTCGGCTTAGTGTTGGTTTGTTGGTCAAGATAATTATTTTCTTTCTAACGGTGCCGCTTATTGGCGATGAACCGATGTTAGCAATAGTTATTTGCGTTACTTACTTTCTAGTATAACTATATATTCTTGGCTTGCTTCATAAATCTTTTGTATCAAATCTAGACGCCTTGTTGGGCCTAATAACTCATAATTTAATGATTTAGATTCTAAATAATCCAAAAATATATTACATCCGTTTTCGGGAATCCCAAAAGAATTTTTTAAATACTCACAATTTAAAGTATCGTCCGACGCAAATAATTCTACATAATCATTTAAGCGAATAATTCGTATCTCAGATTTTTTAGGAACTGACTTCTTGTTACCTGGTATAATACTAGCTAATAGATTTCCTTTAGGATTTGGTGGATAGTATATAAACCAATTCTTTTCTAGATCCGTTTGAATTGTTTTTTTTAATTCTCTATTTGCCGTTTTCACATTAAATTCCTCTGAAGACGAACTAATATTTACTTCATCTAATAAGTTAACTATCTTCTTAAGTTCAATTACTAAAGTTGTTTGTAAATGATTTTCATCAACTATCAGTATTTGTTGTTCAAATTGAATCGATTTAAATACTAAAGTGTCTCCTAAGTCACTTGATATAGAAAAATATCCTTCTTGATTCGTAGTAGAAGAAATTCCGCTATTCATATTTACAATTTCAAAATCCGATACTCTTTCATCTGATTCGTAAACGATACCTCTGATTTCCTGAGCTGTTAGACTTTGAACACAAATTAGAATTAAGATTATAAATATTCTCAAGCAGTTTCTCGGTTAAATAATTATTGCTAACGGTCCCGGTTATCGCCAGTTGGCGGAGTAAGGGACGCGGATTAGTCGGCTTAGTTTTGGTATTTTGGTCAAGTCAATTATCTTCTTACTATCGGTGCCGCTTATTGGCGATTAACCGTTGTTGCCCACAGTTTATTAAATGATTCTTTCTCTTTTCAATTCAAATTTCCAATCTGCTTTTTTAGCCTTAAAGAGCGCAATTTTTTTTGCTTTAGCAATATCAATTATTTTTTGGATTTCATTATTAGGGAATTCTGCACCAATTATTATCTCCTTAAAAAAGGAATCAGGAATTTTGAATTTTCTCTGTTCCGAAAAAGGTTCTATATCCTGATCATATATTTTTACTAATCTATACTCTTTTTCATATTTCCATTTTTTAGCTTTATAATGGGTTTGAAGTTTATATGTTTCTGGTAGAATTGCATCTATCGGATCTATCAAAGGATATGTATTTGTGTATTTAACAGAACCACCGTAGTGAAAGTTTTTTGAATTAGTTATGGATTTAAAATCAAAACCATAACAAATTCCTTGATGATTTTGTCCATAATGACTCCACATTAATATATCATTCCATTTTTTAGTCAAACAGAGTATTCCTAAAATTTTACTTTGTGTATCAATACTAACTTCACTTATATTTTTTTGAATAATTTCAGGATTTTTCCACATAGAGTTTTTGTAGTTTTCCGAAACTTTTTCGAAATCTTGTCCATCCAATAAAATTTTTAGTTTTTGATTAGATAATATTCTTTCTGCATATTCAAATGCTCTTTCTTTTGTTTCTAAAAGTTCTAGACAAGGTGGAATCTTGCAGTCAAATGGATCATTAAAACTTATTAAACTTGATAGGAATAGCTCATTTTCAAGTAATATTTTTTTACTGTATTCTTCCTTAAAATCTTTGTATTTATAAATGATTTCTGATTCTTCCATATAAATTGTGGGCAACGGTCCCGGTTATCGCCAGTTGGCGGAGTAAGGAACGCGGATTTGTCGGCTTAGTATTGGTTCGTTGGGCAAGTTAATTATTTTCTTACTAACGCTGCCGCTTATTGGCGATGAACCGTTGTTGTAAAGCGTTAATTACTAGATCTTTAAATTTAATTTTATCGTCCACGTGAAATGTTAGATTCTTAAATTTTCTTTTCATTCCGTATAATCCAATTAATGTATTTTCTTTTTTTAACCTAATAATTAAGTTATGACTTTCTAATTCTCCTAAAAAAGATAGATTCCGAGTTTCCTTATTTAGCTCTACATCTTTTGATGATACTTCTATACTTTCGATATCTTCTATATTAATGGTGGCCTCCTTCATAATTCCATATCTAAGAAATAGTTTGTTATTTTCTATTGATATTGGTCTTTTAAACATTGATTTTAAGAATCCGAAAATTTGAATTCCAGTGTAAATACTTAAAAATGTCAAAATCCAAGCAGCAGTATTGCTCCATTTTGCTAATAAAATGTGTATTACAGCCGTTTCAATTGCTACTAAAAATATGATTACAATCATTAATGCGATTGTGCCGCTTTCTTTGTGGTAAGAAAACTCATTTTCTTTTAAATCTCTTTTTTTCCAATAAATAAACCCATAATAAAAAACCGCAATTTCTGTAACAAAAGGGATTACAAATCCTTTGGGAAGTATTTCATAACAAGTGTTCTTTAATGTGGTAAAAAAATCAAACGATTCGGTTTTGTTTAAGTTGTAGTGTTTTATTCCTTTTCTGACATTGTATATTACAAATGATAGAATTGATATTTCAACGATAGGGAGTACCCAAGTTTTAAAAAGATTTAAATAATACTGATTTTCTGATGGGAGAATAATTGAACTTATTACGATTCCGAGTATTAAAAATGGAATTACCGTTGTTTTAGGAATATTTGTTTTTCTAATTAGCAAAAAATATATAAACGGCACTGTCAATAATAAGTCAAACGTTATTCCTGTGGCTAGATTATTTGAGTTATTTATAAATAGTTGTGATTTCGCAATGAAAATCATCAATCCAATAATCAGAAATGGTATTCCAAATATGATTAGGTTTTTCTGAAGATTTATTGTTTTGTTCATATTTTCATTTTAATGCTTTACAACGGTCTCGGTTATCGCCAGTTGGCGGAGTAAGGAACGCGGATTTGTCGGCTTAGTATTGGTCAGTTGGTCAAGTTAATTATTTTCGTTCTAATGCTACCGCTTATTGGCGATGAACCGTTGTTGTGAGCCGTTTTGCTATTCAATTTTATTATTATTCTAAATTCAAAATCACCCTGTTCTTTTCTCCTTGATCAATTTTTCTTGTATTTACAAATTGAGAACATTCTATCAAGCTTTTTAAAATTTCAGGATTTTTATTTTTCAGATTTCGGCTGTTTTTTATTCTAATTACGACATCTGATTTTTCGGATATGTCATCTATGCAGTCAATCCACGCATCCATATTTTCCCCATAATAATCTGGAAATTTTAGCTCATTTCTAAACTCCTTATGGAATGATTTCCAATCCACAATATTATTTGCGTCAACTTGGAATTTATTTTCTGATTTCTTTTCGCGAACTAAATTCTCTAGTTTTTTAACTTTTTCAAAGTTTATTTCTTCCGAAGAATTATTGATACTTGTTAGTTTTTTGATTCCTCGATAAATTGGCAAAATAATCTTCTCAAAGTTTCCAGATTTCGAAAATATTGAATTATCCTTTTTTGGATTAAAAATTTCTAAATAATATTGATTTTGATTTATTTTCAATTTTAATATATATACCTGTGGTTCCAAGTTAAATCTGCTTGTTGTATCAAATCCATTGATAGTAAGGATCAAGTTTTGACAGAGATTATTTATTGGGTTTTCAGGAATACCTGAAGCATAAAATTCGAATACAAAACTTTCATCTTCAATTTTAATTGAATACCAATTATTATCAAGTTTAGTTATATGAAATTTCATTCACGAAAATTTTCTTGCAAAATTGCTCACAACGGTTACGGTTATCGCAAGTTGCGGGAATAAGGACGCGGATTTGTCGGATTAGTTGTTTTAATAATTGGTCTCTAAAATAACAATTTTCAGCTAACTACCCGTTATTTGCGATGAACCGATGTTGTACCAAGTTATTTCTACTCAATCTTTCCTGCTAATAGAGATTTGAAAAAGTCCGAAACCATCGCTTTTCCAGAATCCATATTTGAATCTACATTTGATAAAATTGTTATTGTATAATCCGATTTTGGAAGATAGATTATTTCTCCACTAATTCCATACCAGCCCCCGCTGTGACCTAAGATAATTTCATTATATCGCTTATCTACATCAATACCATATCCTAAATGAGTATTGTAACCTTTAACTCTGGGTTCGATCATCAAATCCAACGTCTTCTGGTTAATCAACTTGTTATTAAATAACGCTTTATTGAAGTTGAAAAGATCTTCAACTGTTGAATAATGGAATCCTCCGGGCGAGGCTTTTGATAAGTAGAATATATTGTTCTTTAAAGGTTTGGTGGTATCTCCGGCAAAAGTGTAACCATTCGCTTTATTTTCAATTGTGGCATCTACATTAAAGGCTGCAGTGTTTGACATTTTAGCTTCTTGGAAGATATTTTCTTTCACATAGTCATAATAACTTGAACCAGTAACTTCTTCTATAATTAAACCAAGTAAAACATAACCTGCAGCATCATAATTATATTCTTCTCCTGGTTCTGCTAGTAATGGTTCATTTTCAAATAGAGGTAAAAAGTCTTTAACTTCTTTAAAATCAAACTTACATTTATCTAAGAAGTTAGTTACATAAAAGTTCGGGAGTCCTGCAGTATGAGTCAATAATTGAGAAATTGTTGCAGACTTTCTGATTTTCTCGTTAGGATAATCTTTTAAATACTTTCCTATTGGTGTGTTTAAATCAATCTTTCCTTCCTCGTATAATTGTAGTATTGCAACTGCAGTAAAAGTTTTAGTAATCGATGCTATATTGAATTTCGTATCAATTTCGTTTTTAACTTTTAATTCTTTACTGGATAGGCCATAAGCTCTCTTCTGTATAACACTATCATTCTTAGCAACTAATATTGTTCCTGAAAAGTCTTCTCCTGATAAATCATTCAAAAATGAATCTATCTTTTCTTCTACGTTGGAATTACTTTGAGAATAATTAATTGAAGTTGAAAATATTATGATAAGAATAATTAAGATTTTTGGAGCTTGCATAGTTGGATTTTTCTTTAAAATAATTTGGTACAACTGTTACGGTTATCGCAAGTTACGGGAGTAGGGACGCGGACTTGTCGGATTAACTCTTTTAATTCTTGGTTTCTAAAATTACTCTTTTTCGGTAAAACCCGTTATTGGCGATGAACCGATGTTGCAAACAGTTTTAGATATCAATCATTAATAATAAGTATATTCCCAATTTTGATCATTTCCAGTTCTCTTTATTGGAAAATTTAAAATGTTGTATTCATAGCTTAAATTTATTTGGTTAATTATTTCGGTACTTTCTCCATTAATCTTTTCTATAGAAATAGGATTGTTTACAAAGCCTGTGAAATCATCTATCAAAACGATGTTGGGTTCAAAGTTTAAGAATGGACTTTTCTGATGATCGTATGAGTAATTGGTAATGATATTAGATTGTAAATTTTCTCTAGAAATAATTCTTCCTTCTGAATCATATTCAATTTTTTCTAATGGTGATAATTCAGTTTGGTTGAAACCTTTATAATTTATTGTTTCAAGTAGATTTTCATTGTAAGTATATTGGTATATTTCATCAACTTCACCACTGGATAAATAATCTTGTCTTTCTATTATCTGATTGTTTTCGTATACATAAACTTCTTTACTTCCAGTTGGATTTCCATTTTCGTCAAAGTATTCAGCACGTTTTATTTTACCATTTTCGTAATAGAATTTTTTAGTGAAATCATTTTGAGTACCCTCTAATTCTACGTAATCAACACTGTTTTCATTGTTATAATAAAAATTGTAAAATGCAGAACTACCCAGATCAATTGATTTTAAGTATACTTTTTCTTCTTGGTTACTTTCTTCTTTTATTTCATTATCAGATTCAGAGCACGAAAGGATTAAAAATGTGAATAGAAGTAATAAAAGAGAATTGTTTTTTGACATGAATTTTGGTTTAAAATTGTTTGCAACGGTCCCGGTTATCGCCAGTTGGCGGAGTAGGGGACGCGGATTTGTCGGATTAGTATTGCTTCGTTGATCAAGTTAATTATTTTCTTACTAACGTTGCCGCTTATTGGCGATTAACCGTTGTTGTGCTTAGTTTTATTACCACCTCATTTGATATGGATATATTTCATAAATGGCATTATCTTCATTAATTGTATATCCTTTATCTGCATTTTTGATGGCTTCTTGGTAAACTTTAGTAGCCTCTTCTTTTTCACCTAATTTTAAAAGTGTTACCGCCTTGTAATATTGAACATCTGAAAACTGAGGATAAATATCTAGAGCCTGATTGAATAAATCTAAAGCTTGTTTATTCTTTTTTTGTTCATATTTGCTGATTCCATAGTAGAAAAGATCTAAGTGATGTAACCAACCTCTTCCATCTTTTTCTATAGTTCTCTTATAATCTTTTTCAAATAATTTTTCTGCTTTTTCAAATTCATTGAGTTGCAGGTAACTTAATGCTATATAAAAATCATAGGAATGATCCATTACAAAACCATATCCAAATTCTTCTTGATAATCTTTAAAGTCGGCAATTGCTTCTCTGTATTGTTTACTGAAAATACACTTTATAAATGCTCTATAATCTTGATATCTTTTTCTATCATATTTTACAGCTTCATCAATAAAGTCCATTCCTATTTCATATTTTCTTTGCTTGAAAAGTGGCATGGCTTTCTGTTGCCAAAAATAGGCTATAGTGGAATCTACCTTTAGTCCTTCATCTATTGCAGCTTGTCTTTCTTGGGAATACAAAGGAAAGTTTTTAGCTTTATTTTTAACGTAAAGATCTTTTAAAGAATCTTGTTGTTTAGCACTGAAATTTGATATAGGAACTTCATCTTTTGTATTCTTTTTATTATCTGCTTTTTTACAACTGAACAATGTTATTATTGTAAAAGTTAATAGGAAAATTCTTTTGTAGTACTTCAAATCTCAAATATAAAATTATGCACAACGGTCCCGGTTATCGCCAGTTGGCGGAGTAAGGGACGCGGATTTGTCGGCTTAGTATTAGTTTGTTGGTCAAGATAATTATTTTCTTTCTAACGGTGCCGCTTATTGGCGATGAACCGTTGTTGTTGCAAGTATGTTGCTACGCTACCGCTGTTAGTACGATTTTATCTATTATCCAACGATTATTTTCTTTCTTTATAAAAATTCTATATCTACCTCCACTTAAAGGGCCACTGGTATATCTAGTTGTTAGAACACCAAAAGAAAGTGTTTTGTCAAATTGGATTCTACCATAACTGACTACAGCATTTAAAAAGAATTGATAATCAGATTTCCAAGTTTTGGATCCTTCTGGAAATTCTGAAGAATATTTAAATCTGATTTTATCGTCGGCCTTAAGCTTTTCTAACTTTATTTTATATCTGCTATCAATATTGGTGGTGTCCAACGAATTCTCATCTAAATCAAAATGTTTTAAAAGATAATTTTTGTCATTTTGCTCAAGTATTAATGTAGAATCAGAAATTGCAATAACTAATTTTACAGAATCTTGATATAGTTCTCTTTCTTGTCGTTCTATATCTTTTTGAAATTGTTCCCAGGAGATAGTATCAATTATTGGACTTTCGTTATCATCTATTGGTGGAGGAGGTGGAGTCGGTAATTTTATTCTTGAATCTGAATGAATTGAATCCATTAATTGTGGGAAAATTTCATATGCTACTTCCTTTTCGAACTTTAAATGATCGAATTTTTCATTGCAACTAGAAAGCAATGTTAGGACGGTTATGAAAACGAAAATTTTCTTTAACATATTTGCTACAACGGTTACGGTTATCGCAAGTTGCGGGAGTAGGGACGCGGACTTGTCGGATTTACAATTTTCTTTCTTGGTTTCTAAAATTACACTTTTTCGACAAAACCCGTTATTTGCGATGAACCGATGTTAGGCACAGTTAACCTTGGATACAAGCTCTTATGAACATATTACCGAAATTAGTTTTTTCATACATTCCTTTATCTTCTTTTTTTGCTTTCTTCAATTCATTATCGTCATATTTTTCAAAAACAGATTTTATAATTGGTTCAATGTTTTTCATTATTTCATCAAATTCAGATTCTAAATAAGTCAAATAATAAGATCTTTTAGCTATTAAACCTAAAGATTCTAGATTATTTAAATATGTGACTATATTCTCAGGGAAATTTAAATCCAATTTTTGATTCAGGCCTGTTTCCTCTTTAATAGCAAGTTGATATTGACTAGGTTTTTCCGGAACATTATGATGTTTAATATCAACAATCGGAATCGCACTATTATTAGACAAATATTTTAAAATTTTAGCTTCATCTGGGGAAATACGATCAATGATTTGAATAAAACCAGGATGAGCATCTTTTGCATTTTTTGTAGATGATGCACTTGCTAATAGCTTGACGAATGCGTCACTTAGTTCTTCATTAGAAACATATGAAAACCTGTCTAAAATAGGATTTGAAATTTCAGTTGGTACTTCAGAAATCTCTTCTTCAGGAATTTCTTCTAGTTTCTTTTCGTATTTTTCTAAATTATTTTCAAAGTATAATCGAGTTCTTTCATTAAACCATTTTACAGGCCACAATGCTGTATTTCCAATATTTACAATTGTACTAAGAGCTTGACCAGCTTTTTTACTCGGCTCACTTAGTAGGTCTTCATATACTTTCTGAACTACTTTACCTTGCCCTAAATTAATTAAAGCGTTTACATTTGACTCATCACTCATAAAAATTCTATTTTTTGTTGGTTAATTGTGCCTAACGGTCTCGAATAATCGTCAGTTGTGGTTGAAGGTATTCGGATTAGTCGGCTTAGGATTTAAATTCTTGGTTACTAAAAATACTATTTTATTTGAAATGGCCACAATTGCGAATATTCGTTGTTAGCCACAGTTACATTTCTAGTTATTTCTAGGTTTACTATACTTTATTTCCCAAGTGTTTTTTTTCTTTTTAAAATACCAGCTTCCAGTCATCCCGACAATTCCAGTAGATAGACCGATTAAGAGATAAAAAATTCCATAGCTGTTTTTGAGATTGAGAATAAGTGGCAAGCGCGTAAAAATTTCTGCTGCAAAAGCACAATATAGTCCAATAATCGACCAATACATCCAAGATAAATGTGATACAATTGGTTGTTTAAAACCCTTTTTGTATAATGGAATCATTCCCAGAATGAGTGTAACTGTGCTAATAATTGCGAAAAAATGTAGCACTCCGAATGCATTGTGCACACGATATATTGAGAACGCTGATGCGCAAACTATAAGCATCGAAACACCATAAATTCTTCCTGTTCTTACATGAAATTCAGTTCCCTTTCGGTTGATCAAAATTAAACTTCCAGTTATTAATGCGATGATGGCGAAAATAGTATGTATCCATCCAATTGAATCGTGTGGCATCTTAGATAGGTTTTTATCAAAGATGAATATAAATTCAGATTGATTAATTTTTCTTCTACTGTACTGTAGAATTTAATAGATGAATTGTAAAAGTAATTGAGAATTAAAATTTACAATATGATATAAGCTTCCATAATGAAGCATTTCACAGATCAAAAGAGGAAATTGGATCAACGAATCGCAATATTGTAATTGTGGCTAACGGTTACGGTTATCGCAAGTCGCGGGAGTAGGCCTGCGGATTTGTCGGCTTATCCATTTTCTTTCTTGGTTTCTAAAATTACACTTTTTCGGTTATACCCGTTATTTGCGATTAACCGATGTTGGCTAAAGTTTTATTGTGATTTTTGCTTATTGTAACTGTCGAATTTATTTCTTTCGACAAATTTGTAGAGTTTCTTACGTAATTGTGTTTCAGTAGCAATTTTTCTGTGTTCCCGATCAATGTTGAAATTTATAGAAATTTGAAGTTCTGAATTTTCATCTCTTCTACTTATGTATTCTGGAAATGATATATCAATTGTACAAACTCCTTTCACGCCATCGATATTAAATTTATATCTTAATAAAATTGCTGCAAATATTAATTTGGGGTGGTAAGAATTATTCTTGAGAAGAATATGATTTTGTAGCACTTTCCCATTCAATTTTAAAGAATCTATTTCGTCTAAAAATAACTTTACATCTTTGTGGGACTCTTCGTTTTCATCCAACATTACGTTAATATCAGTAATGGATTTAAAGTCTAAATAGATACAAAAATCTCGTGCGAAGGAATATAAAAATTGAATTCTTGAACTATTGTCGAAATCATTAAATTTTATTCTTATAAAATCATCATCTTCTGCAATTAATTTTTTACTTTCAAGAATATTTCTTATTTCCTTAGTCAAAAGTTCATTTATAATGTGAGTTTCCTTTGAAGTTGAGTTTTGCTCAACTGTTAATTCCAAATTGCCACTATCAGATTTGCTCACTATAACAGCACCTTTATGGTATGACTTATTGTTTGTCCAATCTTGAAGTAAATTATCTCGTTCAATTTTATATTCATAAAAAACTTTGTCATCCTCAAAATATGGGTGTGGATTTATATCCAGTTTAAAGTTTGGCTGATATTCATAAATTTCTTCAATTTTCTGTTTTATGTTAATGTCCTCTGCAAAAACACTGGTTAAGTCAATCCCTTTTTTGCATTTTATAGTTGCAGTACGAAGTTTTATAGAGTCCTCTTTATTTTTTTGAGTGTCGTATAGCTCTCTAAATTCATTAGGACTCACAATGGTCTTCATTAAATTTGGAATAGAATCATTCTTTTCATTATTACCTAGAAAAACACCTTTTTCCCTCAATAATGTATTGATGTTAGTGTTGGTAATATTTGATTTAGTTAATAATTGCCTTATTCTATCACCTTGAGGTAAAATCTTAATATTCATTAGGAGAGATTTTTAAAATTGGATAAATGCGTTCTTACAAATAGATTCTTATTTAATTTATAATGATTAAAATCAGAAAGTACTGAACTGATTCCTGGGGTGTCTATTAGTTCGTTGAATTCGGGGTAGGATATTATTACTCTTTGTGTAGAATCTAAATGATCAAAATTTTTGGCAAAGGCAAGAAGCTGTGAAAAATTTTCTATATCAAAATTATCTTTAGAAAATAAAACAAGATCTATGTTATTGCCATTTTCTATTCTCAATGGAATTAGATTTGAAAATATGTAATTTATCGGCAAAAATTTACCGTAACTATTTGTTGGCAGACTGGAATTATTCAAATTAGTATTGTGATAGATAAACTGAACATTATTTTCTCCAAATTTTTCCTTTGCATTTAAAACTGTTTCAACATAAAAATTTATTCTATCATTGTCTATAACAATTATTTTTTCAAAAATTAAGTCATTATCTAATAAAGAATTTGAAACCTTTGGAATTATTGATTCTGTTTCTGGACTACCATTTGAAGTCCAAACCAAAATTCCTGTAATATTCGTTCTATCAATTTGTGTGTATTTTTTATTAGTTTCTGCATATAGTTTTGAAAATTTAAAGCACTCTAAAGTGTGCGCTAAATCCACTATATGTTCTTTAAATTTCGACTTCGGAGAATTTGGATATTCCTTAGATGTGAATTTTGATGATATAACTCCTATATCTAATATATTATCTTCCAAAGGACTTTTAGCACTTATTAAACCATCAATTCCGTGAGTAGTTTTATCGCTTTTGCTAACCTTATGTTTTTCTCCTTTAATACACTTAATACTTTCTCCGGCTAGTACTGAATTGTATCCTAATATTTCTTTAAAAAAATAGTCGACAATTTCTTCTCCCTTTTCTCCTATTTTTTTTGACCATTCACCCATAATATTTGTTATTTATTGAATCTTAATTTAAAATTTTTGCCAACGGTTGCGGTTATCGCAAGTTGCGGGAGTAGGGACGCGGACTTGTCGGATTAACCAATTTCTTTCCTGGTTACTAAAATTACACTTTTTTGGTTAAACCCGTTATTTGCGATCAACCGCTGTTATTTAAAGTTGCACAAACTAAAAACATGTTTAGAGTTCATATTAATTGAAATATGATTCTATTATATTCTTCCAGTTAAATGCTAATAGGAAAGCCATCGTAAATAGTACAAATGGTATAGAGCTTAATACAATCCATTTCACATTTTTTGACGCATCTTTTCTTCTCAGGAGTTTCAGAGAGTTTACAAATGACATAACTACAACTCCTACAGTGAGTAGCACGAGAAATAATCTGCTATTTTTAAATAGCCATTCATTCAAAACTCCTCTCAGAAATTCCGTTATACAGAATATTAGTAAAAGCGAGATACAGAAAATTGAGAAGATCCAAACAGAAAGCTCTTTATAGTCAGTTTTCTTAGAAATGTTGTTATTCATTCTTATTCAAAATCAAAAAATTATTAAACTAAAACTCAAATGTGCAATTTTATATAACGGTCTCGGTTATCGCAAGTTGCGGGAGTAAGGACGCGGACTTGTCGGATTAGATGTTTTCTCTCCTGGTTTCTAAAATTACACTTTTTCGACAAAACCCGTTATTTGCGATCAACCGATGTTGCCTGCAGTTCTTTAGGATACTAAATATTATTAAAAAACTTAATAGTTAACTAGCCTTTACTTTTTACCAAAACTTCCACCAGGTTTTGTGATTTTTCTGTTCAAAGTCCTCACTTGGATAAATATCAATTATATGATTATAATTTTCAATATCTGTAGCGATCAATTCAAATTTTTCCTCAATTGAATCAAGGGCTTTTACTGAGCCTCCAAAATCAAAGACGTAGTTTCGATTAGAGCTATTCGTAATATGAACATTGTCATATTCTTTATCAGTCTTAGAAATGAAAACCATTATCCAATCGCCGTTTTTAAAGTCGTAATCTTCATCAATCTGATCAGTTCTATAAAAACCCCGAGTAAATGGTGAGTGATTTTCAAGCCCTATTGGATATTCAATATAATTTACGAAGTAATTGAATCTTTCAATGTCAGGAGTATTGGTGAATAAGATTAAGAATGAATCAGTAGAACCTTTTTTTCTGAATAGCTCAATTCCTCTGACAAACTCTGTACTAGCATACAGATTTGCTAAATTCATCAACACTTTTTCAATGATGTCAGTTTGGATATTCTCCACTATTATATAACATTTCATTTTTCTTCTTTGTAATACTATTGGTGAATTGCAGGCAACTGTCTCGGTTATCGCCAGTTGGTGGATTAAGGGACGCGGGTTTGTCGGCTTAGTGTTGGTTCGTTGGTCAAGTTAATTATTTTCTATCTTATGCTGCCGCTTATTGGCGATTAACCGTTGTTGCCAACAGTATTTAATCCCAATTAGTAGTTAAAGCAATATTTTTTAATCTATCGTACAATGTGGCTAATCCAAATGTACCCTGTAATCCATAATCTCTAATTTTTTTTATTTGACCATCTTTAAAGTGAATTTCTAAAAGTGAAGTTTGGTCATCAGTCCACGAAACTGAGTAGTTGTTTTCTAATTCCTTAACTTTGATAGAGTTTAGTATGTCTTTTATTAGTTGAAATTCCCGTTTCCCATTTGCTACAGTTCTTTTACCTTCCTCTTCTACATACCATTCACCTTTGTAAAAAATCTCTCCTTTTGCCGTGATTGTTATATTGAAAATTGGGCAACTACCCAAGCAGCTACTCGTACTATACTTAATAGTATCTATTTGGTAATTTGCAGGCTCATCTTGTATTTCCACGAAATTATCATATTTATATTCTAAAGTATCAATACGTATAACTTCTTCGTATTCAAATGAAGTAATTGCCTTATGTTTTATAATATATGATTGTAGGTAATTTTTATTGTCAATTTTAACTGGCTTGAAAAGCTCACAATTTTCGAATACGTTTCTCGAAAGACGTACATTTTTATATTTGTAGAAACCATTATCCAAAATTAAATAGGAATCAAAGCTGTTGTCAGATTCAATGATGTATATTAAATCTGTATTACCGTCATTATTTATGTCAACTTTTTCCCAGTTTCTAATTCCCCATTTACGAAATATTCCATGACAATTTAGTTTTTGAGTGAGTTTATCAGTCGATAGTAATTCGTAATTCAAATATTTATATTTTGTAAAAATTGGCTCAATTTTTTTTACAAATTCTTCGACGTCTTCAGTTGTTTTCAATCGGTCTATTTTATTTGCAAAAGCAATAGTAGAATATAATAGCAGGAATAATATTGTAGCGAAATCTTTCATAAATATTGTTGGCAACGGTCTCGGTTATCGCCAGTTGGCGGAGTAAAGGACGCTGATTTGTCGGCTTAGTATTGGTTTGTGGTCAAGTTAATTATTTTCTTACTAATCGTGCCACCTATTGGCGATTAACCGTTGTTGGCTTTTAGTGCTTTATTTCCCAATCTCCTTATCTATCATAAATGGAAAAACTTCATCAATTCGTTCTACGTACGGTTCACCCATGCTGTACTTAATATTGGTTTTTGCAAGTTTGAAATTTTTGTCCGCCTTAGCTTTTTGATTTAATTTCTTATAAACTAAACCTAACTGATAATAGGCCTCTGGAAATTTCTCTACGGAAGCGAGGGATTTTCTGTAATACTTTATTGCCATCTCATAATTTTTCAACTCTGTATAAGATCTACCTATGTAAAAGAATATCAAATGGTTGTCATTCGTGTCAAAACCAAGTTTTTCTTCTTCAGCATTAACCTTTTCAAACGTTTCGATTGCCTGTTCAAAATTTTCAAGCTTATACAAAGCTTGCCCTTTATGAAAACCACAAGGTTCACCCCAACACGAATTATATGCGCTTCCTGTTATCTTTTCTATTTGGTCAACATCTCTAATAGTGCCTTCATAATCCTTGTAATAGTACAACAGAGTCCAGGCTCTATATTCTAAAGCTCCTGAATTTCCATTTGCAATGTCTATTTCGACAGCTCTGTTAAGAATTTCCATGGCTTTGATATGTTCTCCTACTTTCTTGTAGGAATACGAAAGTCTTTGTAATAAGTCAACATTGTTAGGTTGTACCTTTAAAGCTGAATCTTTATACGTTCTATATAATTCTGATGGTTGTAAAAAGTAGTCTGATGATTTGTGATACCAATCAGCTAATTCTTTCTTTTCGTTTTCGCTAAGAGTTGAATAATCTTTAGCCTTTTCTTCATTGCAGCTAAAGAGGAAAACTGCTATTGTCAAACCAAGGATTTTTCGTTTTATGGGCATATATCAACTATTTTACCTTCATCTATTTTGAACATTAAGAACGCATGTACGTCTTTATAATTTAGCCAATTCTTCCGGGAGTAGGAGGAAGGAAAATCCTTTAATTCACTCACTTTATTTATTAGATGTTTTATAATTTCTCTTGAATAAGAGGCTTCTTTGAATTCTCTGTTCATTTGAATTAGACCAAATCGACCAATATCTCCACTGCAATTAATATTAAAGTGAACTATGATATATCCAGATTTAAGTTGGATCTCTGGTATATTATCGTTTACATGATCTAGAATGAATTCATTACCCTTTTTGAAGGTTACATTATTACCAAAATAGTACTCCCCCTGGTAGCCATCAAAACAATTTGAATATTGAGAAGTATTCATAACTAATTCTTTGAAGTCCTCTTGGCTAATTTGATCCTTTACAAAAGAAATATCCTTGATATCTCTGGAAGAAAAATCTATTAACTCTATAGTTTCTGGATCGAATGATTTTATTTGAAATATAGGTTGGGGATTGTCATCTTCTTTTTGGAGTGAAAGGAAACTAGCGTTATCAATTTGAAAAATTTGATATGCTTTTTTTTCAAACTCTGAATAGGTTTTTGAGTTTTTATAATAATAATTTGTGACTATAGTCAAGCTATCATTTTCAAAGCTTAATACTTGTCGAATTTTTAAATCCTTATTTGGGTTACTATTTTCATCTTCTATAACCTCATATTTCCAAATAATATCTTTAATCTCTTCTTTGATTTTTTGAATATTTAGCTTTTTACTAGCTTTAATTTTCTCAAATCTAGCGCCATATTTTGCAATCGGTTGACCATTTTTATATAATCGGAAGTTTGTAGTATCTATTAAATCAAAAGCAAAAAAATTATCATCTTGTTTTTTTAGAACTTTTAGTTTTTTGTTTTTGAACTGGATTTCTTTATTAGAATCTATTCCTTTTTCCTTAATCTTATCAATGGTATCGCCATTATGATTTAAAAGATAAATGGAATCTTTTTTCTCTTTAATTAAATATGGATAAGGAACTAATTGATCTATTATTCTATACCTTCCAATGAATAGTTCGGAATCAATACTCTCTTTCTGTTTACAGCTACTCAATATGATTAGTATTGAAAGACAAATTATTTTTAATCTCATATAAATTTAAAGTACTAAACCTGATTAAAGCATTAAAGCCAACGGTTACGGTTATCGCAAGTTGCGGGAGTAGGGACGCGGACTTGTCGGATTAACTCTTATATTTCCTGGTTTCTAAAATTACACTTTTTCGGCAATACCCGTTATTTGCGATTAACCGATGTTGTTGCCAGTGCTTTCTACTTAATTTTATTTTTTTTAATTATCGAAATAATTATGTAGTATAAATTCGGAATATTAATAATTATGATAGTCAAAATTAATAACCAATAACCTAAACCGTTTGATTTGTTTTTCGCAATTTCAATAGTATGATATATTATTAACCCAAAGATTAAAGGAATTGCGACTTTAAAAAACCTTATAATTTTATTTATAACTTTTGAATCTTGAAAATCTTTTCTTTTGTTTAAAAAGTTAGATGAGTTCAAAAATTTACTTAAGAATGTCAAAGCAATATTGAGTACAGTAGCAAGAATAGGAAGGATAAAAATTTCTTTTCTATTTCCGAAATTGTCAGCCATTCCTTGGTAGTTAAAATGAGTAGGAATCTCGTTGGGAAGATTTTGATAGAAAATCACAGTTATTAACCAAATTATTAATAGAAATAACCAAGATGTAATATCCAGTATTTTATCTGTTTTTATGAATTCCATTCCTTTTACCAAGCTCACTTTCATTAATTATATCTTCTTTACTGAATTTTTGTGCATTGGCTACAACGGTTACGGTTATCGCAAGTTGCGGGAGTAGGGACGCGCACTTGTCGGATTAACTATTTTCTTTTCTGGTTTCTAAAATTACACTTTTTTGACAATACCCGTTATTTGCGATGAACCGATGTTAGGTGCAGTGCTAAGCTATAATTTTCTTCTTTAGTTTTAGTTCTTTGTTCATTACTTTAAATAGGACTATTACCGATAAGATTAATGATATTGAACTTGTCATCATCGGTAAATTAGATAAAGAATCTTTATCCGGGTTTTTAGTCAGAATGAATGTTGCTAACCATAGAATTAAAACTCCAGTAATAGTAAATAAATTTTTAAGTTTTGAGTTCTTTAGTATCAGACTTGATATAAGGATTATTTTACTCAGGAGTGATACCAATCCTACAAACATTAATCTATCTTGAAAGTCCGCGTTGAAATCAAATAAAATTCCGTCCTGGAATATTCTGATTGGACTTATAATTTCAAAAAGAAGTAAAATTCCAAATCCGTGTCCAGCGGCAATTGGTATCAATGAATGAGAAATGATTAATAGAAGTTTTAATTGCTTAAGTTCTTTCATCTAACTCTGTTGCATTGCATCCTAACGGTCTCGTATATCGACAAGTGGCGCGGAATAATGAATGCGGATTTGTCGGCTTTACGGTTTTGTTTATTATGGAATCTAATTTAGTTCTTTTCAAATAAACCCGCCATTTGCGATATACGTTGTTGGGCACTGGCTTATTCTAGAATAACTCTATTTGTTCCTTTTCCCTTAAATATTCCTTGATTCGAGTATTTTCTAGGTAAGGTGCATTTTTAACTTTATCAAAAAGATTCAATAAACGGCTCTTTGCTCTTTTCATTACAATATCGTAGTCCATTGGCTGTATAATAACAGAACCGTCCATCTTTGTTGTTCTCTCAGCTTCATATGGTACAAGTTCTGAACCCAGAACGAAACACGTAACTTTTGAATATGATTTTAAAAGTCCTTTATCTAAAAGTTCTTTTACATATTTCCATGATTGATTAACTTCCTCATTTCCCAATGGAACACCAGGTCTCTTTAATTCAACTATTGTTAATCTGTCTATTCCAACCTCACCACCTTGTTCATCATATTTAGGATAACTGTATAGACCTACTGTACTCTCTTCCAGAATTGCAAAATCAGGTCTTTTAGTGCTACCTTTCATTTCAACTCCAAAAATAGTTTGAATTACTTTTGTCATTCCTTGATTCGATGTGAATTGTATGGTTTCATACTCTGGTCCAAAAATCCATAAACCACGATGAAATAATGGCTGTAAATCTTGAACTTCGTCTGAATTCGGAGTTAGAACTCTACTTTGAAGTTTTTCGATTAATGTCATTCTATATTCAACTTCATCTAAAACTAGCTTTGCGAAATTTATATCCCATTTTTTAAGAACCTTATTAAGCCCTTCTAATTCTTCTACTGAAGATGAAGAAAGAATCGAAATAAGATCATATTTAGATTCTGTTCTTTCCAATGTTGCTAATAACTTTCCAACTTTTTCCAAATCGTTTTGAGAAATTGAAGGACATTCTTCTTGAACATTTGTCATGAATGTTTCCCATTTTTCACGACTTACTAAACCAATTCTTTTTAATAGAGGTCGAGTTGATTCCTCTATTTCTCTAAAGGTTTCCTGCCTGTTTTCTTTATTAAGTTCTAATAGATAATCTCTTATCTTTTCTTGAACTGCTGGAAATACTTGTTTGTACTTATCATCAGTTTGGAAAAAACTAGTCCAATCTGGAGTAACTGCATCTTCTAAGCAATCTGCTTCAACGATGAAAATATACCTTTTAGCAGCAATTCTTCTTCCATCAATTAAATGTTCGTTGCTGCTTCCTTTCCACGTACATTCTCCTACTAATCTATTTTTTACATGCCAAGCAATTCCGTGTTGCTGAGTTGATCTATCGGTATCTTTTACGTCGATTACTGTTATTTCAATTGTACCTATTCCTTCTACTGTAACTTCTAGTTTTTCTATATTTTCCTCTGGTATATCAAGAAATGTAATTTTTTCTCCATTTATAATTACTTCAAAATGTGGATCTGTCATGAACCTCATTCCAATTTCCATTTTTACATTTTCAAAACTTAAATTTGGTCTTAATGCATTTTTCACGAAAACTTCTGTACCATGACCATTCTTAGGTCTATTATCCAATTTTCTAAATGCTAGAAAATTTGAATTGTCAGAAAAGACTTTGTACAAAATTTCTTCTCCATCTTTCCAGGTTCTTACTTGAAAAAATTCACCAAACGCAAATCCTGATAATCTACCTTTACCGTTTCTCCCAAAGGTTGGCCGCTTACTAATTAACTCTTTATGGTCAACTGGAATTTGAGCATAAGAACCTTGTTCTCTGTTTCTATTATATGCTAATGTTCGAAAGCGAGAACTAAACTCGTTTTCAGTCATTCCATGCCCATTATCTTGTATAGAAAAATTATCACCATCTTCTATTGGCCACGTTATATCAACTTTTGTTGCCCCGGCATCCCAAGCATTTGCAATTAATTCAATAATTGCAATTTTTGAATCTGAGATAATTCCTTTCCCTGCAAATGATTCTAGAAATCTATCATCAAATAATGCTATTTGTTTTTGACTCATAATTATTATTTAAGCTTGTGCCCAACGTTTACGGTTATCGCAAGTTGCGGGAGTAGGGACGCGGACTTGTCGGATTAGTTCTTTTCTTTTCTGGTTTATAAAATTACACTTTTTCGGCAATACCCGTTATTTGCGATGAACCGATGTTAGCACCAGTACTTTTTTATCCATCTATTAATATTTCAGTGGCATTCAAGTCATTCATTGTTAGCGTAAACGTGTGGTTTAAGTCGTGTTCACTTTCAAATGCTATTTCCCAAACTTTTGGTTCTTTTACACAGCGAGGTAAATACAAGTAGACAGCTTTAAATTCCTTATTAAAGTCAACTATTTCAAAATCTTCTTTCCAATTCCGAAATTCATTTTCAATCATTGGTTTTATTGAAGAAGTGATTTTATCATATTCAGATTCTATTTTTCGAAAAAAGTTCTTTTGGACTTCAGTCGGTCCAGTTACATTTCCCTCAATTCCGATTTCTATTATTTCGTTAGTCGGTTTGAAATGTCTTCTGCATTCAAAATAATTCTTTTCAGGATTTTTCTTGAATTCAGAGAATACCATTTTTCCAAAGAATTCATCTTCTATTTTAATGGTTTTTCCAAATATAAAATCAAATATTCCCATTCTGTTTTTCGTATTGGTGCTAACGGTCTCGGTTATCGCCAGTTGGCGGAGTAGGGGACGCGGATTTGTCGGCTTAGTATTGGTTTGTTGGTCAAATTAATTATTTTCTTTCTAACGCTGCCGCTTATTGGCGATTAACCGTTGTTACCCATAGTTTTTATGCACAATTTTTCTTAATTATTCTATTCCCCATTTTGCGTAAAGTTTTGGAAATTTAGAACTCAATTCCGCATCGTCTTCTTCCCATTCTTCGCCCGTTATTTCAAAATTTTCTTGAATTCCCTCAGGCATCTCATTTCGAGTCTTTTTTTCGTAAACGGCTCTTGGTACATAACTCAAACCTTCCCAATCGTCACTGTCCATATCGTATTCAAGTTCGACCAGTGTTTCGACGTCTCTAATTGCATCTCCGTAAACTTCCTTTCCTTGTCCGATTAACCAATCTCTAAAATCAGAGAAACAATCGTCTGAGCATCCGCCATTCATAATATATGCTCCAGCCCACAGTTCGCATTTGTAGGCCTGTCCGCGCAATGTTCTAAATTTATTATCAAATTCAAGAATTTTGATTGCGGTTAATTTTGAAAGATTTTTATTTAATTCCGTTTGTTGCTTTTCGTAATTTCCGTTTCCGTCAAATTTGGTTTTTTCTATTATTTTCCAGAATTGATTTTCATCCATCAATCTTACTGAATTTTGTACTGGCTCTTTGTTGCCGAAAAATTTATCAAATATTCCCATTTCTTGTATTATTGGTTGATGATCAGTATCATTTATATTGAAAATCGTAAATATAGTAGTAGTAATATTTTCATGTTGAAAATTATGGGTAACGGTCTCGGTTATCGCCAGTTGGCGGATTAAGGGACGCGGATTTGTCGGCTTAGTATTGGTTTGTTGATCAAGATAATTATTTTCTTACTAGCGCTGCCGCTTATTGGCGATTAACCGTTGTTGGCAACTGATTTTAATGTCCCTTAGGCACAATTTTTACCTTTACTTTCATTTCCGAAATCTCGTCATTCAAATCGTTTTCTATTCCTTTAGGATTACTGATGTAACCTTCAGGATCATAGACGAAACAATATAAAATTTTGCAATTAGGATGTGTTTTATATTTTGCTATATCGATTATCAGTTGTTCTCCAATTTGCTTTGCTTTTAAATTAGATCTTGTCTTTTTTATCTCAATGACAATCTCTTCTTTTTTTAATAGAAAATCTGAACGTGTTGAGCTTCCTGCATAACTTGGATTCCATTCTTCTGTCCTTATATCTTCAAAATAAATTCTAAGTAATGAATGGAGTAAATCTTGTGTATCATATTCATCTTTTACATCAAGGGTTTCTCGGTCATTATAGCGTTGTCTTATTTGCTTAGCAACTAAATGAAATCTATCAAATACGGTTTCTAAAAGAAGTACATCATCTCTATTAACCTTTTCAATGTTTTTTGTAATCTCTTTCTTTTTAGATTTCCATGGAAAATCTTCTCCACAGTATTTGCAAATGTCTGGAACTGGAGTTATTCCTCCGGATAAATCAATAAAATTTTCAAAGTGAATTTCGCCTTCTATATCATTACCACAATTAGGACAATCTTTCCTTGTTTTAGCTCCACAGGTAGTACAGAACTTTTTATTGAATTCTGGATTTGAATAAAATGAACTATTAATTCCATGTCCATTTTCACATACTAAATAAGCGTCATGTTTTCCTGCCATTCTTTAAAATTTGTTGCCAACGGTTACGGTTATCGCAAGTTGCGGGAGTAGGGACGCGGACTTGTCGGATTAACTATTTTCTTTCCTGGTTTCTAAAATTACACTTTTTCGACAAAACCCGTTATTTGCGATGAACCGATGTTAGCGGTAGTTTCTTAGTTCAAATTATTTACTGCTCTATATAGTAGAGTTAAATGGTTTATTGACATATCTATTAATGGTTCAAACATAAAAGCATTTATGTGAATGTTTTCTGGAGTCATCAAATTCACTTTATCTAAGGTGATTTTAGCTTCACTATTAGGGTGATTTGTACAATACTCTTTATAAAGAATTTGAGTTTGATTTTTCGTGATTGTGGATAAGTCGATATCAGGAAGTTTGCCAATTAAATATTTCTCAGCTTGCAGTCTAATTGCTATTGCAAGACAAATTTTATTTTCCAGAGCTATTTCATCCGTATTTTCCTCTGCTATTGAATCTGCTGTTTCAATAATAAAATCAATCAACTTACTATCTCCAAAATCTATAGTCTTATCTTCTAGTTTAACTAATTTATTTTTAAAAATATTAAAGATTTGATCCACTTTCAAATTGTCCGATTCTTCCTTTCTATGTAGGCAACTTGTAAGAGTTAAATAGTCGGCGTTACTCTTAGATTCGCTGTATTCAATTAGATTCCTAACAAAGGCTATTAGACTAATAAAGAACTTTGGATTTTGGTAATTTCTTATGAGATAACTAAAGACGTCATTTATATATTGACCTTTATGAAAAGTTATTTCATTTTGAACGTCTTTGGTGGTCATATAAATCACATCCCTGTCTAGATGTAATCTTGAAGCAACAGTTCTATAAAAATCAAAATTATGAGTGAGTACAATTGTTTTGAAATGATCTTGTTCGTGAATTTCTTTTATGTACTCGATTATTGCGAACTTATTTTTATAATCAAATGAGTCTGCAACATCATCAAAAATTAATAGATTCTTATCAGGCTTTAATTTTCTTGCTTCAATCTCGAATAAAAAATGAAGTATAAAATAAGCTCTTTGCTCACCTTTACTTAAAATATTTAGTAAATTTTCTCGATTTTGTTTGACAGCTTCTGCACCTCTGTCGGCATAATCGAAAGTCAGATTGGCTGTTTCTTCCTTTAATATTATATCTTCTTGGTTTACTATATTGACTTTAAAAGGAACGTGGAATCTAGAATTGAATGTTCTTATGATTTTGGTCCACAGTTCAAACTCTTTTTTTGATTCACCAATAATTTCTTCTAATCTGGTTTTTTTGCCTTTGTAATAATTTGCTAATTTTTCAGCTTCTTCTTTAATTTCGGAAAAGTAATTAATCCAAACCTCTCTTTTAAATTTGTCGTAGTCTTTCAATTTGACCAGAATCAAATTATTTTTTTCGATAACATTTTTAAAAGACCTTAGTTCTGCATTAGAACCAATCGCCTTGTCAACTTTCTCAAATGATTTTTTTAGCTTTTCATCGCTTAAAATATTCTGGATTTCTTCTTCAACTATTGTTTTTAAATTTTCAGCGTTGTCAACTTCTGTTCCGTCTTCTAAGACGAATTTATGACCTGCTTCAAAAAAACTATTGTCTTCAATTGACTTTATAATAGTATTTGCTTGATATGTGCCGAAAGTGTTAGTTGTAGATTCTTTAAAAAATCTGGACTTCGATATAATGTTTTTGTAATCACTAACGTATTGATCTAAAATAGCTTCATTCTTATCAAGAAATTTCTTGACATTACCTTTTTTATCAAAAATATCGTTATACCGAAAATCATATTTTTCATATTCAGTTTTTAGATTATCAACTTGATCAATAAGAACCTCAAAAAATTCAGAATTTTCATCTTCTGAAAATGTATTTATAAATTCAGTTTCGCAATCAGTACTTTGCGAAATAATTTTTAATTTTTTGATAAACTCAACTTTTAAGTCATTTAATTCTTGATATATATTATCATATTCATCTTTAAGTTCTTTGCTTGCAAGAAAACTACTAATCTTATTTGATGCATCAAAGCTATCGTCCTCAGCATTTATAACTAATATATCACTTGGATTAACGGTTGAATCTTCATTTAGAAGTTCATATTTAGAAACTCTCGATTTATATATTCTATCACATGGTTTGTTCCTAGGATCATCTTTTGAAATGAGTTCAAAAGTTTTTGCAAAAGAAGTTTTCATTGTTCCATTGGGAGCATAAACTAAATGTGTATTGCTCTTCTCAAAATCGAATTGATGATGTAATTTTCCAATTCCAAAGCAATTCTCAAATTGAATATTAAGTTTTTTCATACTATTTTTTTGATAGAAATTACCGCTAACGGTCTCGGTTATCGCCAGTTGGCGGAATAGGGGACGCGGATTTGTCGGCTTAGTATTAGTTTGTTGGTCAAGTTAATTATTTTCTTTCTAACGCTGCCGTCTATTGGCGATTAACCGTTGTTACCTGCTGGCTGTTATTCGTTAATAGTTTGTTCAATTTTGTCGTGTAAATTTTCTTTAATCCATTTGTTCAATCCTTCCTTTCCATCTCCTTCTGCTTGATGCCAAGGACTTTCTTCATTAATCAGAACCTTTTGGTTTTTCAAATCATATAATGAATGATAAAGATTTCCACGTTCCATTATCAAATAGTCGTCTTTAATGAAAATTTGGATATTTTCTGTGTTTTTAGCTCCTTCGTCATAGTTAAAAAGGACTTTTTCTATTGATTTATCTTTTTCTACTATTTCTCTGCTTAATCTTTCCTTTCCATTCCAACTATCTTTTGGCATTTTGATAATATCCCATTGCATATCGTCAAATCCTGCCATTGTAAAGTAGAGAACATAATACTCGTTGTTATATTCAACTTTTTGTTGGTATAAATAATCTTTAAAGAAGGACATATAAATGTTTGCTTTTATGTCAGCATATTTCAAAAATCCATCTTGATTCAATCCGTTTGAGGCTGAATCCTTGTATTTTGGTGTAATAGTCAAACTATCAATTAATATTTTTTGATTTATCAGTTCGTCTATTTCTAATTCCGCTATTTGTCCGAAATAATAGTCAATTGTTTTGTCTTCAATTTCATTCGTTTGAGATTGACAACTAACAGTCAAAAAAGTTAGAATTACTATTAATGTATATTTTATGTTCATAGGTTTCTTCAGCTTGCAGGTAACGGTCTCGGTTATCGCCAGTTGGCGGAGTAGGGGACGCGGATTTGTCGGCTTAGTATTGGTTTGTTGGTCAAGTTAATTATATTCTTTCTAACGCTACCGCTTATTGGCGATTAACCGTTGTTATGCTTTGTTAATTGTTCGCAATGATAATTGCTCTTGCATTTTCATTTTCAGGGTTTAACTCTAATGATTTTCGATATGCTTCTAATGCTTCATCTTTTTTTCCAACAGCTAAAAAGCATTCACCAAGACTATCCCAAGTATTAAAACCATTTGGGTATAATTGTGTATTAAGTTTAAAGATTTTTAGAGCATCTTCGCTTTTACCTTCTCCCATTAATCGATATCCAAAACTATTAATTTCATTTTCGGAAATGTCATACTCAGGATCACTTTTATCTTGGGACTTAACGATTTTAATAATTTCACCAATAGATTTACCGTCTAGCTTTAGATTTGACAACTTTTTTTGGTTCAATCGCTTTACTTTCTCTTTCTGTTCGGCTAAAGTTTCTACACCATATTCAATTCTTTCTTCATCAGAAATTTTTGTAGTATCCATTTTTCCGATCACCCATGGTGAGTCATGTCCAAATTTCTGATACTGAGTTCCATAAATTTGAGGTTCATTCTTGCTTAGCAAGTATCGGTCAATGGCGGCAGCTAGAAGCCATTTGTCAGCCGTAGAATCTAATTCAATAGATTTACGCATTAATTTAACTGCCATTCCATAAGCAATTGAATCACCACCATGTTGAAATATCATCGCGGCGTGACGGTAATCTTTCGAAGTTTGAACTTTATTAGAATCTAACAGTTCATAAAGTCGTTCTTCTCTTATGCTATCTCGTTTTGAAACTAAACTCCAGTCAATATTATCTACAGATCTGTCTGCTTGATCATTTCGATAAATCTCAATAAGCTCTACATTGTCTCTTACAGGTTCTTTAGTATCTACTATGATTTCTTTCTTTTGTTCTTTACAAGATAGAAATATAAGGACTGAAAAAATTGAAATTATCTTATTCATGTCATTGTTATTAATAAAGCATAACGGTTTCGAATAATCGTCAGTTGTGGTTGTACGTATTCGGATTTGTCGGCTTAGGTTTTTGTTTCTTGGTTTCTAAAAATACTATTTTATTTCAAATGGCCACAATTGCGAATATTCGTTGTTATACACTGGTGCGACAGAGCCGAGTGAGAACGGCAGATATGCCACTGTCGGGAATACTCTGACTTTTATGAAAAATCTTGCTCGTTTTGTAATAATTATTGCGACCGAGTAAGCGTCCGTTTCTTGGTACTAGGTTTCTTTTTATTGAAGTTCTTAGTAGCTAATTTGTTTTTGAGCAGCTACCAAAAGCTTCTTTACTTATTAAATCTTTCCTGAACGATCTTTTAGAATTTTCGATAGAACCAGGATTTTATAGGTTTACGATTCACAAAAGCTTCTTAGTTGAAAATTATCAATTGAAGCTTTTAAAATTCGAATTTTTCAGTTTGGATTCTTATTGTTTTTAGTAGCTAAAATCGTTGCGGAGCACTTGTGTATAACGGTTACGGTTATCGCAAGTTGCGGGAGTAGGGACGCGGACTTGTCGGATTTACAATTTTATTTCTTGGTTTCTAAAATTACACTTTTTCGACAAAACCCGTTATTTGCGATGAACCGATGTTGTGCGTTGGCCGGTTACTAAGAATTTGTAGTTTCTTTATTTTCTATCAACTTTATTTTTTTACTGTTCCAATTTAGGATTACACGATAATTTTTAAAGAAATCCAAGCCAAATATCTTACTTAAATATTGCTCTGAATATACCTTTTCATTTTTTATAGTAAAATTTCCAAATTCTATTTCATCAATTATTCCAGTATAAGATTCTCTGGAAGAATTTTGTTTTCCATAAACACCAATAATGCCTTGAGTATCTGATTTTTTAAAATCTGAAATTTGACCATTTTCTATTTGCTTTTCAAAATCAGAAAATGGCATAACTATTCCTCCATTATAACCTAAATCTACAGGGAAGTTCCAAATTCTTTCTCCATTTATTTTACAAGCAATGGAAGGTAAACCTGCAACTCCAATAAACATTTTATTCTCAATTAAATCATCTGGTAGGTCTAAGTTTGATTCATTATCAGTAATGGTGATTTGTTTTTGTTTAAAATCAATATCCCAAATAGCGTGTTGCATTAAATTTGAACCTATAAATCCGTCAACATTTAAAGAAGCCCAAATTGCAGTAGCGTTGAAATCATTAATTAATGCTGCTGTTCCAACAAAATCTGTCTTTCCAATTTTAATATTTTCAATTCTTGTGTATTTATTTTTTTGACCTTTATTATAAACATCATAAGCATCTACTGAATCGATAGCTTTCATATTTAGACTTTGAGCAAGTTCTTTTGATACAAGGGTTGGTGTTCCAGTGTCTAGGATAAATCTATAAGTCTTATTTTCTATTTCTACAGGAACAATTATCCATCCTTTTTTTAAATCAAAAGGAAGAGTATTTGTGAAGTTTTCTTGTTCTGTTTTACCTTCCTTTAAATATTTAGCGGCTTTGTTTAGAGAACAGCTATTTAATAGAATAAATATTATCAAGTAAATAGATACTTTGGTAAATTTCATTTTATGGATTTTGTTATTTGATTGAAGAATTTCTTGCGGCTTACGCACAACGGTTACGGTTATCGCAAGTTGCGGGAGTAGGGACGCGGTCTTGTCGGCTTAAACATTTTCTTTCCTGGTTTCTAAAATTACACTTTTTCCGCAATACCCGTTATTTGCGATTAACCGATGTTGTACACAGTTAAAACTGTTCTACTTTTATTGGGTACGATTCTATCTTTTCTTGAATAATATTATCAAGATCAAATTCATAATTTTTCTCAATTTTTGTTGCAGTACCGATAACTTTAAAAGAACTATCTCCAATTTCAAACTTGATTGGAATTGAATTCATTCTCCCATAAATAATATTGGCAAAGCTTTTTTCAATTTTCTCAAATAGAGAACCGTCTATTAAAATTTTATTAGTGTAATACATCTTTAAAAAACGTTTTTTATTAATAGGATCAATTTGGGCGTTGAGTTTAAAATAGCTGCAATCGTAACCCAATACTTTCTCGTCGCTTTCACCTTCTTCTGTGTTAATTAGTGAATAATTGCCCTTTTTCGTTGGATCGGATATAAATAACGTATCATTATCAGAAAGTTTTCGATAGTATTTTCCAGATTTGGAATCCATGAAATCAAAATCAGTTGATCCATTATTATATGATTGGAAATATCTACCGTCCTTGTACAAAAAGGTTGATCCTGTTCCGAATGTTTTAGTCAACATTTCTTTAGAAATATCAGTATTGTATATTTCAAATTCTAATTTGTAAATAATCTTTCCCTTGAAATTATCTTGAGCATGTGCACCAATAGATAGTGTAAACATTACAAATAATAGAAATTTAATTTTCATCATATTGATGTTTTTATTGTGTACAACGGTCCCGGTTATCGCAAGTTGGCGGAGTAACGGACGCGGATTTGTCGGCTTAGTATTAGTTTGTTGGTCAAGATAATTATTTTCTTACTAACGGTACCGCTTATTGGCGATTAACCGTTGTTGCCCACTGTATGCGTTAGTTCCATGCATTCAATTGAAGTTCTATTAATAAAACTATTGAAAAGCTAATTATTATTACAACATCAATTAAGGTTAAAAGTTTTTTATCATTCACTAATTTTCTTAGTAGATAATCGATTATTAATCCTAATACTCCAAATAACATTAGTCCGATCATATAAACTACACCCCAACCTTCTTCATAAGACAGTGTCTGCCAATTGAAAATAGTAAAGATTGAGCAGCAGATTAAATAGATGGAAAAATATATGTTGAGAATAGTCCAATTTTTCACTCTCCACAGAATTTGTCTGTTATTTTTAATGTTTTAGGGTCGAAAATTAATCGCATATTATCAGAACCTGCAAATATCAAATCATATTCTAAAGAGTATTCTAATTCGCCATTTCTTTCATAGATAATAATTTCTCCAGACTTAGAATCTTGGGTCCAATATTGATATTTTAGATCCCCAATAATTTCTCTTGCTTCATTTAGTTTCATTCCAATTTCAACCTTTTCACATTTATTCCAATAAGACTGAGTCCGATTTTCTTCTATGAAAAATTGAACTATTTGAATACAAATACTTAAAAATCCGATAGTAGCGAATATGTATAGTAGATTTTTGAGCATATTGTGGGCAACGGTTTCGGTTATCGCCAGTTGGCGGAGTAAGGGACGCGTATTTGTCGGCTTAGTATTGGTTTGTTGGTCAAGTTAATTAATTTCTTTCTAAGCCTGCCGCTTATTGGCGATTAACCGTTGTTAGCTGCTGGCATTTAACTATAATCTTTCTACTAAAACCACTACTAATATGATGACTATTGTTGAAACTACTCCAATAATAACATTATTTGTTTCGTGGGCTTGATTGTCAAAATGATCTGGATTTTTCGGTGCGTTTAAATACTCTGAAAATTTAAATTTTCGTTTATTTTTAATTGTTCTCCAAATATTTCCAAATAACCATCTTATTACTGCACCTATAAAATTGAATATAATTTCTATTAAAACAAATCCTATGAATTCACTCATTTTTGAATACTTAGCTTTTATTTTATTGGTTTCTGAAATTTGGTTGAAATTTTCTTCTTTGTCTGCTAGTCATTTTATTTTTAAACTGGAAATATATTATAGAACCTAAAATCGGAAAAATTATCACTGCAATAAACCATATAATTTTGAAGATTCCATTTTTGAAATGTGACCTATAAATATCGATTAATGCCCATATCCAAAGAATTATTGTTAGTGTAAATAGTATAATTATAAATATTTCAGTCATTTTTCTTTCATTTGAATTTTTCTGATGCTTGCAGCTAACGGTTACGGTTATCGCAAGTTGCGGGAGTAGGGACGCGGACTTGTCGGATTAACTATTTTCTTTCCTGGTTTCTAAAATTATACATTTTCCGCTAAACCCGTTATTTGCGATGAACCGATGTTGTGGCAAGTTAAATTTACTTTTCCTTGTTTGATACAATTTCAGCCTTAATACCATTTAAGTAAAAATGAAGTTTTACTAATACAGGCTCATTAATTTTTAAATCGCTATAATCACCCTTCACAAGTGGAATGAATTGTTGGAACTGGGTTATTTTCACACATTTATACTTTGTTTTAAACCACATTCTAATTTGTCCATCGAATAAAACTTCTTCTCCATTATTATCTGACCATATATAGTGAAATGCCGGGTTTAAACCATGAAATTTTAATTTGATACTTTTTAGCATTTTTCTACCCTCAGAAAAGTGTTTGTTATAAGACTCTGCTATAAAGTTGAAGTAGTAAAACCTAAGTGGAATTTCATCCTCAAGAAATGAATGTTTTCTTGTTAGATTGAAGAGTTTAACGCGATAATTGGGATTAAATAATCTTCTACCATAGTATTTAAAGAGAAATTTCACTATTTCATTGTTTTCTAAATAATGTTCCATTTCAACTATTAACTCATCTAATAATTCGGAGTTTTCATTATCGTTTAGGCTTTCTAAATAATTGTATTTGAGAATACAGGCGTAGGGCCTAAGATTTGCATCCTCGTATAATTCATCTAAATAATTTAAATATTCCTTATCTGATGTTTCATTTTGTAAAAATTCAGTGTATTCGGCTTTTAGATTGAAAATTCGATTTATATCATCTGTTACAGTTTTTTGTGCTAAATCGAATAATTCCTCAATTTTGATACTGTGAGCTATCTTTTCTTCTTTCTCAAAATCTAGTTTTTTTAATTCCCACATTAGCAATTTTATGTAATCTACATAGCCATAGGCAGAAAAGGGATCCATTAATTGTTTTACTTGAAATAACTCTTTCGCTTCTGTAAGGAATAAATTAATTACAGTTAGTTTCTGCTTATTTTCTTTCCAAGTAGCTCTTGCGATACTATAATTTAAAACAGCTCTTCTATGAATAAAGCGGTGATTTCTACGATCTAAAAATGATTCGGCATATACAAGATGGTCAATAGCCTTTTTTAAGTTATTAATTCCTCCTCTATATTGTAGATTCATGGAGTACCTCAGTAAAAAGTAAGGATCATCTGAGAAATTATTATAAGCAAGATCAAAAAGTCTTTCTATTTTTGATTTGGAATAATTATCTAATCTTTCAATAGTCTTAAGCAGATTATTAATGAGATAAGAGTTATTTTCACTATATGATATCTTGTTAATCATTGTTTCAAATAACCGGAATTGCTTATCCTTATTAGGAACAATTTTGTTAATTAGATTTTTTGCTATAACAGGATGTTTAGTCTTAAAGAATAAATCTGGTTCAGTACCATAAGAATTTATATGTTCTTGAATTAATATACCTTTTCCTTCTCCTTTTACTACTTTATCTACAAATTGCTCCCAATCCATTGAAACAATTTGTTTTAACCATCCAGCAGGCATTTTTAATTTAAATTGATGCAACAATGCCGTATAGAGAAATGCGGATTGCATTTCCTTAGAAAGCTCTTCATAAGCTGACAGTAAATTTCTTACATGATTACCGTTTGTAACTATTTCCAATAATGAAATGAATGAATCATTACCGTATTGAGTCTTTATTTTGTCTTGTAATCTTCTCTTACTTGCCTCATCTTTAAAATCTACTAATCCACAAGACTTAAGTTTATCTAATAACTCTGAGACCTCTAAATTATTGAAGCTTCCATTTATATTAACTTCATAACTTTTCTGAAGTTGCCTCTGTTGCTTGTACTTTTCGTATATATTCTCTCTTATTGGGACGAGAAAAAAAAGGTTGAAGTCATTAAATTGCTCAATGCTAAGTTCTCTCCTTAATTCGATTAAGGATTTAAAGGATGATTCAATTTCAATTTCATCACAAAAAAGTATTATATTTTTAGCACTGCAATACTGAAATAATTCAACTAAGTATTCTTTCTTAAGTTTGATGAAGTCCAAAATTTCAAATGAAACAACATCAAAATTTCTGTCTTTTGAAAATTCATTGATTAACCTTAAAGTAAAAGTTGTTTTCCCTATTCCGAAATCACCTTTTAGAAAGAAAATCGGTAAAAATGGATCATGATTTTCTTTCAATTCTTTGATTATAAAACTGTTTACTTTATCGTAAATGTCTTTTTTTACAACATCTACATTTCGTTTAATTATGCCATAATTTGGTTCTTCTCCTTTATAAAATTCTTCTTCTTTTATATAAGTTTCCCTGCTATCTTCATTCAATTGCTTCAGAACGTTATCAAGATTTACAGCTAATTTGTTGGGAAGGTTTATGTGTTGATTTCTACTGTTATGGAATGCTATTTTCTTTCTTTTGACAACATTTCCATATTCACCTTCCTGCCATTCTTTATATTTTTCAAAAAACTCTTGGAAGGTACATTTTACAATACAAATTCTATTTTTGGAGTAATAGGGTAGAATTTTTTCATTCGGATAAGGATCTATATTAAATATCCATTTCCTATCTCGATAATTATAGGAGTCAAATTTTTCTAGGAGTTCCTTACCAAATTCATCTTGAAATGAATATCCAAAAGAAAACAATGAAACATTATCCGATAAATCTTTCAGACTATTAAGAACTTTTTTATAGAACTTATTTAATTTTTTAAAGTCCTCACTGGAGAAAGCTAATGGAAACTTTCTTTTATCTGAAACACATCCATTTAATTTTATTAATCTTACTTCTGAATTACTTTTTCCGTAGTGAAAATCGTTTGGTCTTCTTACAGGGTATAAATCAAAAACCTGATTTGAGGTTGACTTTACTTCATCATATGCTCTTTCTACAAGGAGGTCATAATTAGTTGTAATAATTTCTCTCCACGGTATTGATGCGAAAATTTTATGGCCGTTAGTAACCTCATATTTTTCAATCATTTTTGCTACTTCCGCATCGAAATGAGCTCTATCAAATTTAGGATCTGCTGATAACATATCAACAAATTTTGTTATATCGGATATACCTAAAGATTCACCAAGGTAATCTTCATAATACTCTATGACTTCCTTACTCAAATATCGCCTTTCACCTACTGATGCACCGGCACCTAAGAAGGCAATTGAATTTCCTTCAGCAATTTTTTCAAATAATTTATGTAATTCTTTTTTCTGGTCAATGAGGTCTAATATGTGATCCATTAAAATTTAATTCTTCGATTGAAATAGTGTTAGTAATACGAATATAAAAATATGAAGATAATAAACGGTTACGTCTATTCTTTAAATATTAAAAACTTACTATTTAATTTGCCACAACGGTCCCGGTTATCGCCAGTTGGCGGAGTAAGGGACGCGGATTTGTCGGCTTAGTATTGGTTTGTTAGTCAAGATAATTATTTTCTTTCTAACGGTGCCGCTTATTGGCGATTAACCGTTGTTGTTGCAAGTATGTTATTACGAAATATATGTTGTTTGAATTTTATCAATTACCCATTTACCTTCATTATTTTTTCTTATAAAAATTCTAAATGCAACACCATTCATAAATCCCATCGAATAACCCGCAGTCATCACACCAAATTTTCTATTTCTATCAAATTGTATTCTGCTTATTGATACAATGGAGTTCAAATAAAATCCATGATCAGTGTTCCATATTTCTCTTCCTCCAGGTAATTTTGATCGATAGATAAAATTAATCTTTGGATCAGCGTTTAGTCTACGGATGTCAATTTTATATTTCTTATTTATGCTAACAGTGTCTATATCTTTAATATTAAGACTATAAAAGTTTAAGAAATCTCTTTTATCTTCTTCATCGAGTAATAATGTTGAATCCCTAATTGCAGTCATTAATTTTACTGAGTCATTATACAATTCAATTTTTTGTTTTTCGTAACTCTTAATTCGTTTCTCTAAATCTGCTGAATCAATTTTATATTTCTCGAAATTTTTATCTTGTTCGTTTGGTTCACTAGGAGGTGGAGGAGGAGGTATTGGAAACTTTAACCGTTGATCAAAATGCAAAGAATCCATCAATTGAGGAAAAATTTCGTGCGATACTTGTTTTTCGAACGTTGGATGATCGAATTTATCAATGCAACTTAATTGCAATGTTAGTACTGTTATAAATACGAAAATCTTCTTTAACATATTTGCTACAACGGTTACGGTTATCGCAAGTTGCGGGAGTAGGAACGCGGACTTGTCGGATTAATTGTTTTCTCACCTGGTTTCTAAAATTACACTTTTTCGAAAATACCCGTTATTTGCGATGAACCGATGTTGGCAACTGACCTTAGTTGGTCCAATCTACAATCCTATTTTTCATGTTTTCATATTTAATTCGATAATTTATATAGAATAGGCAAGTCCATACTGCAGCCACTACTATACAAGTAATTGAAATTAGAACAGTGGTGTTTTCAATTTCATTTTCAACCATTCCTAATGAAAACATAGTAATCAAAATCATTAGAATCAACATTATCGATATATAGCTTGCAACTTTCTCAAATCTCATTTCTAAGAAACCTGTCAGAAAATTCCAGCCTTTCAGTTTAGCAGAAATATCAGTTTTATTATTTGAAAAATCTACTTGAAATATGAGAGGTTTTGTAGTTGTTATTATAATATTATTCTCAATCTCAGAGTAAGATTCGCAGTATTTTTCTAAATGCTCAGTTAGTTGTGATTTTTTATTCATTTTGTATATCGGGTTATTTGTCTTTTTTGGACTGATCTGATTTGTTAAGAAGCAATTTTTAATTTTTTCTTTAAGTTCAAATTTCTTTTGGTTTGTTGCCAACTCGTTATATCCACCCAAATATACATTTTTATCCGAGTATGTTTCGGGATAAACGCAGATCCGACTGTTCTTTATCTCCCTTCTCCAGTAGCTTTTTGATGGTGGAATCAAGCGGACTCTCAATTTTCAACAGATCTTTTTTGGTGACATGAGTATAGATCATCGTAGTTTCCGGTTTAGCGTGGCCAAGCAGTTCCTGAATATATCTAAGATCTGTTCCGTTCTCCAGCATATGAGTAGCAAAACTATGTCGCAACGTATGCGGAGTAACCCTTTTTCTGATCTTTGCTCTTTCGCAGGAATCCTTAAGAAATCTGCGAATTGCGGAACTGGAGTATTTTCCGCCGTTACCTTCAGCGAAGTAACGCTTAGGCTCATAAGTTTGTAAATAATTTAGCAATAATGGAAGAAAACTTTCGGCCATCATCACATAACGGTCTTTCCTACCTTTTGCCTGTCTAACCAGAATTTGCCTTCTGTCAATATCTAAGTCCCGCAACTCAAGATTGATCAGCTCACCAATTCGTAAGCCTGAAGAATATATAAGCGCCAGGATACTACGATGCTTTAAATTTCGGGTAAGTCTCAATAGATCGATTAGCTCTTCCTTGCTTAGAACCGTAGGTAAATAACTGCTTTTCTTGGGACGCTTCAAGGCATTCAGATCAAATAACGCGTTCTCGTTAAATTCAAAATATTGTTTTAATGCGCTAATACATTGCCTGTGTGTACTTATAGAATAGCGTTTCAAAGCAACTTCAGATTCTATAAACCTGGCGACATCCTTATGTGTGTAATTCTCTTTCTCATGATGAAATTTCAGAAATGAGTAAACAAAAGAAGAATAGGTTTTGATCGTACTTGGGCTGTGTCTGAGTCCCTTTAAATACTGTACGAACTTTCGCATGGCCTGTCTTACTTCAACAGTTTCCACAATGGCGATATCCGGAATTCTGGAGAAATCCAGTAAAGCAGTATTCATCTCTACTTCAATAGTTTTGAAGTGGGAGCTAAGTTTTTCCAGATATTGTCTGCCCGATGGTATATAGAAACAGGAATGGGTTCGACTCCATCTCACTTCCTTCAGCATTTTTAAATGTGCTTTTAGTTCCATGTCGAACCTAAAGTCTATACCAATCTGTTCAGCATTTTTATGTCTGAATAGAAACAAATTTAATTGCTTCATAAGAATTTAATTAACCTTCAAACATAAATTAAAATCCGATTCGTAAAACCGTATTACTTGTGAAAACGTTTAAAAACAGAAAGTGCTGGTTAAGAGGTTTATATTTAAAATGGGTACAAAAAAAGGGAGCCGAAGCTCCCTTAATAAATATGATTATTGAACAATGACTTATGCCATCATTACAGACTTCGCATTTACGAATTCATGCAATCCAAATCCACCATGTTCTCTACCATAACCTGAATCTTTCACACCACCAAATGGCATGTTAGGCTTGGCAAGTCCAAAGGAGTTGATAAATACCATTCCGGTATCAAAATGTTTCTGTGCTAATTCCTTAGCCTTAGCTTCGTCTTTAGAGAAGATTCCTCCACCAAGACCAAATCTACTGTCATTCGCAATTCTCATTGCATCATCAGTATCTTTAGCTTTGATTAGAGAAGCTACCGGTCCAAAAAGCTCATCATCATAAGCAGGTTGACCTGGCTCAAGATTTTCTAGCACAGTCGCTGGATAATAGAAACCATCGCCTTCTGGCAGTTTTCCTCCACATAGGATCTTAGCACCTTTTTTCACGCTCTCTTCAACCTGCTCATGAAGTTCTTCACGTAAATCCTTTCTGGCCATTGGTCCAAGATCGCTATCTTCACTTGTAGGATCTCCAGCCTTCATATTCTTCATTTGCTCTACAAAGGCATCTCTAAATTTGTCATAGACCGCATCTACTACAATAAATCTTTTCGCAGCAACACAGGTTTCTCCATTGTTATAAAGACGTCCCTGTACACAGGTTTTTACAGCAAGATCAAGATCTGCATCATCAAGTACGATATAAGCATCGTTACTTCCCAGTTCCAATACCGTTTTCTTAAGCGCTTTTCCTGCTTTTTCACCAATAATTCTTCCGGCGCTTGGGCTACCTGTAAGAGTAACTCCGCGCACTCGCTTGTTCTCGATCACCTCATCACTCTGGTCATGAGAAATCACCAGTGTTTTGAATAAATTTTCTGGTAAACCAGCGTCCTTATAAATTTGCTCCAGTAAAATTCCTGTTCCGGTTACGTTTTCAGCATGCTTCAGCAATACTCCATTTCCAGCCATAAGATTGGCGATAGAATAACGTACTACCTGGTAAGTCGGGAAGTTCCATGGTTGGATTCCGTAGATTACGCCCATTGGAGAGTAGGTGATAAAACCTTTTCCACCTTCTGGCAATTCTCTTTCTTCATCCTGCAGACTTTTTGGTCCGTTTTCGGCAGTATAGTCACATATAGCTGAACAGAGTTCGATTTCCTGGTGTCCCTGCTTTTCCAGTTTCCCCATTTCCTCTGTCATTAATTTGGCAAGTTTGTCTTTATTCTTGTCAAGCTCTTTTCCAATATTAACAATAATTTTTGCGCGCTCTTCAGCAGGCTTCATTTTCCATTCCAGGAACGCTTCATGACAGGACTCGATCGCCTTGTTCATTTCGTCATTGGTCATCGTATCATAAGATTGGATTTCCTTCCCGGTTGCTGGGTTAATAGTGGTCATTTTTGAATCCTTAGACATAATTTTCTTTCTTTTTGTTTAGCAATTTTTCTTGAACACTAAGTTACGCCTTAAGAGAGCCGAAGCTTAATAAGACTTCGTTAAATGAATTCTTCGGAAGGCCCCATAACTTTAAAATTTTTATAAAACTTTCATCTGAAGTACCAATATTTTCCGATTTCAGCGAAGCTTCCGAAGTATCCTACCAAATCGCTGGGAATTGTTCTCGATAATCTTGCTAATTTTAAAGGGTAAAAATCCTAACCCATGATGACCGAATTACAGGAGGCCTATGGCTTTCTATTTGAAAAAGAATTGCTCGAAGAGATCGCCGAATGTGGATCTATTCGTAAGATCGATGCAGGGGAGCGAATTATTGAGTTTGGCGATTATGTTACCGGGATGCCGCTGTTGCTCAATGGCGCTATTAAAATTTTACGTGAAGACGGTGATGGCGATGAATTGCTGCTTTACTTTATAGAAAGAGGGGATACCTGTGCCATGACTCTTAATTGCTGCATGGGCCAGACCAAAAGTGAAATTCGTGCTGTAGCCGAAACCGATACTACCATGATCATGGTTCCAATCGCTAAAATGGAAGAATGGACCGCGAGATTTAAAAGCTGGAGAAATTTTGTTTTTGAAAGTTATCACTCCCGTCTCTCTGAAATGCTGGATACCATAGACACCATCGCGTTCCTTAATATGGATCAGCGTATTATGAAATACCTGCGGGACAAGGCTAAGATCAAT